>CAZXUX010000001.1:0-235 GCA_964644265.1 uncultured Gammaproteobacteria bacterium
CTCAATATCGCCCTGCGTAAAAAAACGTAAAATTTGGATCACTAAATTCTTTTCTGGCTCTGTCATGTGAAAACGATAGTCGGCAATGTCGCTTTCCATTGGCACTTCAGTTGGCAACCAGTGTGCCTGATTTTGTTTTTGAAAATATTCGTAATAATGAGGATACTCAAACGGTCGATAAACCTTGCGCGGCGTCAATAACGCCGTCATCTTCCCCGTAGTTGGAGCAACGAAA
>CAZXUX010000001.1:245-25389 GCA_964644265.1 uncultured Gammaproteobacteria bacterium
TTGATACATATTCGAGATCTACCTGCTTAGGCTTAAGCCTAGTAATGAGATAAAATGAAGTAAAAAAATAACCCCGATGTGGGGTTCCGCAGGGGCGCGTCCTCCACCAATCGACGTGTCAACACAACATCTTGTGTTCAACACACACAGTATACCACTACCTGTAGTGGTGAAGAAGAACCTGGGGATAGTTAGAGACCGAGCGTTAAATTAACTGTAGCGGCTGGAATATTAGCCTTAAAATCAACCGGGATAGCCTTCCTTTCACCCGAACGATCATCAAAAAGCAAGAAGCCATTTTTGAGTCCATACTCGTAAACCTCCATGGTCACCTTAACGTCCTGCAAGCAATATTCACGAATTGCCTCAATATTACCCTCTTTCCACCACTGCACGGCCTGCAAACCATGGCCAGACTTCTTGGTTCCCAGGGTGCTCTGAGCCACGCTATCTAATTTAAGCCTAAATCCGATACCTTTTTCGATTTCTTTTAAAATATCGAGCTGCGGCAAATTCAACAAATTGCCGCCGTAATAATTATTCAGCACCGGCATATCGAATCCGATGGAATTAAATCCAATAATCCGACCGGAACGCTCAAGTCTGGAAAAAAGTTTCGGCAGCTCTGGCTCCAAAAAAGATTCGTAAGTATTGGTTTCGTAAAAATATACCCCGACCAGCGATACCTTTAGCTTGTCGGTAAAATAACCACCAACTTCGTCAAAAGTATTCTGCGTTTCAATATCAAGAACGACTTCGTTATTCATAATCACCGCCAGTTTAAACCACAACCCCTCCCCTCGCAAGCCTCAAAAGCAACTTACGTTGTGCTCAGGTTGCTCTAAAGGCTTTCTAAAATCAGTCAGATTCGAGGCGCGAACGAGTAAGGACGGAGACGTACTTCATGGTACGTTGAGTCCGACGGAGTGAGCAACGAAGGAGATGGCTGATTTTAGGAAGCCTGATTACTCCCACCACTTGGTGTAGGGGGTTTCGGCGTAGCAGTATATCTCCCACTTTTTAGTCGGATGTTCCTTCAAAATGCGTTTTGCTAGGTAATGATCGATTGAATAGCGTCCGGCTCCCGAAAACGACATCATGCCAGCAATACCAACTAACAAAATCTGAGCTTGCAAGTCCATGCTGAAATCTAAAGGTATGCGTTCCACAAAAATTGCCGCTGCCATTTCTATCACAATGGCAAAGCCAGCAAATCTGGCCATCAAGCCAGGAATAACCAATATGCCAGCCGCGATTTCGATCGCCGTAAAAACAGTCAAAATGGGCAACGCCCACTCGTGGGGCAAGGCGCTTAAAAATGATTCTTTATGTTCTCGAACGAATGTAAAACGAGAAATGCCCTCCAAAATAATGGTCACTCCGAAAATAATTCGCAACGGTATCATGCCCCACATGGGCCTAGTGCGCAGAAAAGTTAGCCAAATCTTTGCTGATTGTTGAGTCATATTTAAATAAATGCCGCTGGAATAGATTCACTCCAGGTGGGATATGCGTGCATCATTTTTTGCACCTCATTAAACGGTATTTGAGCATGAATGGCTAACGCCAATTCATGAATTACCTCTCCAGCTCGCTCGCCCACCAGGTGGGCGCCAAGCACGGTGTTATCGGTCTTGCTCACCACCACTTTTAACAACCCCTCGCGGCCGCCATCGACTGCCGCTCGACCGAGCGCGCCAACAGGGAAACGATACACCACATGAGCCAACTTTTGCCGCTTAGCCATAGCGGGCGTTAACCCCACAGAAGCAACCTCCGGTTCCACAAACGTAACTCTAGGCACAACTCTTAAATCGGTATCGGCTAAGGTTCGCTGACTACCCCGCAAGGCCGCATTCCAACCCGCTATCGATCCTTCGTAATGAGCCAAATGGGTAAATTGCATGCCCCCGCGCGCATCACCTGCCACAAATATATGCGGCACCGAGCTAGCACAAGTCTTGCCACTTATAATGCTTCCCCGCTCATCGCGCCGAATACCCGCCCGCTCCAAAGCTAGACCATCTATGTTTGGACGACGCCCAATGGTAACCGCCAACACCTCAGCTGATAATGCTTGACGCGGTCGGCGACCAGTCTGCACCGTCAACAACACTCCCCGGCCATTTTTCTTGCAGGCCAAAGCCGTAGTTCGTGTCATGATCCTAACCCCCTGTCGCTTTAGATTAGCCTCAACTAGCGCCGCAATTTCAACATCTTCACGGGGTAATAAATGGGCCCCGGCTTCAACTATTGTAGTGGGCACGCCCAACAAAGCAAAAAACGTGGCAAACTCACAACCCACCGGCCCACCGCCAATCAACACAACCGATGCGGGCAATCTTTCCAATGACACTAATTCCCTAGAATACCAAGGCCGGATCTCTTCTATACCGGGGATATCCAACACCACTTCCTTGGAACCAGTAGCGATTACAAATGACTGCGCCCGCAATCGTAAGTCGCCGACATCTAAAGTTTTAGCGTTGGCAAAACTGGCGTTACCGCGACGCACAGTAATACCGCGCCTCTTTGCATGCTCGGCAATTTTTTCGCCGCCACCAGTAATGGCCTGCACCACGGCATTTTTTCTTTTTATTATGGCCGGCAAAGAAAATTGTACCCGCCCTGGCCTTATTCCAAACTGCGGCAAGCTATGCTTGGCCTGATAGTAGAGCTTAGCCGAACGAAGTAGCGACTTGGTGGGCACACAAGCCCAAACTGGACACTCGCCTCCAAGCATGCCGTGTTCCACTAAGCAAACCTCCTTAGCGCCGGCTGCCCTGGCCGATTCAGCCGCAGCTAAACCCGCCGAACCGCCACCAATAACCACTACCTCGTAGGTTTCAATCACTGGTTTTTTATTTCGTCGTGGCGCTCGAGTGGCCATATTTATTCCTTTTTGGCAGTCATTATCCTCACGCCCTCATTCCACAGTTCGGGGTAGCCGTGTTCCTTTAGGTAATACCACCACTCTACCCCCCAAAAAGAGATCTCTTTGATTCCGGTACGCACCGCATACGCGGCATGTAAACGTAATAATTGCGGAGTGAAGAAAGCCTGCGCTTCAGCCGGATCGTACTTCATGACATCTCTTGGAAACCAAGGTTCTGCCTGGAGTTCTGAAATTACCGACTTCTTGGTAAACAAAGTCACCGATTTTGCCTGAAGCGAATACCACACTGGCGGGATAGGAAAAACGCTAAACCCGATCGTTGGATTCCAAGCAAATCTATAAAGACTACTACCTATAATATCAGCCTGCCAAGCCTGACTAACCCAAGCCTGTTGTTCGCCGCTAACCGTTAGCTGTATCGGATGATGCGGATCAAGTTCACGAACCAAATTAAGCTCTTTGGCAAACCGCGCATTGTTGGGTATTGGACAATTGCCAAACGGAAACAATTGTTCGTTCTCTATTTGCCAGCGCGATAACGCCGGGTGCGCACTGTAACGCTCCACTACAGCGCGTACGTGCGCCAACAGTGCCTGGTCAAATTCTTCCGGAAGCAAACCAATAGCCCAAACCGGCGTCTGACATTCCGGCCACCTGGGCACCTTGTTGCCAACAGCTAAAATCACTTTCACCTCACGCTTCATGGCTTCGTTCATGTACCAATCAAGTTCCGCAAATTGCCGCTCACCAGCGACTGCTTCTATTTCGTTCCAATTAACTGGCAAACGAATCACTTTCGCTTGAAGTTCGTCTAAAGTTGCCAAATAAACTTGGTGCGGATCAAGTCCTAGGTGACTTGCGTAGTTGCTCGAAAAAGTTGCGCCAAATATTGGCTTTACAAAATAACCGTTTAGCCTTTGATAGGCAGTAACCGCAAAGCCCAGCACAAGCAGTGCCAACACTACGTGATTGATATGCTTCCTCCAAGAACCGTTCACAAAATTATTAAATTTCTTCTTTCTTTTCCCTAATAAACGATAGCCATCCTTCAATGAATTCAATCGCCACTTTGAGTGGCGCCTCGATGATGAAGTCGAAGAAATAAATAAAAACATTAATCCTCGAAATCTTGTTAGACATCCAAGCTCCGGCACGCACTATCGGTAACAACAAAATATCAAATACCGTTCCCACCAATCCACTCCGCGCATCCGAGGCAATGATTTCTCTGGTCGATTGCCTAATGCGAATGCCAAAAAACGTAACCAGCGACAAGAAGAATAAAAACAGCGCAATCGACAACCAGTGAAAGCCAATGCTCATCAAACCGAAGGCTATCGCTCCATACACAGCCACAAACAACAACACATACAGTCCGTCAAAAATGAGTTGCCAAGAACTCCGCACCAAATGCTTGACTCGTAAATGCAGAATGGGATGATCCGCGCCTATGCCAACGGCCCTGATGGCATTAACATAATCTTCTGAATTTTTCTTATTATTAATTACTACCGTTAAACTGATCAGCGCCAAAAATAACGGAGGGAAAATAATATTTATAAGCAAAGGGTAAAAATGCGCCTCCGAACCCAAAATCAACAAATCGTAAGGCAGTTCCAACAACAAAGCCAAGAACATCTTTGTAATAAACAAAAACACCACGGCTCGCACTACGGTGCGACGCAAGCGAACGCGAAAATTCGCAGTTCGAACTTCTAAGGCATGACGCACGGCTGTATCCAAGGTGTCTGGGTCGGCAATGCCTTCCGGATCTTTATCAATCAAATCGCGCAACGCGTCTCCCAAGACTCGAAATATGCCCGCCCGTCGTCGCAGCATGCGCGACAAACGATCTGTCAGCGGGTCTTTAATTTCGCGCTCTACGGCCTCTATAATTTTTAATAGATTTTTAGCGACCTCTTCAATCAATTCTGGATTAGCCGCACCAGGCCAATCAGGATAATACAAAGTCAACACCCGGTAACCCAAAGTGGCTGGATTAGATTTGAGCAACGATCTGTGCACGGCAATATATAATCGCAAGTCTTTATCTTCTTCTTTGATGGGCAATCTTGGATCCCAGTCCGTACGTCGGCGCACCTCATCGTACATAAAAGCAGCTAGCGCTTCTTCGTCTGGCACCGGCGATACGATAGTTTCGATTTCTGTAGCCAAAACATCCAAGACCCAATTAAAAGCTACTTCGCGCTGAGCTTTAGCTCGCTCAGCGGTCTGTAGTAAAGCTTCGTACTTAGCAATTACAGGCTCAAGTTTATTCACTAAAGACACCGGTATTGCTCGGTTTGGCAAATACTGTGCCCAGACCAATTCCTTTAACAAATCCCCGGCCAAACTAGCCAGAGACACGTCTGTACCCAAATAACGTTTTAAAATACGCAATATAGCGTTGCGACGCAGCAGATGCTCTTCCTGATAATCAAGCGTATTGCGCACTCGCTCGTACAACGCAGCTGCAGTAGACACTGGAACGCTGACTTCAATTACTTCCTCGCCAGGCGCAACTGCTGCAACATGTCGCCGGCCAACAAGCTGGGCCAAATTGGTATAACGATCAGACATAAGCCTTAGAAAAACGTTCGTTCGCGAGATTTAGCTACAATTGCATAGGCCTCGGCGGCCGTATCGACGAGTTGTACAATGCCCAGATCCTCGCGGTCAATGGCGTCCAATTCGCCATAAACGCACTGCTCGACCCAGGTCAACAAAGGCTGCCAGACCTCTTTGCCAACCAAAACCACTGGCACAGGTTCTGATTTACCAGTTTGAATTAAAGTCAAAATTTCGAATAGTTCATCTAAAGTTCCGTAACCACCCGGGAAAAAAACATAAGCCTGAGCGCTAGCAGCCAACATTACCTTGCGCGTAAAAAAATAGTAAAACGCTTTGGCGTGAGTTACGTATTGATTAATTCGCTGCTCGTGTGGCAGTTGAATGTTCAAACCCACCGACATGGCGCCCACTTCGTAGGCTCCCTTGTTTCCTGCCTCCATTATTCCCGGCCCACCGCCAGTAACCACCGTAAACCCGTTTTTGCCGAGCAATGCGCCGAGCTTAACCGCCTCTTCGTACCAATGAGATCCAGGAATTTGACGCGAGGAACCAAAAATAGACACCTCCCGTTTTGTGGTTGATAAAAACTGAAAGCCCTCAACGAACTCGGCCATTATTCTAAAGATACGCCAAGTCATGTCAGACATCCGTGGCGGTCTATTTCCTGCGACACAAACAGCCTTCTCTTCAGGAGTAAGAGGAATGCGTAAAACTTGTTCAGTCAGCGATTCGCTTTTCCGAGCACCGGAAAAGATGTCCATAAGCAATTTGGTGGACGATTCAAGCCATATTGTAACACATGGAGGACTTTAATTCTCAAAACAAAATCCCCCTGGCGGGGATTTTTTGCTTTTTAAGAATTTACCTCAACCCGCGTTTTCATATTCTGCAAATCGACCGTAAAACCACTGTCGACTTCTGAACCTGATACGTACTTACCAAACAAAGTTACTGGTATATCTATTACGTAATCAGACCAATCGACCCCATAAAGTTCAACGGCTAACGTTTCACTAGGCAGCCATCGCAACTGCGCCTCGCCAGTCCCGTCTGCAGTCACGGCATAGACCCGATCGTCACTAACTATTTTTATCAGCACAATGCCGGGGTTTGGCAACATCGGCGCACCCATAGCCAAGGTTGGCAAAGTCGCGTCAGTAACTACCTTGATAGTCGCAAAAGAATCTTGATAAGTGAAATAAGTCTGCGAATCAACGAAGGGGCGTCGGACAAATCCGGTGTCTACATAATAAACCGTGTCGAAATACGGACTCTTTATATAATCCCCCACCGCCACCGAAGTAATTGGCTCGGTTTCTCCGGTAACTGGCGATACTCCAAAATTATCAGACTCTTCAACTACCGGTTCGTTGGTCACTATCTGGAACTGAGCCGAAACATCGCTCGCTAATACAGTTACCAGATCAGTGCCCTCAACTTTGATATAAGCAAAATCCGTATCAACCTCCGGCAGCCTCCAGGCGTAGCGTCCGTTATTAGGGGCGTTCTTAGCAATCAGCGTATAAGAATTGCCACCGTCTACCGAATAATACAAATTAACATTTTGCATGGCCGCGCCTCCTTCCCAATCCCAGGCTATTTCCATGGTCACGCCAGCCGGCCACTCCTCTACCACATAGGGAACGGTTACCGTCAAACCATAAACCGTTTGCGTAGCCTGATCTGATGTCTCGGTAGACACGGCAAAATTCCAGGGACTTTCGGTTACCCCACTAACAAACCCGCCAAAGGCATTGGCCGAGCTAGCCATATCGTAAGCGCTTTCTACGCTTACTGTATTAGTACCGTTAGTCAGCAAAATTGTTGGATCAATAGTTAGCGTAGTGTTGCCAGCGCTCCAAATGCGCGTCGCGTCACCACCCGGCGCTAAAGCCACAGAAGCCGAAGATGTGTTAATTGGCTCAGAAAACACCATCACTACATTAGCGTCTCGGAATACCTCGATCGCGCCATTAACTGGACTTTGCGCAACTAATCGCGGCGCCATGCCATCAATTTCGTCGCTCGCTGCGCTACTATCGTCGCCGGCCACTATAGCCGCCAGCTCGCCACTGGCGTCCCTGAGGCAATTAGCACAGCTCGCGCCACCACCAGCCGGCACGTAAGCTAGCTCTACAGCATTAGAATTAACCCCGTCAGTATCAACATCGGTTGTAGACTGATCGAGTAAAATATAAACCGTCACCGGATCAGCCGTCGCAGATCCAGAAATTGCCACCGAACTAACAGTGACCGGCTCTCCACCTTGAGTTACTACAAAATTTGGCGTGCCATTCACAGACCAGGTCTCTCTAGCGTCGTTATCGATACTAAGTACTATTCTATCCAATTCCGCATTGGCATCAGTGTCCTGCAGCCACAGACCAACCGACGAATTATTAGCCGCCCTGGCTGTTGGCACACTAGCGGCAAAAATAGCCGCCAGAACTATCGACGAAATAATCAAGGCCAACGGCGCGCCGGCCCAGAATCTTAACGCTTGAGACATAAAGAAAATAAACAATTCTCAAGCAGTATAGTTTGCCCGCCCAAAAGACGCAGCCTAGGCATCCACAAGTCAACGCAACAAATCAAAACCCAAACTTGCCGCACTGCTTGACGACCACACGCCACGACCATCAATCAACAGGCGACCACTCATGATTTTTTGCATCTCTTCAAGGGAAAACTGCGTAAACTCATCCCATTCAGTGAGCGCTACCGCTGCCTCGGCAGCAGTTAACGCGTCTACCAAGGTGGTCGCCAGCTCAGCTTGCGGAAATTGACGGCTCATTTTTTTGCCCGCCCGCGGGTCATACATCACCACATTCGCGCCTTCTTTTAACAGTCGTTCAATAAAATACATGGCCGGAGCCTCCCTAATATCGTCAGTGTTCGGCTTAAAAGCCAGTCCCAAAATCGCAATCCGCTTACCAGCCACACCGCCCAGCGCTTCGCTTAGTAAATTAAACAGTCGCTCGCGTTGTCGCTGATTCACTGCCGCGGCTTGTTCCAAAATAGTTAACGGCACCCCCACCGCAGCCCCTTCGTGAAGCAAAGACCTCACATCTTTTGGAAAGCACCCGCCACCAAAACCAACTCCCGGGCGCACTTGGCCGATCCGCTTGTCAAAACTCATGCCGCGAGCCACTTCAAACGGATCAGCGCCAACCGCTACAGCATAATTAGCTACTTCGTTCACAAAACTTATGCGATTAGCCAAATAAGCGTTTGACGCACATTTAATAATTTCCGCACTGGCCGTATCGGTCAGCACAATTGCCAAATCTTCGTTACCAGCCGTGCTTAGCATAGGCGCAAAAACCGCACGAACCCGTTGCTGCGTTTGCTCGTCATCGGCGCCAATAACAATGCGCGATGGCTGCAAGGTGTCGCGCACAGCCGTGCTCTCGGCTAAAAACTCTGGGTTAGCAGCCACAAAAAAACTCGTAGCATTGCCAGCTATTGCGCCGTTCTCAGCTATCAAGTGCGAAATCTTTCGGCAAGTACCTGCAGGTACGGTTGATTTAATAACAAAAATACTTTCTGGCTCGTGCCATTTAGCAAAATCTCTGGCCACGCTTATCACCTGCGACAAATCAGCAGCCCCATCAACTTGCGGCGGCGTATCAACACAGGCGAAAATAACTTCGCCATGCCCTACAACCGCCTCGTTATCAGCTGTAAACATTAACCGACCGCTTTGCAAACCGCTTTGCAATAATTCAGCTAACCCTGGTTCAAAAAAAGTCAGCTCACCTTTTTGGAGCTTAGCCACTCGTTCGGCATTTATGTCTGAACAGCGCACATCGTGACCCAAATGGGCCAAAGTGGCCGCCGTCGTTACCCCAACCCAGCCCGCCCCAATCACCCCAATTTTCATAATCTAAAACGTCTTAACGTTTCGCCCTGCGTTATTACGAAACTTAATACGTATTTAGCATTTTTTGCAAGTAACGATTTAAAATTTTGCTTCGGCAATTTTACTGCCCAAAGTTGAGGCTCCTTCGTCAACTAGCTGACGCATGATAACAATTGAACCATAGGTCTCTGCATCGCTCACTCCATGTAGAGTATCAGCCACCACATGGCCAACCCAGCTACCGTCTGCGCGTACAGTTAGCTCACCCATATCGCGAACATCAGCCAATCCGTCTTTTAGCAACCAGACGTGATAAGTTTCTAAAGCAGGATCCAAAGCCGGCAAATAAGCCAGTACATAATATTCAAAACCTTGAGCTACCGGGTAACGATCTATCTTGCCTGTGTGCTGACCATCAAATCTTGAAATCAACGGCACGCTTGCAGTTAACGTTTGAGTGGGCACCGCGGCCGCGATCTGTTCGGTCGTTTCGCCGACTGGTGCCAACACCGCAGCTTCTGGGGTCATGGCCTCTGTGGTCGAAGCGTCGCTCCTAAACCACTGCAGGGCAGCGTAAAAACCACTCGCCCCAAAAACGATTAACAAAAAACTAGGCAAAATATTGTGGAACATTCCAGATCTACGTGAGCGGCGATGTCGGTAATGACGACGCGTCATAATTACAAACGGCATTGGCAATGTCAGTAGCAGGATTAAACTCTAGTATCGATGGCAGTATGCTTTCGGCGGTTGGCGTTTTTACAGAATCGGCCAAAGCCCGGGCAGCAGCTAGCTTCATGCCGCTAGTTAAACGCTGCCTGGATTTGAGCAAACCACGAAACAATCCCGGATAGACCAAAACGTTATTTACCTGATTAGGATAATCAGAACGACCAGTGGCCACGACCGCTGCTCCGGCCGCTAAAGCCTCGTCAGGCAAAATCTCTGGTTCAGGATTAGCCAGGGCAAAAATTATTGCCTGCGGTGCCATACCTTGAACCATCGACTTAGTAAAAAGTTTCGCTTTACTGACTCCGATCAAGACATCCGCGCCCTGTGCTGCGTCGGACAAATTTCCGGAATGCAATAATCCCAGCCGACGCACTAGCGCCGCCTTGGTTGGAGAGAGGTCCCGTCTCTCAGAACTGATTATACCCTGAGAATCTAAGACCACGATATTTTTAGCCCCAGCGTCAGCCAAAAGATTAGCCGTAGCCAAGCCTGCCGCACCCGCCCCGTTGATCACGATCTTAATATTTTCTAATGATTTACTGACAATTTTGAGAGCATTTAGCAGTCCGGCCAGAATAACAATCGCCGTGGCGTGTTGGTCATCGTGCATGACCGGGATGTTGAGTTCTTCGATCAGTCGCTGCTCAATATCAAAACACTGCGGAGCTGCGATGTCTTCTAAATGGATGCCGCCAAACGTCGGCGCAATCATTTTTACCGCCTCGATCACCTTTTCTACATCCTGACTAGCCAAAACGATTGGCACGGCGTCGATATCGGCATATTTTTTGTACAACACTGCTTTGCCTTCCATGACCGGCAGACCAGCCATCGGACCGATGTTACCCAGCCCAAGCACGGCTGAGCCATCGCTCACCACCGCAACGCTATTCCCTTTCATGGTCATCTCGTAAGCCAGCGATGGATCGTCCTTAATGGCCAAACAAGGGGCCGCAACTCCTGGCGTGTACGCAATCGACAAGTCGTCTTTGGTTTCAAGCGGCATCTTGGAAGTTATCGCGTACTTGCCCATCGATTTTCTGTGAGCGTCGAGTGATAGCTGGGCGTAGTCTGGTTTAGTCATAGCGATCGCTAAGTATTTTTTTAAGGTTAACTCGTTCTGACAAAAACAAAATTCGTCTGGGTGACGAATTTTATAACTCCCATTAACTCAACATATAACGATCATCTTTCATGAAAGCCAAAGCCAACAATCCAGCTGACAAACCAATGTCTCGCACGCCAATAGCCGTTAATCCCAACTCCAAAACAATAATAATCATGTGGCAAAAAAATATTAGCGCCGCGAACCTAGTTAACACTCCCAAGGTCATCAATGATCCCAAGCTTACTTCTAGCAATCCGTTAAGCATAATGACCGTCTGTGCCGCTAAACCCAATGACTGAGTCCAGCTAGGCACATAAAACAACCAGCTCGCAGGATCAATTAACTGACTTGCACCAAACCAAACAACTACCGCCCCCAAACCAAGACGCAAAATTAGCGGCGCCAAATACGACCAGCGATCAAGCTTGCTGGTAAACATACCTATTCAACCAGAACTCCGATCTTCATAGTCGCCAAGACTTGATTTTGCTGCTGCGCATCACCGTGTTGACCCTTGAACGCGCCCGTACCGTCAACACCACACAGACCCAAAATCGCCTGTTCTCCGCCTGGGTGCGAACCAATCCAAGCAGTCAAATCGTAAACTCCGCCTTCCACCACCGACCAACAGCTAGACGCATCATTGTGCCCAACCACATCAGCCATTGTATAAGTAGTCGCCTTGCCCTCTTCGCTGTTCGGCTGCTCATCAGCTGAGCCCATAACCTGACTATCGCTCTGTGACAACGCTTCATTTGGATTCTTGGGTTGAGTCTGCCAATACACCACCCCACCAACCACCAGTAAAACAACGGCTCCTAAAGCCAGTGAAATTTTTTGCGCTTGTGAAATCATATACTTTTATTAATAACTCCGAATAATCGCTCGGTCAACTACTTTACCACCATTTGCCATAGCAAATCCCAAATATCACACAAAAATAACTAATGATCTAACCTTGACTTTAGACTCAAAATATTTTATTCTTAGCCAACAACTTAGGAGACTTCCCTTGGAAAACGCCATCTTGTTCGCCTTTGCCGCGTTCGCTGGTCTCATGTCTTCCATCGGCTTGTTCCTTTCGCTCGATGGATGGCTGGCGAGACTGAAAACCAGAACCAGCGCTCAACCCCAACCCGACGAAACCACGCCCGTGGATGCGGACGAGACGCAACCCAAGCCGGAGCCGCTCACGCTCGAGATGATCGCTCGCGGCGACATCGATGATCGACTGCGCCGGCTATACGAAGATCGTGTGGCGGGCTGGGATCTGCAGTGGGAACCAGAGGGCGGCAGCTACGGCTCGCTCATCGGCAAGGAACGGATGCACCTCAAGCTCGCCGCCGAGCGGCGCATGCACGAGCTGG
This sequence comes from uncultured Gammaproteobacteria bacterium, assembly GCA_964644265.1. Classification (GTDB taxonomy): domain Bacteria; phylum Patescibacteriota; class Patescibacteriia; order UBA9934; family UBA9934; genus JAGORL01. The sequence goes on from CAZXUX010000001.1 coordinate 12,782, forward strand.
CCGCCCTAGACGAAGCCGCAGCCATGACCCCGCAAGCAGCGGTCGTCGAAGTCGACGACGAAAAGCTCAACCAAGAAGACCCTCTACCCTGACCTCAAGACCCAACAAGGGTCTTTTTTTCTTTACAAACCCACCCCCTCTTACGCGGGGCTGGATGGCGGCAATGTCTTGACTATCTGGCGGACCACTTGAGCCTAGTACCACCAACTAAGGGGTTTCGTAAGGGTATTTGAGGCGGACGGATCGGCTGTCTCTTAAGTACTTGTCAATGAACAAAAAAAACGAAACCGTCCACCAGAGATGAGCGGCCCGTGTGGCGCTCGTGGTGAACGGCTATGGAGGATGGTAGCGATGCAGTCTGCCTAGCGGTGAGCGCGACTGTCACGGTCGATTTCAAGCATTCGAGGGCGAAGCGCGACGAAGGCCCGTCGAATGTCTCCCGCGTAGACATAGCTGCAGTAATCGCCATCATCGCCGCCATGCGTACCCCGAACGTTCATCCCGATGAGCCGCAGCTGGTCGTCCCAGATCGGGCTCCCCGAGAAGCCAGGACGGGTGTGCATGCGCATGTAACCATGCTCGATGTACCCGCGGTCGCGGAGCCCTGGGAGTTCGATCAGGTCGGTCTCAGGCAGTATGTGGGCGGTTTCGGTGTTGTTGACGTTGATCCATGCGCGGTGGGCTGGATTCCGCGGAGGTCCGATCACCTGTCGGGTCACAAAGAGCTGCGTATCGGGGCTCTCTCCAATGGCGTTGCGGCAGTTGTAGAGAATGCCCTCCTCGTTTGCGTGCCACTTATCGAATGCCTGCGTATTGAAGGCTCGTAGCTTTTTTGCCATGGTGACGCGACGCGTGATGACGAAGGCGATGTCACGATCGTCCGACGCGTAGAGCGGATCGGGATGCAGCGGGACATACTGTTCTTCGCGGTTGTAGCCACCGAGGAGCGCCAAGGCCGTGAGGTCGCTGCTTTCGAAGAAGTTATGTCGACAGGTGCAGATTACCACCCGCCCAGACGGTAGGATCTCGTAGACGAAGCCCATCGCGCGCGAGAGGAAGCGATCAGCGCGTTGGCGCGTGACCGTGACCAGTGTGCCGCTATTGAGCAGCCAATCGTTCATGTTGACGTTGCCAGAACCGATCTTACGCCTATCTTTCTTGGACAAAGGACGCCTCCTAAGACAGGAAACTAGAACAAAAAGGACTTTTTGTCCAGGATCAAAAATGATGGTGCGAGAAAAGAATTTTCAGAAAATCAGTTGGAAATAACAAATATATCAGCTACAAAGAAAAACACCTCTTTCGGAAAAGAAGTATCTTTTTGGCGGGCCACTGGAGTCTAGAACCACCACCTTCGGGGTTTTGTAAAGGGTATTCGAGAATTCTCCCGAGGGCGATTTTGAGGCGGATGGGTCGGGGTAATTGAGACAAAAGAGACACGGTGGAGCCGATACGAAACATCAGGCTGTTTGAGGAGTTTTCGGCTTATATTCGCAATTAAAAGGCCGAAATCACGAACGGTTTATCATATTCCGCCGCCTCCTCATCTGGATAGCCGATGTAGGGTATGTCGAGCTCCGTCAATTTTCGTGGCGTCAGCTGAATAAACTGATTGTCGAGCCACTCGATACCGCTTTGCGAGCAGCCCATGCCACAGGAGAGTAGCGTACGCTCGCCTGGTTTTGGGGCGTAGAGTTTCTTTCCTTTTTTAAAGTTTACCAGGTCGTAAAGGTAGTATTCTTCCTCCATCGTTCCCTCGGCTACCTCACCCGCCTCATCTCTCTCGGGATATTTTATTTCAACTAAAACGGCCAGCTTCTTGTTGGGCGAGAGCTCTAAGTTATAAAAGTACGGAAGATCAGCCATTTTGCGTCGAATTTCGCCGGTAGATAGGACTATTTCTAGGTATGGACCGCTAAATCCGCAACCCCCACAATCACTACTACCCATAAGAAAGATTCTAAGCTTTCCCTCGTGCTCGTAGCGGAAGAGTTCTTGTATTGGATTTTGTCCGAAAGCACCACCACGCAGTTGTGATTCAGGCAGCTCACCAAATTCTCCGGCACTTATTTGTGCGTAGAGATTCTTCTCGTAAACGGCGTGACCTTGATAGTAAAGGCAGTTGTCTCGCACAAAATATTCGTCCACATAAGGATCTGTATAGTTGGGTTCCTGGTAGGGATCTATTACCATTATTTCTTCAGGGGGCACGGTGCAGATTTGGTTTTTCATGTTGTACATGTACCAACCCTCTTCCGGTTCCGATGGTGGTGGGTTGAGTAGTTGGTTGAAATACTCGTCCCAGAAAGCGACTGTCCCATTTTGTCTAGATAATTGACCCACCTTTTCTCCATCAAAAAATACAGCAATTTCTCGACCGGTAACTAACGAGCCAAAATCTATTGTAGCTACTAAATTCTGGTTAATGACGTATCGTTTATATTTGTGACTGGAAAGACAGTCGGCCAGAGCGTCGTTATTAAAGCGTTCCTTGCCACCGGTTTGTTCGAGGGACACAAAATGCCCAACGTCTAACAAGTAATCTTCGTCAATATAGGTAGAGGGCGTTCGACGAACGAGTTGGTTATGGAACGGCTCAAAATACCCTTGTTCGTGAGCACAGAATACGGCCTCGGCGGCCAGAAAGTTTCCGTCCTCGATTTCACTTTCGCGTTTCATCTGTCCGAAACACCCTTCGCCACAATACTTGTAATCAATGGGTGCCTGTTTGAAGGTTATTGAGAGTACATCTTGATATTTGGGTAGAACATCGAGCAGGGCAGCTTGAACGGTGTTGGTTTCTAGCTGATAGTTTATATAGACGACGAGCTTGATGCGGGCTGTGTCGGGATCGGCTCCCAGGTAGGGGTCTTCGATAGAGATTTCGGGTCGTCGCGTTATTAGGTTACTAAAGAGTTGTGAGTTTTGGAAAATGTAAAAGAGAGTCACGGCTAGTAAAAAAGTTACGGACAGCAGACCTGCAAGAAGGTGTCTGCGGGATGGTTTTTTCATAGGTATTTTCTCGAAAGCTAGCGGAAAAATTTGCCTTTGTCAAACAGTAGCCTGGTTTAAGAATATAAAACGGCACCCCCGGTTAGGGAGGTGCTGAGACTGTATGCCGAGCTGACTAGTGCCGAATCAGACTACCGCTCTCATAGCAGGTGCCTGTTACGTCCCACTTGCTAAAATCGAACAACACCCCCATGCCATCAGCATCCGTGAGGAAGAAGTTGAAGCCGTAGATGTCGGGATCGAGCACGATCGTGTGGGTGTAAGCACCCCGCTTGTCACTCCAACAAATCCCCCACATCTCTCAAAAAAGAACTAGGTGGCTTTGGTTTATCGGTGCGCTCCCCCGCGGCGTCGAGGACGATGACCGGCTCGTCGTCGTCCCAAGAGTCGTGGCTGCGACGAGGCGTTTCGCGAGCAACTGAGGATTGGGCCCAGTTTGGTAACGAGGCTCGGAGCTTTACCATTTCGACTGCGCCCTTCGGGATTTCGTCCAGGAACGTTGAAGGCTGACGAATTTCGACCGTTTCGTAACCAGAAGTTATTGGATACGTGAAAATAAGATGCTTCTTAGCTCGCGTTGCCGCCACGTAAAAGAGACGACGCTCTTCTGACATCTCGGCGTCACTACCGTAGGAACGTTGGTGCGGAAACGAGCCTTCGGCTAAATGGATCACAAAAACGGTATCCCACTCTAATCCCTTAGCTTGGTGAATGGTCGACAAAATAAGTTTATCTGCATGATCATCGGCGTGCTCCGTCTGCTCCGGATCGGTCAGGCGAACGCCGAAATCGCCCGTCAATGTCACGGCGTCGAGGAAAGCGCCGATGTCATCGTACTGCTCAGCGAAAACCGCAAACTGCTCGACGTCTTCCAAACGTTCCCGAGCGTTGGGATACTCGGCCTCGAGATATTCTTTGTAGCTCTCGGTGCCAGCGAAAGCTCGTAACGCCGGCGATGGACCGTCCGTCGCAATCATCGCACTAATGATCTTGACCACACGCTGCCAACCGGCAATCGCTTTAGCGCCTAAGCGCGGCGTGTCTTCGATGGCTGCGCGCGGAGTGTCATGTGCAGTGGCGTAATTTGCCACCTTTGATGCCGTAGCTAAGCCAAAGCCAGGGTGAATTTGCAAGGCACGCATCCAGGCCATTGAATCTTTAACGTTTCTTAGAATACGCAGGTGAGCAATAGCATCTTTAATGTGTGCGCGCTCAAAAAACTTTAAGCCGCCGCGGAACTCGTACGGGATGTCGCGTTTCATCAACTCAAATTCCAGAGCTTGGGAGTGGAATGCCGCACGGAAGAGCACAGCGATATCGGAAAGTCGTAAGCCTTGATCAAGAAACTGCAAAATCTGTTCGGCTACATATTGCGCCTCTTGCCGATCGTCACTGGCCGGCACGACAGTCGGCTTATCGCCATTGTGAACAACCGCAATAAGCTCCTTGGGAAACTGCTCTTTATTGCCTTTGATAACCGCGTTGGCTACGGCTAAAATCTCTGGCGTTGAGCGATAGTTCGTGACCAAACGGAACATTTTTGTGGCCGGATAACGCTGCGGAAAATCAAGAATATTTTTAATCTCTGCGGCTCTAAACGAATAAATACTTTGCGCGTCATCGCCTACGACCACCAGATTACGATGCACGCTCGATAGCAGATCGACAATGTCTGCCTGAATGATGTTGGTGTCCTGAAACTCATCGACTAGTACGTACCGAAAACGTCCAGCCAAGGCTTGTCGCACCTCGGTATTGTTTTGAAGCAATAAACGAAGCTCAAGCAAAAGATCGTCAAAGTCCATGGCTTTGCCACGGCGCTTTCCAGCCTTGAAGGCTGCAATCACCGCTTTGATCTCGATGGCAAAATCAGCAAAAGACGGGTTGCGCAGCTCAATGGCATCTTCGAGTGACAAGTTAGCATTAGCCGCGTACGAGGCTAATCCACGCAGCACACCCGGACTGGGAAAACGCTTACCGTACTGCGAGACGTTAGCCTCCTTCACGCACAACTTCATTAAATCATTCGCATCTTCTTCATCTAAAATCGAAAAATCGTTACCAAACTCCGTATACTTGCCGTACATGCGGAGAATTCGGTTAGCAATGGAGTGAAAAGTTCCGGCCCAGACACCTTGCGGAAAAGCTTTGAGCAAAGTCTCGAGCCGCGTCATCATCTCTTTGGCTGCTTTATTGGTGAAGGTCAACAACAAAATTTCGTCAGGCTGAACACCGTGCTCCAGCAACCAAGCTACTCTGTAGGTCACGGTTCTGGTCTTACCACTCCCCGCCCCTGCTAACACCAAACACGGTCCGTCGCCCTCGGCAACAACCGCGAATTGCTCAGCGCTCAACTCAGCCTGGTAGTCAATATTCAGTTTAGGCGCTGCGGGGGCTGAGAGTACGAATTCTTTCATAATCGAAACTCAATCAGCCTACTTCAGATATTGATTCTTGTTAGCTAAATGTTCGTCGTACGTAGCCGCGTAATAAATTTCGCCTTCGTCGGTAGTTAAAAAGTAAAGATAGTTATTGTGAGTCGGGTTTAGTACCGCGGTGAGTGCATTCATGCTCGGGGCGCTAATCGGGCCCGGCGGCAAGCCAGGATATTTGTAAGTATTGTAGGGCGAATCAACATTGTCGCGATCCTCAAGTGAAATAGAGGGGTCAGTACCTCCGGTCACATAGTTAACCGTCGAATCCGCCTGCAACGGCATGCCAATTTCTAAACGCTTTAAGAAAATATCAGCCACGTTGCGCATGGTGTCCGGTTGACGCACCTCTCGTTCCACAATAGAAGCAATGGTCAGTAACTCGTGGGTGGTGTAGCCAGCGGCATCGCCACTCGGCGTACCAAGTCGGGCCACGCGACTAGCCATAGTCTCTAACATCTCAGTCGCAATTTGCTCGGCTGTAGCATCAGTCGCAAACCGATAAGTATCAGGGAACAAATAGCCCTCTAAGTCGACGTCATCCGGCTTATTGGCTGCAAGTACAAATTGGTGCTGTTCCAGTGGCGAGTCCTCACCAGTTACAGTTTGCCACTCACTGGGCGTTACCAGGCCCGCATCAGTTAACAACGACCCCATCTGCGCCAAAGTGTAACCTTCGGGAATTGTTACCTTGACCTCATTGCCAGTCGGGGTATCGGTCAAAGATGCGAGTAACGATAAATAGCTAGTCTTAACCACCAAGACATGAGCGCCGCTCTTCACGTCATCGCTTAAACCAGCTAGCTCTGCCGCTACCCTAAACCAAAAAGCGCTGGCTACAATATCTTGCTCTTCTAAACGTAACGCAATACTTTTAAACGATTCTCCTTCATCGACCACAAAAGGCACGATTGGCTCCGTGGCCTTAGGATGAGCTAAGGCAAAATGCCAAACTTGATTCAAAGCAACAACAAAAAAAACAGCCAGCGCCACCAACAATAATCCGCAGGCAAAAATAAATTTCTTGATCATACCGCGCCATTGTACTTGTCTCTTAGAAAGGCCTCAACCCTGGCTAGCCGCTCGTGCGTTCCTGAATCAAACCACGGCTCGGTCGCTCGATAAAACCCTAGTGGCGCCCCGCTTTGCGCCAGCGCCGGCCAAATATGCGCCTCATTTGATACTGGCAGCCAACCGGGAACGTGTTCACGCACTGCCGGAGTCATAATGTACCAACCGGAAGACACAAAAACCGTTGGCTTAGCTCGTAACTCCTGACCTCGTGTGCGGTCAACATAGTCGAGCAGACGCGTATGTTCGGTATTCGGCGCCAGCAATTCGTAATTAATTGCTGTTTCGCTAGGAATTTCAATAGCCGCGATAGTCGCTCGCGCTTTTGCTTCTTTGTGTCGAGCAATAAAGGCGGCCACGTCAATCCAAAACAGATTATCGGCATTGAGTACCAAAAAATCATCGGCTAGGCCAGACCAATCAACTAACTTTGACCAGCCACCCGTACCCATTGGCTCGGGCTCTTTCAAATAACTAATCTGCATGCCAAGCCCCCCGCCCGTACCAAATTCTTGTTCGATTAAATGCCCCAGATGCGCCACCGCAATAGCTACATTGGTGATTCCCGCAGCTTTAAGATGCTCAAGTACATAAAGCATCATCGGCCGACCCAAAACAGGCACCAGCGGCTTTGGCAAATTATCGGTCAGTGGAGCCAGGCGAGTACCCTTGCCGCCGGCCAAAATTACGGCCTGAATCTTGTTTGACATAACAAAACAACCTTAGCCTAAACTAACATTTCCGACCAGTGTCGTTTGCGCAAAAAGATGGTTAATGACCTACATCAAGGCCAGTATGTAACCCAAGCCAAAAACCAGGCCTAAAAATAATCCGAGCAACACGTCAAAAAAATAATGTACGCCAACCACGATTCGCGAAATGCCAATTAGCACGGTTAAAATCGCCAAAAAACATATCAAGACAAGTCTAGCGCCAAGTCCGCCAACCGCCGCCCCCGCCAATACGGTGGCATAGGCCGCACTAGTCATAGCGTGTGCCGAGGGCGAAGAAAAAGTGCGATACCACAATTTGTAGTCACTAACTAATTCGGTGCGAGGCCGTTCGCGACCAATGATATTTTGCAAAGCCAGGGTGGTAGCGTAAGCCAATAGCAAAGGCAAAAATAAATGCAAAACGTGCAGACGTCCCGAGCCGACTAAAATCGTCGCCGCCAAGGCCAATAACCACATGCCATTGCCAGCCACGATCTGCCACAACCTTAGCTGTGGCTTCCCCCACCGCACCAAGCGGTCAGTTAAACGCTGATCGAGTATCTTTAAATTCATATTTTTGTTTGCAAGAAATCGATCGCCGCGTCTTTGGTGCTAATCAGCCCCTCGTCTCTGGCTGATTCGAGCAATTTAACCAACTCGCCAATTCGCGGTCCTGGCGGCAAGCCAAATAGTTCAATGATTTCACCGCCGCTAAGCAACGGCTCTTTGGCAGCTACCAGCAAATCGTGTCGCGCGATGACCTGACGCATACTCTGACCACTGACATATGGCGCAGTCAACGCGTCTGCAAAACCACGACCTCGCGTATCAGCTTCAGTAACCGTTAAAAACACTTCCAACGGTACATCGCCTAGCCGCTTCAACAAGCGTCGGATAGCGTTGGCATATTGCCGCTCATCTAGCTCACCTTGCTCGTGCTGTCGCCGCGAAATACTTGGCTTTAAATGATCCTTAACTATGCGCACCGCTTGCTCAATTAATTGCTTAGAAAAAGCTAGTCGCGAAAAAAATTCCCTGGTTGGCGCCTCGCCCGCATCTTCGTGCCCACGCGACCTTACCCGACCGTCTTCTATCTTGGTCGTTAGCGGCTTACCCAGATCGTGACACAGCGCGGCCAGCATTACCGTCAATTGATCTGCTTCTGTTAGCTCACGTGATGTTTGTCTAATCAAAGTCGCAGCCGCGTCTATAACCATCAATGTATGTGTCCAGACGGTTCCTTCTGGATGCCACTCCGGCTCCTGCTGCGTGTTAAAAGTCGCAGCCAATTCTGGGTAATGGCGATCAATAACACCCAGGTCTCGCAAATAATCGAACCCGCGTGATGGCGCCTCTGCGCGCAATAGTAATTTTTTTAGCTCGTCAGTTACTCGCTCCTTAGATAACTCGGTCAACTCGCCTCGCGCTACCATGTCTTTCATTAAAGCGAAAGTCTTGTCTTCTAAACCAAATTCCAATCTAGCCGCCAGCTGTACTCCGCGATAAACCCTCAGCGGGTCTTCAATGAATGTCTGCCGATCGACATAGCGCAGCTCACCTCGCTGCAGATGTTCTAAACCAGAAAACGGGTCGTGTACGGCTTCGGTTAAGGGATCAATGGCGATGGCGTTAACGGTAAAATCTCGGCGTCTAGCAGCTTCGCGTAATGGCAAGGCCGGGTCACTCTCTATTACAAAACCGCGATGCCCCTTGCCGACTTTTGATTCTTTTCGGGGAACACCAATATCTAGCTCGTGGCCCTCAGCAAGCCACACCTTCAAAATTCCAAACGAAGAGCCTATAAGCTCGACTCGCGAAAACAACGAAGCAACCAGCTCGTGTAGTTTGTTAGCTTCCACGCCATACACCTCAACGTCACAATCTTTGGCTTCGCGTCCCAATAATAAATCTCTAACATAACCACCAACGAGCAAGGCCCGCGGCTCAACCGGCGAAAAACGAGGATCTGGCGCAAGCTCAACTACCGCTCGTGCTAGCTTGTCTACCGCCTCAAGAATAATGGGCGAGCCGCGCAACATAACTAAAGAAGTGGCGTGCCGGTCATTTCTGGCGGCTGTTCCAAGCCTAGCAAAGCCAAAAATGTCGGGGCTACATCGGCCAACATGCCGACCGGCGGCATAAGCGACAAATCACCATTCGGCACATCGCCAGCAATCGATGGTTTGCCTTCTAGCTGCTTGCTAACAATCCACAACGGCACCGGATTGGTACTGTGCTCTTTGTCGATGGCGCGGGTTTGCAAATTCAGCACTTCTTCGGCATTGCCATGGTCGGCCGTGACGCACACCAAACCCCCGACTTCTAGAGTCGCCTCGACTATTTGCCCGACGCAAGTATCTAGCACTTCAATGGCCTCAATGGTCGCTGCCAAATTGCCGGTATGCCCGACCATGTCGGCGTTCGCAAAATTTACAACAATTACATCGTAATTATCGCGACCGATCTCTTTAATTACGCGCTCGGTAATTTGCGGCGCGGCCATGGCTGGGATTTGATCGTAATTCGCCTGTCGTGGCGAAGGAATCAAAACGCGATCTTCGTTGGGGAATGGCTTCTCTCTGGTGCCGTTAAAAAAGAACGTTACGTGAGCGTACTTCTCGGTCTCGGCAATATGCAGCTGCACCAAGCCGTTATCAGAAATTGTTTCAGCCAAACCCTTAACTATTTTCTCTGGCGGAAATGCTACCTCGACCGGTAAGCCTTCTTCGTATTCGGTCATGGTCACAAAAGTAAGGTGCTCTATGGTGGCGCGAGAAAACTTATCAAAAATTGGCAAAACAAAAGCCTTAGTCAGCTCACGCGCCCGATCGGGACGGAAGTTGAAAAAAATAACTGCGTCTCCGGCCTTAACCGTAGCTACCGGTTGCCCGTGTTCTGTAACCACCGTGGGCACAAATTCTTCATCGAACACCTCTCTGGCGTACGACTGTTCAATGGCCACCAAGGGTTCGTCTGTTGTAACTTCAGCTTCGCCCAAGGCAATAGCTTTGTATGCCTTCTCGATGCGGTCCCAGCGATTATCACGATCTAATGCGTAATATCGACCACTGAGCGAAGCCAATTTGCCTACGCCTATGGTCTTTAATTCCTCGAGTAATCTTTTAATAAAATCTATCCCTGAATTGTATAAAGTATCGCGCCCATCAAGAATGGCATGCACGGCCACATTCTTGATTTTGTTTTCTTTACACAAACGCAATAATTGGTAGCAATGGTCATCTAAACCATGAACCTTGCCGGACGAAATCAAACCAAGTAAATGCAGGGTGCCGCCAGATTCCTTAACCGCCGCAAAGGCTTTAGCAAAGGCCTCATTAGCTGCAAATACACCATCGGCTATGGCTCGATTTATGCGCGGTAGCGTTTGGTAATAAACGCGACCAGCACCTAAAGCTAAGTGCCCAACCTCAGAGTTACCCATCTCTCCCCAATTTAAACCGACCTCGTCGCCAGAAGCTCGCAGGGTCATGGTCGGATAACGCTCGGTCAACAAATCAAAAGTTGGGGTCTTGGCTTGAGTGATGGCATTGCCCTCGCTATCTGGCGCAATACCAAAACCATCCAGAATCAACAAAACCGCCGGTCTCGGCCGCTCCTTGGGACGCTGAACAAATGACCCCATAGACGGGGCTATTTTATCATGGAGTTTTGAATTGTTAAAGATTAAAGGATCAAAAATTAAAGTAACAAATCGCTGCAGTTAATCGCTAATTTTTCAAAGCGACTTCAGATGTTCCAGCCGACACATAACGCACATCCTGAAGCTTAACAAGACCCAAGAAAACCTCGCGCTCTTCAATGCTAGACAACGATCGCAAACGATCAATCTCGGCAGCCAGACGATCGTTCTCTTGTCTTAAAACTTCATTGTCATCAATAAAATTACGCATCTGGTAGCCTTTCGTTGAAGCAGCATTAACCTGCACAATGTAAGACAGTCCAAAAGCTAAAATAAGTCCCAAAATAACTACCCGCCAGAACTTTTCGTTCCGCGCTATGCGTTTCCATGCTCCCCCTTGATACACGGTCATACATTATCGACGTTCGGCCACGCGAAGTTTGGCGCTTCTGGCTCGAGGATTACTGATCACCTCAGCTCGCGTTGGCACAATCGGTTTTTTTGAAAGTGAGACAAATGTTTCTTGTTTCTTCAGCCACAGCTTAACCGTTCTGTCTTCAAGCGAATGGAAGCTGATAACCGCCAATCGGCCACCTGGCTTTAGTACATTCACCACCGCCGCTAAGCCTTTTTCAACTTCGCCCAATTCATCGTTTACAGCTATACGCAAAGCTTGAAACACCTTGGTGGCTGGATGCGTCTTACCTCGTCGCGGCACTACTGCCGAAACAATATCTGCCAGTTGTCCAGTAGTCGTTATACGCTGCTCGCGTCGTGCTTCGAAAATAGCTTTTGCTATCTGTACCGCCCGCGGCTCTTCGCCATAGCGGCGAAACAACGTGGCCAACTCATCGCGTGACCAGCTATTAACAATCGCTTCTGCGGTTAGCGTTTGCCGTTGGTCATACCGCATATCTAGCGGGCCATCGGTCATGAACGAGAAGCCACGCGTTGGATCGTCTACATGAACCGAGGAAAACCCCAGGTCAAGCAAAATGGCATCAGCTTGAGCAACATGTTCTGACATGTGCGCAAACGAGTCATTGACCAAAGTAACCTGCGAGCTGAATTGCTTAAGATTGTCTTTGGCTAGCGCCAAATTTCGCGCGTCGCGATCAAAGCCAATCAGCTTTCCGTTCGGTCCGATCTGCTGCAGCATCAAGGCTGCATGACCGCCGAGTCCTACTGTGCCGTCGACTACGGTCATTCCCGGCTTCAGCTGAAGCTGGTCAAGGATCTCTTTAGCGAGTACAGGAATGTGTTGTGTCATACGGACTAAATGCCTACGGCGCCGAGTTGTTCGGCTATAGCCGTGGAATCCTCCTCGGCTTGTTTAGCGTAAGCCTCCCAAGTCGTCTTATCCCACAACTCCAAACGCGTCTGCACGCCGACTATCACCACGTCTTTACGGAGTTTTGCGAAATTACGCAAGTACTCCGGAACAATGAAGCGTCCTTGTCTGTCTAGCTGAACATCCATGGCACCTGCGAGCATGAAGCGCGCAAAAGCTCTGGAATTAGCTTGGCCCAGGGGCAAACCAGCGATTCGTTCCGCCAACTTCCCCCACTCTTCCTTGGGCAACAAGAACAATGAAGCGTCGAGACCTCGCGTCACCACTGCCCCAGCCGCGAAGGTCTCGCGTAACTTCACCGGAACGGCAAGCCGTCCCTTATCGTCGATGGTGATGTTGTATTCGCCAATGAGCATGGCAGTGTGTGTTAAATCCGTGCCACGAGAGTC
>CAZXUX010000001.1:25489-44477 GCA_964644265.1 uncultured Gammaproteobacteria bacterium
TGTTGTATTCGCCAATGAGCATGGCAGTGTGTGTTAAATCCGTGCCACGAGAGTCAGGCCGCCGAAAAATTGGCCTAACACTCATGACAAGGGGAAATTTCCCGAAAATATCGGTGTCTTCTGCGGATACGCAGAAAGAACGGCGCGTCCCACTTTGCGCCTATGAACACCACTTTACACCACTTTTTTACCCTGCTCAACCCTTTCCACCCTTTCTGTGGACAAGTTGGCCATTTTGCGCTATGCTAACCGTTGACTCCGCCCTTACGACTGGAGTTACAACAATCAAAAAAGAAGGTAGCGTCGATGCGTCCCCTCGTGTCGTCGTGCAGACAAATGAAACAAAGCATCCGCGACTGGATGCTCGACAACTTCGGCGGCGTACTGCTCTTCAGCATCGCCATGCTGTACGTGACCGCCTTTGGTCTCGTAGGAGTCTCCGTCTACTGCGAAACCCGGATGACGCAGTCGCCGATTCCAGCCCCGCTGCCGCTGCCCAAATCCGGCGGCACGTTCTTCACCATCGAAGAACCGACCCAAGCCGCCGTCATCACCAGCAAGTAGCATCTGCCCGCCGTCTAAAAAACGGCGGGCGTATTTTTTTTCCGCCAAAGGCGGATCAGTCTCTGGCTGATTACTCGCGTTTCTTCCGTCGTGGCGAAATACCTAACGAAGTCCGACTGCGCAATACTCTATGGTACGCGCCGGCAAAGCGATGCGCTTCATCGCGTGCTTTTTGAAAAGTTTCTTTAAAGGCTTCGGCTACACGACGCAACTCAGCATTCGACGTGTCGTAAACCAAACGATCTTGTTTGCGATCAAAACCCTTAGCAATACCAATAACCGGAAAATCAAAACCCAACTCTTTCATTACCTCTTTCACTCGATTCACCTGCCCCTCTCCCCCGTCGATGATCATGACATCCGGTAGCGGCCAAGCTTTGGGCGAGGTTTTGTTTCTAGCTAAACGACGGCGCAACATTTCCTCCATCGCCCCTACATCATTAGCACCCTCAAAACCCTTAATCTTGAATTTTCGATACTCGTTCTTGCTCGGCTTACCCGCCTCAAAAACTACCATCGAACCAACGTTCGAGGTGCCAGAAATATTGGCAATGTCGTAAGCCTCAACTCGACCAAGTGCGTTGATGTGACCCTTAACAAGCGCCTTGTCTTCGGCAAACTCTTCTTTCATCAGCAAGCCGATATCTTGTACGTGCTCTAGAGCAAAAACTCGATCGCGTAATTTAGCCGCGCTCTCGTAATCTTTAGCCTTGGCCGCTGCGTTCATCTCGCGCTTAAACTGTCGTAGCAGCTTGTCCGAGTGACCGGCAAAGAAAAGCATGAGCTTGCGAATGATCTTTCGATAATCACGCTTATTAATAGCTCCCGAACAAACGCCGGGACAACGACCGATCTGCGCGTCGAAGCAGGGCCGGCTGCTGCCGGCCATGGTCTTAACCTTCCCCGTCACTTCTGGCGGGTTGCAGGTCGACCAGGGAATAAACTTCCGCACCAAATCTAGAGCCACGCGGAGGGATCGCGAACTGAGATACGGTCCGTAAACAGCTAAAAACTTCTGTCGCGCTTTGAGCGGCAAAACTTTCGAGAACGGTTGAATGCCAAGTCGCTCAAGATCAAGCCCGCGCATTAGCACCGGCTTAGGAAAATCTTCGTTAGTAATACAAAGATAAATAAAACTCTTGTCATCAAGCCCCATGACGTTATAGGGCGGCTTGTGGAGACGAATCTGATTAGCTTCGAGCACTAACGCCTCAAGCACCGAAGGCGTTAGGCGATAATCAATGCGCCGAATTTTCGTCACCAGGTCCGCTGTTCGCGGGTTCATCTTATGACCTACAAAATACGAACCAACGCGCTTCTTCAATGACGTGGCTTTGCCGATATACAACAATTTCCCTTTTTCATCGTAATAAAAATACACCCCGGGTGAGTCGGGTAGCTGATCGTTAAGTATTTTTACTATCGAAGGGATCACAGTATGTTCACTATGCAGGATCTTACGAGACTATTCAAGAATAGCGTTGAACCTTGACATCAGACAGATAAACAGTAAACTCATTCGTCACGACTCAACTCGTGATCAGGAGGAAACATGGGGTTGTTGGTTCACGAAAGTGGAGTTCTCTGGTCGCATCGTGACCCTCCCACTTGGCAGATGCGTCTCGTGGATCTGCTGATTCGCTTCATCGGCTGGCTGACCGGTCAGGTGGTCGAACTCTCTGCTCGTGCGGCCGCTCCCTACCCGCGCACCGAGCTGGAGGAGCTGGATGTGCTCGAAGCACTGCATCAGCAACTACTCAGAGCGCAAGACGTAGCAGAGGAACAAATTCGTGTGACCCTGACCGTGGTCAGCATCCGTCCGGGCGTCGGCTCTCGTATCACGGCTCCCTTGGGCGACATCATCTTGCCCAAAAACGTGACTGTGCCCAAGGGCTTTCCCAAGTCGGGCACCGTAGGTGTGGAAGTCGAAAAAAACGACCATATCCCCGCTCGTAAGGATCCGTCTCCCCGAGGGATCACGCGCTATGACTATCGGCATTGTCCGGTCACCGTGCGGGCTTGGGCCGAGATCAAAAAATACATGCCGCCAGACGGAGCCACGATCATCGCCGCCTACGATGCAAAGCAGGAACCTTTCATCCTGGGGCGATACATGATCTTCAGGGGTCGTCTGGAACACCACCCGAACTACTTGAGCGTCAACATTCGCTCGAAATAGACAACCGCAGCGTCTGCCGCGGTTTTTTCTTCATAAAAACCGCGGCCCAAGGCCACGGTCAAAGCATGTCGTCGTCACTCTGATCGCTAGCGGCCAACGTACGACTGTCCAAATCCGACCTAAGGCGAATCAGTTCAGCCAAACTTTTCTTGACGTCGGCACGCAGCATCGGCTGATCGTGCAGATGGTTCAACACGAAAAGTGACACTCGACGCAAGAACAGATCTTGCGCCTTCTCGGAGCCCTGGATAGCCTGGGCGACATTGGCCAACGCAACGGCCAGCGCAAGCCCTTGTCCAGTCTCCATCAATAAAGACGCCTTACGAAGCGCCTCCGTAGCCGTCGACGCGTCCCCTTGTCCGCCAGCCAAGCGACGAACGAGTTCCTCGACATCCCTGGCTCGCCTGCGCGCCATATCCGATCGATCGGGATTCATTCTGACCTCCAGCAAAAGCTTAAACTATTTTTATATTTTTCCGCAAGAATAACAACAAAAAAACCGCAGCACCATGCCGCGGTCACGTCACTAAGCCGGGTCACCGAACACGGTCTTCTTGCTGAACTCGGCCCGCATGCCACAGAGCGTGTGCAGCTTCGCTCGGACTTCTTTGGCCTCGGCTCCCGCCTGCAGCTCTCTCAGCATGTTCGGATCGAGCCGCGAGACGAAGTGCTCGCGAGCAGCCTCGGAACTCATCAAAAAGTCGACCAGTTCGGCAAGACTGTTGCGCAGCAGGGCGACAGTGCTAGGCCTGTTCAGCAAGCGCACCAACTCCAGAGCGTTCTCTACGTCCCTGCTGCCGCAAAGAGTGGAGTCGTTCAGGCCCTTGACCAACACAACCAGATCCCGAGCTTGCCTTTCGGGCGTCGGCCAGCTTTCCATAGAGCACCTCCGACGGGAATTTAAACTCAGCTTGTATATTTATGCAAATAAAAAAATAAGAGTCGCAGCTAGGCGCTACGACTACAGACCTTGCAATTCATCGGCTTCCAGATCTTCAACTTCATCCCGCAGCCAAGCCTTGATGCCGCGATGCTTGCCCTTCGGCTTGCCCGACCATGATTGCGGGTCGGGATAATCGAGCGGCCAGTCGTGGTCGCGCAGTGCCCGCAGAAGCTCGAGCGGCAAACGATTGAGGACGTCACCGCGGACGTCGCCACCGTAACCACCGTGTCCGCCGAGGGGTGGCACAGCCCAATCGGAAGCGTACACCGAACCGTAGATCATGGCCGCTTCAGCCAAGTCTTGGCGCAGCCAGGCACTCAGCAAAAGCTCGCGCAACGGCTCGGCTTCGTGGAGCAGATCGGCGATAGACTCCTTCACTGCAGGATCGCTCGCTGCTCCAAAGACTTCGGCCAACTGCTGACCGGTCAAATGAAGCAGGAATTCGTCCTGCAGCTCGGTCGAGCCTCGGATGTGCCCTGAAAGTTCGTGCAGCGCCTGGCCGAGCGCAACGAGCTCGTTCTCGGCAAAAAGCTGCCGGAAGATCCGGACTGCTTGTTGACAATCAGCCAGCGGCAAGGGAGAGGTGTAGTAGCCACTCACGAGCACCACCAGCTCCTTGGACCGTAGGCGAACAGCGGATTGACCCATTTGGCAACCTCCCGCCAGAGTTTAGACCTTTTTTAAATACTTGCGCAAATACTGGCCAGTAAAACTTTGTTTTTTTCTGGCAATATCCTCTGGAGTACCAACCGCTACCACCGTGCCACCAAGGTCACCTCCTTCGGGACCCATATCAATGAGCCAGTCGGCCGTTTTAATGACGTCGAGGTTGTGCTCAATAACCACCATCGAGTTACCTTTGTCGACGAGTTTATGGAGCACGCCCAACAACTGCTTAACGTCATCAAAGTGCAAACCGGTGGTCGGCTCATCGAGCAGATAAAGCGTCTTACCAGTTTGTCGGCGCGATAACTCAGATGCCAACTTAACGCGCTGCGCTTCTCCGCCCGACAACGTAGTCGCTGATTGGCCGAGGGTAATGTAAGACAAACCGACCTCGTTCAAGGCTTTTAGCTTATCGTGAATTTCTGGAACGTCAGTAAAGAACTTCTCGGCTTCTTCGACCGTCATCTCAAGAACTTGAGAAATGTTTTTGTCTTTAAAGGTAACTTCAAGGGTTTCTCGATTAAATCGTTTGCCCTTACACACTTCACACACCACGTAAACGGTTGGCAAAAAGTGCATCTCAATTTCTATCATGCCGTGGCCTTCACAATGATCGCAGCGGCCGCCCGGTACGTTGAAGCTAAAGCGACCCGGCTTATAAGCTCGAAAACGCGCTTCTTCGGTAGCGGCGAACAAATCGCGAATTGGCCCCCAGGCACCGGTGTAGGTGGCTGGGTTTGAGCGTGGCGTGCGGCCAATGGCACCTTGATCGATCAAAATTACTTTGTCGATATATTCAACACCTAGCACCGATTTGTGCTTGCCGGGCTCATCACTGCCGCCGTTTAGCTTTTTAGCCACTGACTTGTACATGATGTCGTAAGCGAGCGTGGACTTACCGGAACCAGAAACGCCGGTAACGCACACGAACTTACGCAAAGGAAAATCGACATCAACGTTTTTTAAGTTGTTCTCTGTAGCGCCGCGTACCTTAATGGCTCCCGCTTCTTTGTCACGACGCTTTTCCGGAACTTCAATTACCGCATCGCCGCGCAAATAAGCAGCAGTGCGAGATTTTTTGTCATTAAACACATCTGGAGTTTTGCCGGCCGCCACCACATGGCCACCGTGTACGCCAGCGCCTGGACCAATCTCTACCATGTAATCAGAACGCCGAATGGTGTCCTCGTCATGCTCAACCACCAGCACGGTGTTGCCAAGGTCGCGGAGATTTTCGAGGGTAGTAATTAATTTTTCGTTATCGCGCTGATGCAAACCGATCGTTGGCTCATCAAGCACGTACATCGCGCCCACCAAACGCGAACCGATTTGCGAAGCCAAGCGAATGCGCTGCGCTTCCCCACCCGACAATGTTCCGGCCGTACGATTCAAGGTCAAATAATGCAAACCAACGTCGAGCATGAAGCCCAAACGATTTTGGACTTCTTTCAGAATCGCGGCAGCAATCTCCTGATCTCGCTCACTGAGTTTTAGCTCGAGCAAAAACGACACCGCGCCATCGACCGACATGCCAGTAACATCAACAATCGACTTGCCACCGACGTACACGTGCAGCGCTTCGGTACGCAAACGCGCGCCGTGACACAGTTCACACAGCTCGTCAGAAAATAGGTCCTTGGTGCCCAAACCAGAGCACTCCGGGCAGGCGCCGTATGGACTGTTGAAAGAAAATAGACGAGGCTCGATTTCTGGGAACGAAAAACCGTCATCTGGGCAGCTAAACTTAGCCGAGAGATAACGCTCACTGCCATCGGGCAACAAAACTAGCGCCAGATCTTGGCCGCGTTGAATAGCCTGCTCCAAAGCATCAGCCAAACGTTGACGCGACTCTTTCGTCGGTGTCGTTAACATCGCCGTGGGAATAGTATCGAGCACGACTTCGATTGAGTGCTGCTTGTAGCGCGACAACTCAATCTTTTCGTTAAGACGATGCGTTACGCCATCAACTCGCACCTTGGCAAAACCAGAGTTATACAAATCGTAAAGCAACTGATAGTACTCACCTTTGCGTCCGCGGATCACCGGCGCGAGAATCGTTACCTCGGTCGGCTTTCTCCCGCCAGAGGCGGATCCGCCTTTGGCGGAAACTTTCAACTGTGAGTCGCGGATGATAATGTCGACCATCTCATCAACGCTCAGCTTCTCAATCTTCCGATTGCACTTAACGCAGTGTGGTTCGCCAATGCGGGCGTAAAGCACGCGTAAGTAATCGTAAATTTCGGTAATCGTCGCGATCGTCGAGCGCGGGTTGCGGGAATGCGCTTTCTGATCGATTGAAATCGCTGGCGACAAGCCTTCGATCTCATCAACATCCGGCTTTTGCATGTTGCCCAAAAATTGCCGCGCGTAGGCTGACAACGACTCAACATAACGGCGCTGTCCTTCGGCAAAAATCGTATCAAAAGCCAACGACGACTTCCCCGAACCGGAGAGTCCCGTTATACATACCAATTGATTGCGCGGCATTTCTAACGAAATGTTTTTCAGGTTATGCTCGCGTGCTCCTTTAATGATGATCTTGTCTTGCATAGAATATTTTTGTAAAGTCTCGGCCGGAGGCACATTCGATGTCTAACGATTCAACCGATGAAGTCGGAAATCCTATCCTGGAAACAGTGCATCAGCAACAGTTAGACGACATGATGATAGCCGCATATTTCGTCATTAACGGAGCAAAGCTTCCAGACGAAATTCACGAACTTCTGGTAAGCTTCGTCAACCAAGAGGGCCGTGCGCTTACAGACGAAGAACGAGCGAAGATCATCGCGGCGGTCAACAAGGTCAAGAGTCTGCCGACAGAGGATCCCTAGAAGTCTTCTTGGGCTTACGTCCGCGCTTAGGCGCGGGCTTTTTGTTATCTTCTAAAGACTTTCCCGCCAATTCTTTCTCTAGGGCAGTAATTTCGTCACGCAATATCGCCGCGGTTTCGAACATTAGGTTAGCTGCCGCCGCTTTCATCTCAATTTTCTTATCGGCGATAACTTCTTCGAGCTCCTTAGAGCTGGCCGTTAGCTCGATGTCTAGAATCCGCTTTGTCTGGGCTTCGTTAGTGTCGCCGAGCATGGCGCGGATGTCAGTAATCTTCTTTTTGATGGTCGCCGGCGTAATACCGTGCTCTTCGTTATAAGCCAGCTGGATGGTGCGGCGACGAGCCGTCTCCTTCAGCGCTCGGTCGAGAGAACCTGTGTTCTTATCGGCGTAGAGGACGACGAGACCGTTGACGTTACGCGCCGCACGACCGATGGTCTGAATCAACGAAGTCTCAGAACGCAGGAAGCCTTCCTTATCGGCATCAAGAATACCAATCAACGAGACTTCTGGCAGGTCGAGACCTTCACGAAGCAAGTTCACACCAACCAGTACATCGTAAGCACCGCGACGTAGGTCAGACAGAATGGTGATGCGTTCGAGTGTTTCGACATCGGAGTGCAAGTAGGCCACCTTCATGCCTTCGGTCTTAAGGTAGTCGGCTAAATCTTCAGCCATCTTTTTAGTGAGCGTAGTAATGAGCGCGCGCTCTCCCTTATCTACCCGCTCAACAATTCGGCGAATGATGTCTTTGACCTGCCCGGGATAGCCATCTTCTTTATTCTCGACTACCGGCAAAACCAAGGTTTCCGGATCAACCAGACCCGTCGGACGAATAATCTGCTCCACAATCTTTTCTGAAACCTCACGTTCATATGGCCCCGGAGTCGCCGACACCATGACCATCTGACCAACTTGGCCAATAAACTCGTCGAACTTAAGTGGGCGATTATCCCGAGCCGACGGCAAGCGGAAGCCGTGTTCGACAAGCGTGTTTTTACGCGCTTGGTCACCAGCAAACATGCCGCCAATCTGCGGCAAAGTAACGTGTGATTCGTCGATGATGGTTAAAAAGTCGTCGGGGAAATAAGACAACAACGTATGTGCCGGATCTCCTGCTGCTCGGCCATCGAAATGACGCGAGTAGTTTTCGATACCGTTGCAATAACCAAGATTACGAATCATCTCGATGTCGTAACGGGTGCGACGTGACAGACGTTCGTACTCCAACAATTTGCCCTGTTCCTCGAACAGCTCCAGCTGGAGCTTAAGCTCTGATTCGATATCGCGCACCGCACGTTCGCGCTCGCTCGGCGCGGTCATGAAGTGCTAGGCCGGGAAAAGACACATGTCGTTTGGCTCGTCCTTAATTTCTCGCGTCACTGGATCGAGCCTAAAAATGCCGTGCACCGTATCGCCCTCAATAATAATTCTATAAATCACCTCTTCGTTGACCGGCATGATTTCAATAACCTCGCCGCGGGCTCGGAATTGACCACGAGTTAAATCGGTTGTTGTCCGAGTGAATTGCATCTCCACCAAGCGATGCATGATCAGCTCGCGGGTCTGCTTCTCGCCAACGACGATGTGCTGCACCACTTTCTGATATTCGGCTGGCGAACCCAAACCGTAAATACAAGAAACCGAAGCTACGATAATCACGTCGCGTCGGGTCAAAAGCGCTTGAGTAGCCGCGTGGCGTAAGCGATCAATCTCTTGGTTGATGGTTGCCTCTTTCTCTATATATGTATCGGTCCGCGGCAAGTAGGCTTCTGGCTGATAAAAATCGTAATAGGAAACAAAGTACTCGACCGCATTTTCTGGAAAGAATTCACGGAACTCGTTACACAGCTGGGCTGCCAACGTTTTATTGTGCGCGATGACAAGCGTCGGACGCTGCACATTCTGAATCACGTTGGCCATGGTGAACGTCTTACCCGAACCCGTTACTCCAAGCAGCGTTTGCCGATCCAAACCCTCACGGAGTCCTTCCGTGAGTTGGGTAATAGCCTTTGGCTGATCGCCTGCTGGCTGGTAATCGGACTTGAGCTTGAAGTTCATAAAATCAGCAAACTCCCCAAGAGTTGGAGCTCTAGGGGTACATAGGCTGCCCAAAGGTAGCCTACTGTTCGTTTTTTGTACGGTAACAATATCATCATCTCTCACGACTAGCAAGAGATGTCCACAAGCCTAAAAACATTAACCATTACTAGCCCTTTCTATAACATCCATCGCCCCCGCAGGAACCTTGGAACGCCAAGTGCGATCGCCGTTTTTGATCATTTGGCGAATGTCGGCGCCGACGATGCCTGGCACGGGCACTACTTTCTTGGTTGCTACACCTTTAGCTTCAAAAATCTTCAACACGCCTTCATTACCGCTCCAAACCACTGGTTCGGCGGGATTGCCAGCTACATCAAGCACGTGAGTAGCCCAAGCTTCGTCGGTTTCGGCGTCTTTGACGGTGACAATAGTAGCGTCGAGCAAATCGTCAGCCAATAACGCGGCGCTAATCATTTCGCGACGTTGCTCCAGGCCGAACATGTCGTCGGCGTCCTTGCCGCCATCACAAATAACAATCACCACACTGTCGGATAACTTAGTCATGCCCTTCACTACCATCAGATGACCGTTATGGAAGGGTTGAAAGCGACCTGGGAAGATTAGTGTTGCCATATTACGGTTAAGCGGTTAATCGGCTTCGCCTTGGTTAAGATGGTTGTTATTTATTATTGAGCTCTGCTAACCAGTAAATTGTAACCTCTGCCGAGTAGTAACCGGAAGAGCAAAGCTTCGAGTAAGTTGTAAAAGTAAGACCGGAGGCAAATCGATCTTGGACATGTCGTTGTTACCTACTCCGCGTTCGGCCAGAATCTGCAAATAGCCAATGGCTTGGGGGTCGAAACCCATCAGAGTAACGGCCACGGTATCAGCGGCCACAGGGTCAAGACTGGCCAGGACAACACCCATGGGAATGGCCGTGCCCTCTACCGGCCCCTCGCCTTCCATAGCCAAGATGCCATCAATTACCGTCATGTGGCAAGGCAGCTTTTCAAACAGCGTGGCCAACAAATTATGAGTAGCGTCATCACCTTGCGCTGCTAGCCAAGGAGCTCGCGACCAAACCCTGCCCTGCGCACCTACCCGCGACGGCACAATCATGGTGGCCTCGGCCCAAGAGCTAACCGACAGCGATGCCCCGTACTCGTGATGAGTTTTCATGGGCGTCACGGCAATTCGCAAATCGCAGTCGCGAACTATTCGCGGGCGACGCACCACAGTCGACTGATCGCCTTCGCTAATCGCCTGTTCAAACACCTCTTCGTCATTCAAATCAACCAAACTTACGTTTACGTATTGCTCTAACAAATTTTCGTAACCAAAATTTCTAAACCCAGCCTTGGTGCCGTAATGCGCGCCATCGGCAATGATGACCGGGGCGTCGGTATAAATTCTGATTTGATCAAGCACTCCGCGCACTGCGTCAACGTGAGTTGAGGCTAGCTGCAGTTCGTGATGAACTAAATTTGGCTGAATTAAAATTTGCTTGGCCTGACGAAAGCGAGTGACCGCTTCTGGCCCTAAAGCATCAATCGCCTCGCGCACCATTTTGCGCCGCTGCTCGCCGGTGATCATCGCTACTTTGGTCATAGATACCACCATAGTACAGAGATAGAAAAATCCCCTCAAGGGGGATTTTTCTATCTCAAACTTCCTTAGAAATCCGAGCCTTTGGCCAACTAGAATGTCCAGTTGGTGTTGTTGCCGCTATCCACACAGCCCGTTGAACAAGCCATGGCGGTAGCGTTCACATTGTTGCTGTCCTTGACGTCAAGGTATTCCAAAGTTCGGCTACCCTGTGCGTCGATATCACGCTGCGTACCAGAAACGTTGCTGCGCAAGCTCAAAGGCTCGGTATCAACACCCGTAAGTGTCAAAGCGCCCAAGAAAGTTTGCGCTGCTCGCAACGTCAAAGTGGCAGCCGAAGTTACCGACTTAGTAAAGTCGTTAAATGTCGTGCTACCAATCAAGCTCTGACTTGCGCCGTCCATCGTCACCAAACCACCACGTGCTTCAAAGGCGCCGGCGTTGTTCCAGTTGCCAGAAACCGTGATGCTGTAGTTGCTGGTCGAAACATCTAGCGTACCCGTGGTGATGGTCAAGGCACCGTTAACGTCTAGGTTGGCACCTAGTTCGAATACGTTGTCGTTACCATCAAGGCTGTTGATCGTTAAGTTACCGTAGTTATCCGAGAAGTCGGTAATAACGAAGGTGTCAGCCAAGCCGTCATTGTCTCCGCGGAACTGTACCGTGGAACCAGCGTCCAAAGTTGGCTGTCCGGCGTTAAATACCATTGCTTCATCGCCATGAAGTACAAAGGTAGCGCCATCCTGCAGCACGAATGTGCCGCTGGTTCCGTTTACCGTGATGCCGTAAGCCTCACTGCGGAACGTGCCTTCCTCGACAATCAAGTCTTGGTTAGCTGCATCCATCACCAAGGCAGAAGCAAGGCCAACGCGGCCGCCACTCTTGTTGATCTTGATATCACCGTTATACAAACCGGTGGCGCCAGTAAGATCTAGCGACTGAACCGCGGAACCGCTAAAGAGTAGGGTTGCCGATCCACCATCATAGGTAGAAGCCACCGTAACATCGCCCTGTGCCTCCAAGGTGCCCGTATCTACGCCACCATTGGTCAAAAGCAAGGTACCAGCTACAACCAAACTGTCGTCAGAATACATGCCGATCTTGGTTCCGTTAGCCTTGTTAACCGTTAGGTTATTGAAGGCTTGTGAAGTAGCCACGTTCCACACTGAATTGCTGTTGAAGTTGTTGGTTACCAAAGCTGGAGCAACGAAGCTGCCGCCAGAAATGGCAATTTGATCCATCAACCAGCTGGATTGTGCCGAGGCATCATAATCACCAGCAGCCTGAGTCCAGTTAGTGAAGGTCAACACGTAGTCGCCAGAGTTGACGACCGGAATGTCACCCAAGAAACCAGAGGTCACATCAAGCTTAGAGACCGTACCCGCGGCCGAGAAAGTTATTGCATCAGCGCCGTCATCCAAGTCATCCAAGCGAATTGTTGGCGTTACGCCTCCAGCAATGGAGTACGTCTGAGCAGTAACATCTGATCCGAAGTCGATTATCGCGTCACCACCGTCAAAAGTGGCCGACTGAATGATGTCGCCATGGGTAACAACGGTTCCGCCGCTGAGCTTACCGTCAACGAGCCTGAGCGTGCCGTCGACATAGATAGTGTCGCCGCTAGCTACAGTGATCATCGTACCGGTAGTCTTGTTGATTGTAAGGTCATTGAATACTTGAGAATTCAAGAAATCCCAAGTTACATAACTATTAAAATCACTGGTTACGAGCGCGGGAGCGGTAAAGCTGCCACCCGTAATCGTGAACTTGTCAACATGCCAATGCGAGTGAGCAGACACGTCTGCGTCACCGTTGAGCTGTGTCCAGTTGGTGAAAACCAACGGGTAGTCCGCCGAGTTAGAAAACGGGACATCGCCAGAGAAATCAGCAGTTGTCTCGAACTTAGTCACCGTAGCAGCGGCCGAAAACTGGACGTTGTCGTTAGCATCGGCGGGGCTGTCCAGCTTAATTGTTGGGGCAGTACCACCGTACAAGGTATAAGTCTGAGACGCGCTGTCAT
This sequence comes from uncultured Gammaproteobacteria bacterium, assembly GCA_964644265.1. GTDB lineage: Bacteria > Patescibacteriota > Patescibacteriia > UBA9934 > UBA9934 > JAGORL01. The sequence goes on from CAZXUX010000001.1 coordinate 38,339, forward strand.
TACCGAAATTAACGATCGCGGTACCACCGTCGAAAGTTACAGATTGATAGATATCACCCTGTGTATCTATCACACCAGTATTCAATTTACCGTCAGTTAAGTTCAAGGTTCCAGCAATTACCAAGGTATCGCCGGAGGCAACAGTAAGATTCGTATTATTACTCTTGCTAACGGTCAAGTTATTTAACGACCACGAAGTAGGGACATCCCAGACTACGTTGCTGTTAAAGTTATTGGTTACCGTGGCTGGCGCGGTAAAGGTCGCACCTGAAGCCAAAGTAAAGGAATCAATAAACCAGCTTGATTGCGCCGAGGCATCGTAGTCTCCGGCTAGCTGGCTCCAGCTAACAACGGTAACAGCTACGTCGCTCGAGTTAACCAGTGGAATTGATCCGCTGAAACCAGTAGTGATCGATAAACTATTGATTGTTGCAGCAGAAGCAAAAACCAAACTATCGCTGGCATCAGCTGGCGAGTTAAGACGCAAATTAGGTGCTATTCCACCGTACAAAGTATAGGTCTGAGAAGCACTGTCGTCGCCAAAATCAAGCGTCGCGGTACCACCGTCAAAAGTAGACGATTGGTTTACGGCGCCACGGGCGTCGATACTACCCGTGTTCAGCTTACCGTCTGCCATGGTCAACGTTCCGGCCACTACCAAAGTGTCGCCAGAGCTAACCGTAACCTGAATCAAGTTATTTTTGCTAATCGAGAGATTGTTGAAGTTTTGCGAAGTCAAAACGTTCATCGTGACGTGTGCCGTACCGTCCATAATAACGGTACCTGAACCGTCATTAAAGGTTCCAGATGAAATCGTAAAGTTTCCAGCAACTGACATATTGCCAGAAGTCGCTGTATACGTTCCACCCGACACCGTAAAGGCGTCATTAATATCGATTGTCGAATCGCCACCCACGAATGTACCGGCTGAGATATCAAAATCTCCGGTACCGACGGTCATCGATATCCCAGAACTCTGGGTGATGGTTCCCGTGTAACCGGAGTTGATGTCAATACCTGATACGTTGATCACCGCGTCAATTGTTGCGTCCTTGGTCGAGGTACCGTTAAACGTGGCAATGTCGGCGCTGCCAGGAGCAATGTTGCTGCTCCAGTTAGCCGCCTCCGACCAATTATTCGTAGTACCTCCACCGTCCCACGTACGCACCGCCGCATGCGCTGGATGCGCAAACGAAAAAACGCTCACGGCAGCCACCGCAAAAAGCAACGGCGTACCAGAGCGCAGTAATCCCCCTAGTGTCATAGGCTAAAAAAAATATTTATGTTAACCGCCCTAAGTATAAAAGAAGTTAGTAATTAAAAATAAATTCTAGTCGAGTTGAGCTAGGGCAAATAATTTTTTTATCTTACCTTGGCTAATTAGTTACCCTAGCTCTTGTGGACAAAAAAACCGAACATCTATAAACTAACCCTTGGCCTTAATAAAGGCTGGTCGTTCTGAGCAACGCCTGATCCAGGCAACGATAAATGGGTACTTTTCTAACGAAAACTCCGCCGCCTCCGCATACAAGAACGACGAGCGAATAACCACATCCGCCACTGTAAACTCATCACCCGCTACAAATATATGACTAGCTAACCACTGCTCAAGCACCGGCAACATCTTGCCCAGCAGCTCAGTGGCCTTGGCTTCAGCCTCTGGTGTAGCCGGCGCGCCCCATGTTTTAGAAGCTAAAGTAGAAAAGTTTTTATCTATATTTAACAAAGTAAACAATTCCCAACGCAGCAATGTGGCATGAGATTCGGCCGTCGACGGACCAAAAAATGACGCATCATGCCTTTCGGCCAAGTAATGAACAATAGCCATTGATTCCGTAAGTACAAAATCATCGTACTTCAAAGCCGGCACCTGCCCCGCCGGATTAACAGCTAGATAAGCAGCTTGCCTGTGCTCCCCCTCCGCCATATTAAGCTTGGGATTCTCATACTCCAAACCTAATTCTGCCAACATCCAATGACACCTAAACGAACTCCCCATCCGCCCACCATAGAGTGTAATCATAGAGGGTTAAAGGTTACTCCCCCGCCCTCTCCAAAGCCACAGGGCGTGTGTGCAAACCTCGCTAACCGCTTATCACCTCGAGAAATTTGCGGTAAATCGCAATCATGGCGTAGGTATCGAGTCCGCAATATGCCAACATGTCTTTTTTGAGTTGCGCTTTTGCTTCTAGCGAAATCGTCGGATCGGTCAGCGTCGTCCAGCTTGCAGACGCAGTACCGCCTTCGTGGATCGCGAGATCGTTATACGATAGTTCGGGACACATAACCGGCAAAACTTTCTTGATCGACGCACTGCCGCCAAAACGGCTATCAACGTAATAGCCTTTCTTCACAATCATCATAAGGTCAAACATGCGGTCGTTGATACTCGCCATGAAGTCAGCGAACTCTGGTAAATGCTCGCCAAGCTCTGCGTTGCGTGATGCCTCAAAACGAGCGTTCCAGACGATAACGCTGAACGCGACCCCGATGTGGCTCTTAAGCGAGGTGGCAACGCCTTGAGCGGGATCGATCATCTCCTCGGTAAGATATTCGTAATGCTCAGGCTCCGCATCTGGTTCGCGCACAACATGAACGGAATACTGAAATACCATTTGTTGGTATGGACGATAGCCGTCAAAAATCGGCACGGCAGGAAAAAACGTTTCGTAATCCAAAAAATAGAGCGGATACTGGAGGCTATCGAGCTCGGACTTGATCGTTTCTTTATCGACGGAAATGATTGGTTCGACATGCGCTCCTGGAAGTTTGATCTCCGGCAATTCAGCCATGATATCGGCAGGGATTTGTTCGGGCTTCAAAAGTCCTCGCTCAAGAAAGGCCGTGAGCTTGTCCTTGGAAAGCGAGGCGGCGATCGAATAGATATGATCGTCCTTCAATTCAGAGAAATAACACGCAAGAAACTTACACTCGGCGGGATTGTTACACGATGCGACATGGAGTATCTCGGGGACCTTATTCCAATCAAGTACGGCAAGAGCGCGAGGAATTTCTTTCTTTGCCAACGGCATGGCGTTCGCGACCTCGTGTGTGATATCGACTTTGGTAAAAAGTTGTTGCGGGTCGATCTCGCCGTGTCGGACGTACTGATTGTTTACATGCACGAGAAACGTACGCGAAACATGAACACCGGCTTCTTCGATGCAGATGCGTTGGAATGCAACATCAATGATGTGCTCCTCCTTAACGTCCGTAGAACTTTTCACTTCGTAAATATCCCACGTGCCGTCATCGTTTTTCACGAGAATATCCGAACGACATGAAATTGTGCTTGTCATGAACGTCGGTTGCAGCAAGACGGTGGCGCCATTTGCGATAGCCTTCTTGGTGTTCTCGGCAGCCGGCTTGCCGAACCCATCGACGTTCATAGCTCCTGGGAACAGTTTTTGCGCCCAGCGATCCACCACATTGCCTTCATCAAAAATACGTTGAAGCGCTGGATCCGTTGGAGGAACCAAATCCGGGCGTTGCTTCACAAGCCATAGCTCGCACGAGCATCGCAGGAATTGCATGAAGTTGGATTTGGTGAGCATAGGCAACAAGAGGACTACTTCTTATCCATATGTTCTTTCATCTGCTTTCGGGTTCTCATGGTCTTTTCGTCGGCAATATCCTCTACGCCACACTTAGGACAGACATCCTTGCACACGGGACAGTAATGTTCTCCGCACTTCTTGCAGTCAATGGCTTGGAATTGGTGAGGCATAATCAACCTATAAATTTATCATCAGTAATGTTAAAGAACTTTTCGAAAAAGCTAGTCAGTCTTTCAAGAACACCCTCGCGCTTCTTGGTGCGTTCGCCCGTTGGGGAAAAACGGGTTACAGGTGGCAGCACCTTGGCTATAGCTGTACCCGTCGTTGTCACAGCTCCATCCCGGAATGCGTTTCGCACGAAGCTATACGTTTCATCGTGATCAAGATTTTCATGAGCAATGATTTGTTCAAGCTCATCTATCTTTTTCTTGTTCACAAATTTCCGCCAATCCTCATCAACAACAGAATGAACATCAAGCGATGTGATGAATTGGTTGATGAGATCTTTTTTGTTGCGTAATTCAACACTAGAATCAATCGACTTATTAATATCAATAAGAAGCTCCCTATTTTTCGTATGATCCTCGTGGTATTTTTTGATAAGATTTAAAACATGATCAATATTGATCTCCACCTGCTTGATCAATTCCATCTCAAAAACAACGTCCTCATTTACATTTTCTTTGTCTTCCTCTATCTGCTTACGGAATTCGTTGTATAGATCAATGTATGCGCTGTGGTAATCCTGAACATCGCGCTCCGTTAAAATCTCATGACCAGAAAACTCATCAAAGGTAGTCAAAATATTACGCACGCGCAAAATCGCACCGTATAACTTGATGAAGTCTTTTTGATTTTGCTCGCCGAAAATTCGCTCTCCAACTGGGAACTTTTCTAACAATTCTTTAACCAAGCTCGCGTAGCCCCGCTCCTCTTTACCGTCATTTTGGTAACCATGATAATAGTCGACGTACGCCTTAAGAAGAACGATTCCACTCGCTTCCTTGTCGCCAAATAGCGCGATCGCTTCGTTCGTTGCTTTCTCAAGATTACGAAAACAGACGACGTTTCCAAAAGTTTTCACACTGTTGAGAATACGGTTCGTACGCGAATACGCCTGTAGCAATCCATGGAGTCGAAGATTTTTATCTACCCACAATGTATTGAGCGTAGTTGCATCAAAACCCGTCAAAAACATATTCACTACTATTAGCACATCGATCTCGCGGTTCTTCACTCGCAAACTGACATCCTTGTAGTAGTTCTGGAACTTGTCGGCAGAGGTATCATACGACGTACCAAACATGGTGTTGTAGTCAGTGATTGCACTCTCCAAGAAATCTCGCGAGCTGACGTCAAGACCGCTCGTGTCTTCCGAATTTTCATCGATCATGCCGTCCGCATCCTCATCGTTCACCCCAAAGCTGTAGATCGTAGCAATTTTTAGCTGCTGATCGCTTGGCAGGCCAGCGAGCTGCTTCTTGAACTCTGCATAATATTTCTTGGCCATTTTAATACTAGAAACAGCAAAGATCGAATTGAATCCAGCCAGTCGCCGATCTTTTAACTGATAGAAACTATTACGCTTTGTTTTTTGATCAAAATGCTCTCGGATATAACCAACGATATTTGCTAAACGCTCTGGAGCAGCGAGAATGGCTTCACGATCAATGTCGTTCACCTTCTTATCTTCTATATCTTCGGCTTCGCGAACAGTAGAGACGTAATCAACCTTAAAAGGTAGAACGTTTTTATCCGCGATTGCGTCGACGATGGTATAGGTATGGAGCTTATCCCCGAACGCCTGTTCGGTTGTTCTGAGATCGGGTCGACCACCGGATGAAGCATTGGCGGCGAAGATCGGCGTCCCTGTGAAGCCAAAGATGTGATAATTTTTGAACGCTTTCGTGATCGCCGAATGCATGTCACCAAACTGCGAACGATGACATTCATCAAAAATAATCACCACGTGACCAGCGAATACCGAATGACCTGAATTTCGTCCAATGAAGCGGTCAAGCTTCTGGATGGTAGTAACGATAATGCGTGCATTGGAGTTTTCGAGCTGACGTTTAAGCACCGCCGTGCTCGTGTTGCTATTCGCTGCGCCTTGTTCGAACTTGTCGTACTCCTGCATGGTCTGGTAATCCAAGTCCTTGCGATCTACGACGAAGATAACCTTATCGACGTAAGGAAGCTTGCTTGCCAATTGTGCCGTCTTAAAACTCGTCAGCGTCTTTCCCGATCCCGTGGTGTGCCAAATGTAACCGCCGGCTTCCACGGTTCCCAGCTTCTTATAGTTTGTACTGATTTCAATACGACTGAGAATACGCTCTGTTGCGACAATTTGGTACGGGCGCATAACAAGCAACAAGCGGTCACTCGTAAATACGCAATAACGGGTTAGGATATTCAAAAGCGTGTGCTTGGCAAAAAAAGTCTTCGCAAAGTCCATCAAATCCGTAATTGGTCGATTGGTTGCATCAGCCCACCAACTCGTGAACTCAAAGCTATTGCTCGTACGCTTACCCTTCTTTACCGCACCCTCAACGCTATCCTTCACGTGCTGGGACCGTGTGGTG
>CAZXUX010000002.1:0-38365 GCA_964644265.1 uncultured Gammaproteobacteria bacterium
CGACTTACTTAATTCGATTTTCGATTGGACCGTTGCCTACAACGTTGTTAGAAGTTTTCATCCTCGAGCTGGCAATATTTTGGTTAATCAAAAAAAGACAGGTGACGAGGGTTCCCTATCCGTTGATCGCCCTGGTGCTAGTGGCGACGCTGTCGATAGCTTTCGCTCCAGACAAGCTGAGCGCGCTCGGCTTGTGGAGGGCGTATTTCATCGAGCCGATGATGGTGTTCGTGATGTTACGAACGACATTTAGCTCGGCTAAAGACTGGCGGCGTGGGTTGCAGGCGTTGGCTGTCGGCGCTGTGTTGGTTTCGGTAGTAGCGTTGCTTCAATACCTGACCGGCATGGGTATTCCGGTGCCGTGGGACATTGAGAAGCGTGTTACCGGCGTGTTTGAGTACCCGAACGCGCTTGGCCTGTTTGTAGCGCCGATTGTGGCCGCTCTCATAGTGGCAAGACCCCATGCTTGGTGGCTGACGACCGCACTCGGTGCGATAGCGATTGTGCTCGCGAAGACAGAGGCAGCGTTTGTAGCCATTCCGGCGGCGCTCGTGGCTGGCTTTGCGCTCATGAAGCCTCAATGGCGAACTGCGCTCGTGGCTCTGGGAGCACTAGGAGCTGCGGCCTGTTTTGTTTTGCCGATGGCGAGAGAGAAGGTCTTGTTACAAGACACCTCGGGCCTGGTGCGCCGAGCGCAGTGGTCGGAGACAGCTGAGTTCTTGAAAGAGCATCCACTGCAAGGTGCTGGTCTAGCCGGTTATCCGACAGCGATTGTTCCCTATCACGATGGGACGCTATACGAGATTTTTCAGTATCCGCATAATATAGTTTTAAACATTTGGGTTGAGTTGGGATTACTGGGCGTCATAGTTGCCGTTTGGCTGGCCGCCGTTGTTATTCGACACACCTGGCGCAATCGACACGATCCGTTAATAGTGGCTGGCTTCGTGGCGCTTCTTACCATGGCAATTCATGGACTAGTCGATGTGCCGTTTTTCAAGAATGATTTAGCCGTTCTTACCGTTTTCTTTTTAGCGATGACACTTGAGCGAGAGGAATGACCCTATTGTCATCTCGACGCAAGGAGAGATCTTTCTGGATGTTTTAGAAATTAGGTTCGGCTTTTTATGTGGGGCCCTGCCCCACCCCACCCCATTAGACAAGCTCAGGGCAGGCCAGATACTTTCTTTCGGAACAAAGAAAGTATCCAAAGAAACTACGTAGCCGCCTATTCGACTCTACCGGGGATAGGCCGGTCAGTACTCGGGCAGGCCAGAATCCGGCCAATACTCTACTACCTGAGGATTACATGACCCTTATGGTATTGACCGAATGCTGGCCTGCTATTCCTCGTACTTTTGCCCGGCCATAACCCCGGCAGATTCGACGGCGGCGTGAACCTGAGTGAAGGCTCAGGGTGAGTAACCTCTCGTTGCAACCTATCGAAAGCCACCAAACGAACCCCTCGCTGTCGCTCGGAGTCGCATCCGAACGAGCCAATCTGTGTAAATCCGTGAAAAAATCTGTGTAAAATCTGTGTTTAAAAAGAAGAACCGGCCAATCGACGTCTCACTTTCGAGTGAGAGCAATCGATCGACCGGTCAGAGCCGAACCGCGCTACTTGTTGGCGATTGCGGCGTTCTGCAGCTCGGGGTGCCTGGCGAGCACCTCGGGCGGGAGCTTTGCCGTGCAGTCGCAGGGGAACGTGTCGGGGTTGAGCTTGCACACGGTGCCCGGCGAGAGCTCCTGAGCACGTTCGTGCTTGGAGATCTTCGCCTGGTACTCGTAGCAGACCCGTTCCCGAACGGTGAGCGGGACGTCGATGGCCTTGGCGGTCTCGACCACGGCCTTCTCGCTCGCGCCGCGGGCCAAGGTGACGGTCTGAGCGACCGCCACGTCACCCATGACAGCGTGAGCCGCGTACGAGGTGCCGCCAACGCCGATTCCGAGAGTCAGCAGCAGCGCCGCCAACACAGAACCGGCGGTGATCATGCCCTTCAACGCGCGCCGTCGGAAGTCGACCGAGAGCAGGCGACGATCGTCGTGCTCGGAGGTCAGGTTCCACCCCCGCACATACAGCTCCCCGACCATGAGGACGAGGAACCCGGCGGAGGCGAAACAGACCGAGACGAAGATGTTTCCCCGCCCGATCAGCATCCAGACGTTGCCAGCAGCGGCAACGACCGTGGAGACGATGGTGACCGTCAGCGCCCGTTGGCGCAGGAACGACACCGGCTCCTTCTGCTGGACGAGGTCTTCGACCGCAGCGGTCGAGCTTCGCTCTCTGAGCGGAAGCCCGCCCAACTTCCTGAAGTAGTTGCCGATGTCGAGCCCCGTGCCTCCGATGAGGCCGGTGCCGTCAGCCGGATCCAGGAAGTTCTTGAGCTTCTTGAACAGGGTCGGGACCCCGTCCAAGGCAACGATCAGCAGCCGCGACACGCAGATGCCGACGATGCCCGCGTTGAGCCAGAAGTAGCTCCCGTCCCTGAACCCCCACAGAAGGGTGGCCAGGCCGGATAAACCAGCGAAGCCAACCAGACCCATGAACAGGATCACGTAGAGGATCGGCAGACCCAGGAACACCAGGCCGATGATCCAGAACGCGACGGTCCTCGGCCACGAGGGCTCGGTGATCAACTTCGGTGCTGCCTCGAGCCAGCCAGTCAGCTTGTTGCGGAAGCTGGCACGTCCGGCGGCCGTTGACGAGTCGTCGATCCAGTCGCGGGCCGTCAGCGCCATGTAGAGCGGCGTCGAGATCTTGTCGCGTGCTTCCGCACGGAGCAAGACCTCGAACGGAGCGAAGATGTCGATCACGTCCTCGACGCAGTCGAGGTACCTCCGACGCTGCGCGTGCAGGGGGTGATCGCCGTCGATCGCGACGTTGGAGCGCTCCAGCCACTGCAGCGCCTCGATGCAGTCGGGGAACTTGTCCTCGTCGGGAGGCTCGATGTCCGACAACGCCTTGAGCGCGGCCGGGCACACGTTCAACCGTTCCAGCGCCGCCTTCAGGGCGTGCGGCTGGCGCGGCCGATCGATCTTGTCCTCGAGCCGGGCGTTCAGGATGCGCCAGAACAGCGCCAGCTTCCGCTGGTCGTCCGGGCTCATGGAGCCGAAGTCGACCTTGCTCGGCTTCGCGGTGTTGTCGATCTCGACGACGCCGTGTTTGCGCCATTTCGGGAAGCAGTCGGGGCACAGGGTAACCCAGCCATCCTCGATGGCATCCTTGTCCCATTCGATTACCGACAGCAGGTTATGCATCTCCACTCCCTTCGGGAGTTGGGTGGAGCAACCTTTACGGTGAATCGTCCGACTTACCGGATCCTTCCAACCGTTCTTGTCCTCCAAGTCCTGCTCGACCTTGGCCTGGCTTGCCGCCAGGGGATCCCGCACCACGACCTCGACCTCTTCCGCGGTCTTCGCGTTCTCGATCATGCGCCTCATGCCATCCGGCAAGCCGCGCAGCATCGGGGGAACAGCGAACCGAAACAGGTAGGGCAACTTGTGGTTGCGTTCGATCGCCTCTGCCAGCATCATCGCGGCACCGACTCGCATCGGCTCCGGGATGTTGAACAGGATGCGGGCGATCGTGCCAGCCGTGGTTTCCTTGGTCAGGAGCACGGCGGGGTTGATCTGAGCCAGGAGTGCTTCGAAGCCCTCCTCGGACATCTCGCGAACCACGTCGGCAATGAAGCCGATACCCTTGTTTTCGAGCGCCTCGGAAGAGGACAAAGCGTAACGAGCCATGGTGGCCTCCATCCCTACGCCTTACGGGCAGGGAGAATGGGTTGTTTTCTCTAGTAACCTAGATTGTTAGAGAACGTGCTCCAAAAGGCCATCCTCCTTCGCTAAAGCTACGGAGGACATGCACTTCAGAACGTGGAACTATAGCATTTTTTGGCCAAAAAGTCAATTGCTCTCTATTGGGCTCTCATAACCCACCTGGAACAACGACAAGAGAAGATTGTAGATATGTTAGCGGATTTCTAAACATTTGAGGAGTGTTAATGCGTGCCTCTATTTCCCACAGGAGTTGTGGCAGGTGTTCTTTCCAGACATGGTGATAAGTTCTTCTAATGTGGCGTTTAAGAATAGACCAGATACCCTCGATCCTATTAGTCGGTCCAAAGACGAATTTAGAGTGGTTGCAAGCCTCATGGATGTAGCCGAAGAACTCATCTATACCCTCGTAACATGTGGCACTATCCGTGTAGACCGTTGAGCCTTCGTTGATATGCTCCAGTAGAAACCTGTCGGTAGTTCCCTGGCTTCTATTTGGCACTATTCTGAGAATCACTTTCTCCTCTTCTCGACACCATGCTCCAAGCACAATTCTCTGGTTCTTGTACCGTCTCCTGCCCACAAACGACTCATCTACCTCGACCTCTCCTAGGAATTTCTCTGGTGAAACATAGACAAGATGACGACGAAAGCGCCCATACCAGCGTCTTACTGTGATGATGGACACAGAAGCCATACTGGAGGCTGCAGGCAGCGTGTATTGAGCCTGCCAACACTGTAGAAGGATCCAGATCTGTCGCAATGAGAGTTTGGTGCAACCAAGCCAGGAAACTGAGAAAAGACTGAATGGTCGACGACACTTAGGGCACCGATACCGCGCTTCCGACTGCTTTATATGGCTAGTACCACAGCGCGGACAAAACACACGTTTTCCAAAGGTTGCATGACGGAAAAGTGAACGCAACTTGGCGTTTGAGGGAACCTCATCTATTCTAAACATATGGAACAGCTCGATTGAAGAGTAAAGCACTTCAATCTTACCGCTGTTCCATTTGGTTTCTAAAAGCCCTCTATTGGCCTTTGGCTATTGGCTTTTAGAAGTTGTCTGGGGTAGCTAGTCTTAGCTAAATTGGCTAATATTAGCAAAATAATGCTATTATGAGGCTTGACAGGATGGGGAAAATATGCTATTGTTAAGTGTTACTAGGTAGGGCAAAAGTAACTTAGTTAGGCCTTGCCAGTAGCTAGTGTCTTTCACAACCAACCACCCCGACGCTACGGTCGGGGTACAGGAGGTGCCAATGCGCACCATCGTCATGCTGTTCGGCCTGTTCTGCCTGGTGCTCCTCGGCGCCCCCGCCTTCGGGCAGGAGGCGCCCACGCCGACGGCGGAGGAGTTCCGCCAGCAGGCGGAGACCTTGAAGCTGATCGCCGACGCCAAGGCTCAGCTCGCCGCCCTCGAGGCGGCCAAGGTGGCCGAGCCGGTGCACGTCAACAGCCCCCGCCGGCACCACGTCTACGTGGACGCCTGCGGGGTACAGATCCTGAACCAGCCGGCCAATGGTCGGCACACGGAGAGGATGATGGCGCAGAGCAACGACTGCGCCCGCACCCAGGTCGCCCAGACCGACGCCGACACCCGACGGGTGGAGGTGCTCGACCGCGGAGACCAGGGAGACACGATGACCGCGGCCATGGCTGCGGCCATCGTGGACAGCAAGGGCGCCGCCAACACCTACGCGGACACCCAGAACGGGCAGTACGCAACGGGCGCGGCGGCCGTCCAGGCCGCCCGAGGCTTCAACAGCTTCGACGGATCCAGCTTCAACGGCTGGGTCGAAGGCCAGGCCTGGGCCAACCAGCTGCTGAACGGCAGCGCTCCCGCGCCGGCACCCGTGGTCACCAACCAGGCGCCGGCGCCCAAGAAGGTCGTCACCGTCCCCTCCACCCCCACCCCGAGCGCCAAGGACAAGGCCGACAAGGCCCTGGCCGACGCGCTCAAGGAGTGAGCATGTTCCACCTGTTCACGTTCGTGGTCCTGTTCTTCATCGGCTCGGCCTACGCGGTCGACCCGACGGCGCCCCTCGCACCCGGCACGTTCGTGCTCGGGAGCCTGCCGCCGGACATGAGTCCGAACTGCAAGGAGGGCGTCAACAAACGCCCGTACTTCATCTCGCCAACCGTCGTCGGCGTGGCCACCCACCAGGTGTGGGACGGCAAACCTCCGAACGAAGGTGGTCACATGGTGGTGATCCGGCAGGGTGATAAGCTCGTGCCGGTCATTCCCGCAGCGGCAGTCCTCAAGCGGGATAGCAGCGGCAAGCCGATCGAAACGGATCCAGTGCGCTTTTGGTACTGCCTGAGCGCGACCAGGGTCAACTTCGGTGGCACGGTCCTCTCGGGGCCGAACAACAATCCCGTGACGGATGGTCCCGTCACTCTCTACCTGGGTGAGTTTCACGAAGTAGGGGCCTGCGGCAACATCTTCGTCGACCAGGCCGATCCGCGCCACAGCAGCGTGGAGTTCAACTCCACGCGCTGCGGGCCCTGACGAGCCCAAACCAATCGTCACGCACGGCCGGATCTTTCATGATCCGGCCGTTCTTCTTTTTTTACGCGTTGTCTCTACCGCGAGTCATCTCGACGTTAAGGAGAGATCTTTCAGGACACGTCAGTCGCGACTGACGTGTCAGGTTGCTCGTATCTGCGATCGGCTAAGCCCGAGCCGTAACTGAGTGGCAGCGACCCCGACGTACGTCGGGGCAAGTGGTGGCACTTGATAGGTTGCGACGTGAAACTTGGCCACTTCGAACGAAGGTGAGAAGCTAGGTTCCAGGGCAAATATTTCTGTTTATTTTGGTGGGACTTCGCCCCATCCCCCCTGATACTTTCTTTCGGAACAAAGAAAGTATCCAAAGAAACTACGTAGCCGCCTATTCGACTCTACCGGGGATAGGCCAGGCAGAACTCGGGCAGTCCATATTCCGGTCAATACTCTACTACCTGAGGATTACATGACCCTTTTTGTATTGACCGGAGATGGCCTGCGTTGCCTCGTTCTATTGCCTGGCCATAACCCCGTCATATTCGAGGACGGCGTGAACCAATGCGTGAGGGCTCATGTGACGCAATCTCTCGTTGCAACCTGTCGATTGCCACCAAACGGACCCCTCGCTGTCGCTCGGGGTCTGGCTCGTGAGATATGACGCTCCCTGGCCTTACGGCCTTGAGGGTATCCGTCATAAGTTTTTATTGACGCTTACGCTTCGCGTTCCCTGAGCTGAGCCCCCGCCCTTACGGGACGGGGTTTCAAGTGGAAGTAATAAAAAAGACTCCCGTGAGAGAGTCTTGCTGCTTTGAAAAATGTTTACCCTGTGCCTGTTGCGGTGGTGAGTTGTTCGATGACGAAACTTGAGATGGCGTAGGCAGAGAGCAGGATTACTAGACCAACAACCGAGGTGGTCATGATGCCCCTGGCTGTCTTTACCTTGCCGTCATCGCCAGCGGCGGTCATCCAGAGGAAACCGGCGTAGATGATGAGAACCAAGAAAATGATACCCAGCAAGCCGAGGAACACGTTGATCAAAGTACCGATCGTCTGTTCCAATGGCTGGTTGCCGAAGCCGGCGGTATCGTTTACGTCTTCAAGCGCTCCGGTGATGTCTACCTGCGCATTGGCGCGAGGCGCGACTAAACCGCTAAGAGGTAGAGCCAGCAACGCTGTGCCGACCAAAAGGTGTTTCAGTTTCATAATAGGCATTTGATTTGTTAAAAGTATACACGACTCCACTGCTAACTCATTTAACTAGTGTGCATAGGTTTATATCCCCGTCCCTGTAGTTGCCACACCAAGAGCACCGACAATGAATTCGGCGATGGCGTAGGCAGAGAGCAGGATTACTAGACCAACAACCGAGGTGGTCATGATATTCTTAGCTGTCTTTACCTGGCCGTCATTGCCAGCGGCGGTCATCCAGAGGAAACCGGCGTAGATGATGAGAATCAGGAAAATGACGCCGATGAGACTAAATAGAACATTGATCAATGTACCAATAATTACAGCAAGGTCGGTTTGTGCACCAGGACCATAGGAAGCCTTCCCGGCATCATCAAGGCCGGTATCAAAGACTTGTGCAGCCACCGCTCCCGGAGCGGCCGTTAGTACTAGCAGAAAAAAACTGAGAGCTATTTTTTTTAACATAAAACTAAGCGCCGGTAGCTGGAGAGAGCGCATTAATTACCGTATTGGTAATTACGTAGGCCATGGCCATCAATACTGCCCCGGTTATCGAAGCGATCAAAATATCTTTCGCGTGCTTTACCCGGCCTGAGTCACCCTGCGAGGTCATCCAAAGGAATCCGGCGTAAACGGTAAGTACCAAGAAGATAAGTCCGGTCAAGCCCAAAACGGGTGCGATGATATAGGTTCCGATAAAGGTAGCAATATTGAGATCGCCCGGGGTACCAAAGACCTCATCACCGGTGGCTGTTAAGCCACTGGAATCAGCATTGAACTGCGCCAAAGCCATGCCAGGCAATAATAGCTGTATGGCGATAGCCAGAGCGACCAGTTTTCGCATAGTGCAGGCCCCCACTTCGCTCTAAGTCTGCAACCTAGAGCTACGTTGGGGGTCCTCAGCGTGAGAAAACCTATTGAGTAGCTTCGATGAGCGATGAGATGACGAAGCTAGCAATGGCGTAGGCGGACAAGATGATTGCCAAGCCAATGATGCCGGCAATAATCAGACGCTTTGCTTCTGCCACCTTCTCATCATTACCGCCAGCTACCATCCACTTAAAGCCACCGTACAAAATGATGACTACCGCGATTACACCCAAGAAACCAAGGGCGACGCGAATGAGCTGACCAATGGTGTCCTGAAGATCTGCCTGACCGAGTCCGGTGGTGTCACCGAAATTCGAGTTCAGAATGTCTTCTGCCTCAAGCGGTTGGGCGTGGACAATGGGCGACAAGCGAACGAAGGGCAAGACAAGTGCCAAGCCTAGAGCGACGCTGACGCCAAAACGAATGAGTTGCTTCACCATAGTGAAAAGTTGAATTAAATACTTCTAAAATTGTATCACGCCTAAGGCGCGGTAGTGGCACTGCCTGTGGTCAAGGCTTGGATAACTGCGTTAACCACCACATACGAAGCGGCAATCATGGCCAAGCCGAGCACTGCCCAAACCAAAATCTTCTTACCTTTATCAATCCTAGCCGACTCCCCCATCGACGTAATCCAGAGCACTCCGCCGTAGACGAACATAAGAAGAGCAATAGAACCGACCACGGAAAGTATGGCTTGAATGAGGCGACCAATTAGCAGACGGGGGTCGGTAGCCTCTGGGCCTGAACCCAAGGGATTGATTAGCTCGACTGCTTTGACGGCGTGCGGTAAAGCGCCAAGCAAGGCGATGGCTAAGTAAGCCGAAAAGTATGACAAATATCTATTCATAATTAAGGACTGAGCGAATCTGTATTGTCTTGAGCGTTATTTATGGTGTCGTTGATCGTTCCGGCTGGCCTATCGCCGGCGACAGAGGCGATCACGAAGTTCATAATTGCGTACGCGCCCAAAACTAAAGCCAAGCCGATAATGGCGTTTACTACGGTTTGTTTACCTCGATTAACGCGCTCTGGATCACCTTCTGAGGTAATCCAGACAAATCCACCATAAACAAACATAAGTAAAACTACCGAGCCGATAATGCCCAAGATGCCGGTGCTGATGTTTACAAAAATCTGAAGCACTTGATCAACTGAACACTGACCAGAATCCCGACACGGGCAGTCAGTAGAAGTGCAGTCTGGCATGTTGGCGAAAATCAAACCGTTATCCATGATTGACTGATAGCCGCTCTCGACGTCTGACTGTGCAAATACTGGCACTGCACTGAAAAAAAAGAGTGACAAAAAAGCGCTGGCTAGAACTATGGTTAACGCCAAGCTGCGGAACATATGGCGTTAGTATAGCACGTGCGTTTATTTTGGCCGTTGGCTTTTGGCTGGTGGCCATTGGCCGTATACATTGCGATGCAGCCTTTAGCCGTTAGCCTTTTACATAGCCGTTAGAATTTAGCTATTAGCTCCTGTACGCTCAGATGAGCCGCCAACAGCCAAAGGCCAACGGCCTCGCAATATATGCGCTAGTATGTTTCCGACACTGCGTCAGCGGCCTTCTCGATGGCTTCTACTGGGTCGGCGCCAGACAAAACCTCGTCGGTAAAGGCATTTAGCGCAGCCTCGGCAACGTCGGCATCGCTGCCCTTGTACCAGCTTTCGGCGGTCAAAACCTGTTCAACGGCCGAACCGATCTGCTCGTCGTTCAACTGACTATTTATTAGACCGCGCAAAGCAGTTGGTTTATTTGCTTGCTCTAAATAGGAAACAACTTGTTCTTGAGAGGTAGCAAACTGCACAAAATCCCAAGCGTAATCTTGGTGCTTACTAGACTTAGACACGCTTTCTACCCAGTAATTAGCGAAATTAACCTGCTTGCCGCCAGCAATCTGCGGAACTTTGCTTATTGAGTAATCAAGCCGCGGCGCAGCAGCCTCTAGCAATGGAATGTGGTAGCTATAGCCAAAGAAGAAGGCGGTTTGACCGTTAGCGAAAGCCTCAAAGGAATTTGGGAAGGTGTCGTTCCAGGTATAAACGTCCTTAATCGGGTTGGCGAAATCGGTCAAAAAGCGAGCTGCGTCTAGCCCGGGGAAAATTTCTCGCGGCAGGCCATCGGGAATGGTGTGAAAGGCTACTCGGCCACGCTCGTCGGTCATTTCTGTACCGTTCTGCAGCATCAACAAAGACAAAATGTCTGAAGACCGCTCAACATTGGCCGACGTCCCAAGAGCTGCAGCCGATTGACTAATACCGCCCTGATCGTTGTAAACCGTAATGGCTCTAACAGCACTCTGAAAATCATCCCAGGTGACTGGCGCAGCTGCTACGCCGGCGGCATCGAGCAAGTCCTTGTTAGCAAACAAGACCAAGCTATCGACCGAGAGAGGCAGGCCGAAGATGCGCTTTTCTGGGTCTAACTTAGGATCAGGACGATAGTTGCGAATGACGTCCGAAGCCACGACATCGACAAAGCGCTCTTTTAGGGCTTTTTCGCTCAACGTTGGTTCGACACGCTCAACTAAGGTGGTCTCTTTGCGAATAGTTCCCTTGGTCTCTAAGTATGCAACGTTGACCGATGGCGGCATGGGCGCCATTAAACTTTCGAATTCACCAATCTTGGTGTTGTGGACCGAAAACATATCCGGCCCCTTGCCTTCAGCAATTGCCCGCACTAATTCGCCTTCGTATTCATCTGAGCGCAGTTTGCGGTAGTGAATAACAATGTTCGGGTGTAAAGCCTCGTAGGCATCGATAATATCTTTAAAAGTATCGTCCTCGTCGTAAACGCGCCAATAGTCAAGGGTGATTTCTTCTATGTTAGACGTTGTGCCGCCGCCAAAACAACCGGCGCCAAACGACAGAAGGAGGAGCAGAGACAAGGCGCGCAGGCCGAATTGCTTGGTCATATATTATTCGCAAAAAGCTTTCAAAAATGCCTTTAGATCGTCTTTGACTTCGGGGTGCTTTAAGCCCAATTCAATTTGCGCCACAATAAACTGAAACTTATTGCCGCAATCATAACGAATACCGTCAAACTTGCAGCCGTACATGGCATTGCCATTCTTTAGATGCGTAGCGAAGGCGTCGGCCAGGCGAATTTCGCCATCTTTGCCGGGCTCTTGGCTTTCTAAAAGACGTAGAATTTCTGGCGTAATAACGTAGCGACCAACAGCTGCTAAGTTTGATGGCGCTTCGGCTGGGTCTGGTTTCTCGACAAATTCTTTAACTTGCCAAGTGGCATCATCAATCTCCGCCCCGCCGATGACTCCGTAACTGCCAACCTTTGACTTGGGCACTTCTTGAATGGCAACAACTGGATCGTGATATTTTTCGAACGTAGAAATAAGCTGACCAATGGCTGGAATTTCGCCCGAAATAATATCGTCGCCGAAAAGCACGGCTACCGACTCGTCGTCGCCCACAAATGGCGCGGCCGCCAAAATAGCGTGACCATCACCAAGCGGTTTAGCCTGCCGCACGAAAGCAAATTTTGCTAAATGGCCGATGGCCTCAATTGAGGCCAGCTCTTTCATCTTTTTCTTTTGTTCCAGGCGGTACTCAAGCTCAAAGTTGCGATCGAAATGATCCTCGATGGCTCGTTTGCCCATGGCGGTGACGAAAATTACCTCCTCGATTCCGGCCGCCACGGCTTCTTCGACAATATATTGAATCACCGGCTTATCAACCACCGGTAACATCTCTTTTGGCTGCGCTTTGGTGGCAGGCAAAAATCGAGTACCCATTCCGGCAACAGGAATAATTGCCTTGCGAATACGAGAGTCGGGCATAGCTGGCTTATTATAGCACTTTGTGTTTGTGGGGCTTCGCCCCTACCCTAAAAAATACTTTTCTTTCAATCACCAAAGAAAAGTATCCAAAAGAAGTCTCTGCCGCCTTTCGAATCTGGCCGGGGATAGGCCAGGCAGAACTCGGGCAGAACTAAATCTAGCCAATTCTTATTCCTGAGGATTACATGGCTCTAGTTGTATTGACTAGATGTAGTTCTACATTCCTTCGTTCTATTGCCTGGCCATAACCCCGTCATATTCGAGGGCGGCGTGAACCGATGCGTGAGGACTCAGGGTGAGTAACCTCTCGTTGTAACCTAACGATTGCCACCAAACGGACCCCTCGCTGTCGCTCGGGGTCGAGCTCGTGCAGGTGTGCGATGGACGCGAGACGACCCTGACCCCGCACCTTTTGACTTTGTCGACTGAAAAAGGTGCGGGGGAAGGGTCTATCATGTGGTGTATTGGAAATTAGAGCTACTGTTTTCGAGCGAGAAGCATGAAACTCAGTATCTCCATCTGCGCCTCGGGCTTGCGGAAGTGACGAGCTAGACCAGGCTGATCGCGTTTGAGGATTTTGTCAGTTACCGAAGTAACAGGAATGACTCGGATGTCCCGCCAACCGAGGTTTTCGAGTACTTCTTTGTAAATGTGCGGGCGAATTCTGTTGGGGATGCCAGAAAATTTGGCTAAACGATACAGCAAACGCGAGTAGCGGTAGATATTCAGCGGATCGCGGTCGCGGATGACTCGTGTATGTGTTTGCAAGTCGACATGAAGGCAAGCAACTCCCCCGCTGGCCGTGACTCGATCTATTTCGCGGAGCGTTTTTGGCACGTCATCAACGTGCTCAAGGGCGGCATTACTCACTACCCGATCAAACGAGGAGTCAGCAAAGTCTTTAAATGAAAAGAACTGATCGTGGACATAGCGAATTTTACCGGTGTGACCGATTGTGAAGTCGTCGAAGGCCTGACGAGCTACGCGGCTATCCAAGCGTCGCATGGAAGCAAAAAGATCTTCGTATAAAGCACGTGGCGTCTGCGCTATGAGATTGTTAATATCAATAGCTGCGTACGATTGTGCACCTTCTTCTGCTAAAAGCATAAGCGCCACACCCAAGTCGGCGCCGGGGCCAATTTCAAACACACGTTTGGCACTAAATACAGCGCCTTCGCCAAGATAATCTTCGAGCGCCTGGCGCCAACGATCTACGACTTCGCGGTCGTAGGCGATAGCTTTTTTAGTATTGGTGACTGAAAACTCGCGTGGTCGACGATAACCGGCGATAGCGTAACGAACTTTATTGGCAAACAAGATGCCTAGACCGAGCCAGTAATAAAATATCCGCCGCATATTGGCCGAAGTATAGCCTAAAAAAATAAGGGGCTCGACTCGCCCCTCACACCATGGTCAGCTTGTCGTCTCGCCGCTGCTGCGCCAGCTGGTACTGCCGCATAGCCAGGCGCCGCAGGCGCGCGTCTTCGCGCTCTTCGTGACCCAGTCGGAGCCACAAATGCAGCAGCCCGAGGAGCGACCGCGGCACGACGAAGACCAACACGATCACCAGCAAGGCAATGATCGTCTGCATAGCCACCTCCTTGTGCGGCAGACAATAAAACAAACCCCTTCACTTGGCAATCAATCGGTTGATTCTAAAAAGATTCGTTGCTCAAAACCGCCGCGCTTGGCCTTGCGCTCTTCTTTGACGCGACCAATCTCTGCTTTGTCTAGCTGGTAGCTAGCAACAATGGCGTCAATGACCTCTAACACGTCGCCAATTTCTTTAATTAGCTCTTGATTGTCGTCGGCAGCTGCCAGAACTTCGTTGGCTTCTTCGACGATTTTCTTGGCTAATTCCTGGCGATACTCTGCCACGTCTAAAATCCTGGAACTATATGCAGTGCCTTCTTGAGCAATGATTTCTGGAATTTTATCGCGTACGAGCTTATTAAACGTTTTCATATTGCTGCGATTGTAACAGAAAGCCCGACCGTGTGGCCGGGCTGAGGGTCAGTAGATGATGTAGGCGGATTCGCGCGCCGCGAAAGCACGATGATCGGTGGTGGTCATGCCGATTGGGCCCGTGAAGTCCATGAACGGCTCGGCGTTCATGAGCGCCGGACCGCAGATCAAGCGGCCTTGGCGGTCGTAGGGCAAACGGTCGCCAGGATTCAATGAGCGCTCCGGGTGTTCGCAGTCCAAGGGCACGTGATCGATGCCGAGCGCGTGACCGATCTCGTGCGCGGTAACGATCGCCAGTTCGTCATGCGACACTTGTTCGCCGAGCACCGAGTAGAGGCACTGGGAGTAGACGATGACATCGCCGCTAACAGACATGGCCACGATCTCGCCGCTGTCTGTAAAGCACCCGAACCCGTCATTGACATAGACGTCAATGTCAGCCGAGTTGGGATTAGGCGACCGCCGACAGGCAGCGCCTTCCGGCGACCACAGTCTACAGCCGTGCATGATGGCGCTAGGCACCAGTACGTCGTCGGCCTGGATGTAGATGCCGATCTCGGTCGTGACGTCCGGTTCGTGATCGTAAAGGCGGTAGTCGTAGGTCTGACACCCCGCCAACAACCAGGCCGCAAAACAAGGCGTTTTCATTGGCAACTCCGGGGTGAAAGATCGACACGGCAATGTAGCACAGCTGTAAAAAAAAATAAAAGATGCCGGCAATAGCAGGCATCGGTGGCGAGACTTAGTAAACAGCGTATTCCTTGTCTCGCACCATGTAGGCTTGATGATCTGCCATGGTTTCCTGTGTTGCGTCAGGAAGGTATGGATTGGGTGCGGCGTTCATAATGGCCTGGCCGCAGATCATTTCGCCGTTTTCGGTGTACAGAACCTCGTCGTCTTCGTTAATCGACCGTTGAGGATCGATGCAGTCCATCGGTACATGCTGTACACCTAGAACATGACCGAACTCGTGCGCCGCGTAGGTTTTCAGTTTTTCTGCGGATACCCGTTCACCAAACTGATAATGCAGGCAGGCGGAGTAAAAAGCGATCATGCCCCGCTCGCTCCCGGTCCAGGCCTTAGCGATGATCGATTGCCCATTATCAGTTAAGGAACACCACTCGTCTGTGGTATCCATCCGTACCAACACTTGAGCCAGCTCTCGATCCGGCGTAAGTTTGCAGCTAACGCCTTCAGACGACCACAGCTCGCAGCCGTCAATGATGACCGCGGGTAGAAGTTCTGGATGCGGCTCGATGTAAACGCTCAGATAACCAGTAGCTCTTTGGCGCGGCCAGAGCTTGTCGCCTTCACGATGCATGCAGCCCACGGCGAACACCGTGAGCAGCAACCACAGCCACTGCTTCATGGGGTCCCCCTTGTAGTAACAATACTATGCTACACAAAAATAACTTAGTTCAAAAGGCTAGGTTAGGCTAGACCATGTAAAATAGATAAATATGACAAAAAATATTGATGGCTTCTTTGCGGCTTCCGAGGAATTCATAAACTACTTTAACACTTGGATCGAGAGCTATTCCCCGGCCGCCACAGCCGACCATATTTGCTATAAATGTTCATCGAACGAAGAATTTGAAACTCTGCGGTCGATTTTTGAACATGAAAGTCAGTTTGTTTATCAATCGATCATTTCTAAACGACGTATTGCGGTAATTAAATTTTTGCAACCGCTCAAAAGCTCGCTCGGCGATATTTGGTATTTAGAATTATCCGATCAAAAACCCGATGGTAGTCAAACATCTGGCTTTGATCATATTGAGGTTTATCCGATTGAAGGCTCAATGGATGCTCTAGCCGACGCCCTCGCCTCACAAGGCGTTGCTATGGAAAAAATCACTCGCCCGCACCACACGACTTACGATATTTTTATTGAGGGAGAGTTTAAAGTTAGGATTGAGCCAGAGAAACTTTTACTAAAAATACAGCGTGAGGAGATGACCTGAGGCTTTGCCTGCGATATGCAAACAAAAAGACGACCTTGCAGTCGTCTTTTCGTGGCGGTGCACCTGGGTTCAGTACCACGTTCGAGGGGTATTCTAAGGGTTTTTCACGCATCTATCCACGGATGATTTCCAGGCACGTGGGTTGGCTGCGCTAAGTCTACCAATCACAGTGTGCATTATATTTCTCTTCTGTGGTTATAGGATTATTAATACCAACCCCATAGTCTTCTGGATCGTAACCAAGATCACGGAATATGGGATAGGTATATTGTCTCTCTGCATTTATTCCGGATCCAATGTCGCACTCGAGCTGTCGAACCTCGCGCTTCAAGAACACGACTTCTAGAAGCAAAACTACTGACACTAAACAGGAGATAACTGCAATCATGACAACTCTTTTATTTCCAACAATCATATCTTGGTCTCAATTATACAATTTTCTTAATCGTATGATAGGAGTAGCCACCGAACTGTATAGCCCTGCTCTCCAGCAGCATGCCGTCTTGCAACTTCGTAAGCCCGATTCACTTATCCCGAAGGTGGACTGTTATGTCCATAATATCGACGCACACTCGCATTGGCAGGCACTAATACGTCGGGGAGCCTAGCTGAAGTCATATTTTGAAAGACACTATAAAGACGTCTGTCGTCATACTCTCGCACGCAGATGATCGCAGAGAGCAGACCGTCCAAAAATTTATCATCTTGACGCATACGTTTTTTTGCATGCAAGCCACGATAACCGCTGTAAATAGTCCTATCATCCTGACCGATTACTGTTATCAATGGACCAAAAATTGCCCAAGCGATTACTTCATCATCTGTAAATGAAGCATCACAAACAAGGTATAAAACCCGCGGAAGATCTGTCTCCCTCGATCGCAGTTGCTTTTTCGCTTTGCTTATTTGTCTTCGTACTGTGTCATGGGTTGTAATGCTTCTAACGCCAGTAAAACGCGGGGACTGATACTCAACCATTTTAACTTCAGCAAGAGCAATATGTTTTCCATCAAAATGAACCCATGCGTCAGGGTGATTGCCGTTGCCCTGCGGATTAATAATCTCGAAGCAAAGTCCGAATTCTTTGGATAGGTTATTATAAAGCTCCTCGGCCGCGAAATTCCCCTTACGCTTGTGCCAGCTAAACTTATTTACCACTCGATACATATTTAAGTGAAGAAGTATATTCCAATCTAGCATAAAAGCGACCCACGTGGGTCGCTTTTATGTGGCGGAGAGGGCGGGATTCGAACCCGCGGTACCCTTGCGAGTACACCAGATTTCGAGTCTAGCGCATTCGACCACTCTGCCACCTCTCCTTGCCTAGAAAACGTATCCAAGTTCGACGATCTTCTTCGTTGCGGCTCCGATCCTCATTCACCGTACGTTGCAGTACGCCTCATTCGGTTCTCGCCGCTCCTCGAACCTCGCCGAACTTAATACGTTTTCTTGGTCACCAATCGCAAGCAGAGTATAGAAAAAATGAGGAAAAAGCAACTTTGTTGCTATCCACTTCTAGCAATCCATTCTAATCGCTATACTTTATTCACTATGTCATCAATCGAAATGAGTCCGGTGCCAGCAGACGCTCGGGAATGGAAAGCGCCAAAGAAAGAAGCGGAAAAACATTGGGAAAACCTTAATCACGATGTGTTGAATCCTTTTTCTTCGGTTAAGGGAATTGCTGAGTATTTAGACGAACTTAAAGAAGACCCTTCGGCGGCAGATGAAATGGCTGAAGTCGTAGATACACTTCAACCGCTACCAACGTTCGAAGCTTATGTACGAAGCTTGGGTCACGGAGATCCAGAACAAAAGATTAGAGAGACTGATCCTAACCAAGTAGCTGAGTATGATGCCTTGGTAGCGGAGTTCAATGAAGACTTGCCGCGCATGAAGGCAGAAACAGATACCGCAGCGATGGTTGATTTCGTTGATCGTGCTACTAAACTAGTTCGTTCGGAATAACTGAAAACTAAAAATACCGCCTCGTGGGCGGTATTTTTGTTGACCTTTATTTCTTCATCCTCTCTTTCAACTCATCGACGAAAGGGATGGCCATGGTGTTAGCCTTGTTAAGCATGGCCATATACCAAGCTACGTAGCTGGCAAACTGGAAAATCTCCCCCACTTCTTCAAGCTTAGTCTTGCCAGCGCTTACATACTCAACAACCGATGTGCCTTGGCGCTCGCACAATTCGGCTGTTAGTTTAACGCGCAACTGAGTGCGCTCGTTATAAAGTCCTGACGACAGCATGACTACCTTGGTTTTTGGTCCGAAAAACTTTGGGTTAGTAAAACCCTCCAACAAGTGATGATTCATTTCTGGCAAGGCGAAATATGTGGCAAAATGTTTGGCTGTTTCGTTAAGGGCGTTGGCCATTACGTGAGCTACACCGGTCAAATGTTCGGCGGCAAAAATCAAAACAATATTGCCTACCAACTCTTCGGCCACGGTCTTGGCTGGATTTTCTTTGGTTGGTACATCAACCGCAGAGGAATCGATAACTTCATGCATGGCCTGCATCATGGCCTGAAGTTCTTTTTCGGTAACTTTTAGTAAACCCGTTCGTTCCAATAAGCCAATTACACCACCAAATGACAGACCTATACCAAAACGCGGTTGCTTGGCTAGCTCGCCTGGTACAAATTCGTAAATCGGCCATTTTTCTTTCTTAGCTAATGCAGCGAGAGTGCCGCCAGCACAAATAACAAATACTTTTGCTCGGCGTTTTTTTGCTTCTGCAGCGGCAGTTAGCACTTCTTCTGTATTGCCAGAAAAACTAGAGAGGATAACTAACGATTTGGAGTCGACCCAGCCCGGTAAGGCGTAGTCGCGCAAAGCAAAAAACGGTATTTTCAATCGATCTGGTAAGGCTGCTTCTAGTAGATGAGCCCCTAGCCCAGAGCCACCCATACCAGCCAACAAGATATTCTGCACTTTGCCTGCTAGACGCGGGATCTCGAGCTCGCGGGTGTCGCGCCAGGCCATGCGAATTTGCTCGGGTAGGTTTTCAATGCCAAAACCGACGTCGCTGGCATCGTATTTGCTGTAAACTTTTTGGTCGTCAAGCGTCATAGCGTTGGCCAATTGCTGCCACTAGGGTACCACGTTTGGTTAAATCGCCAAGTAAAACTGCGCCGACCAGCTTGCCGTTGCGAATGAAATGCTCCTCACTAGACTTTGGCGACAAACTCACCAGCTTAACTTCGTCGGCTGCCTGACGACTGACATCACCAATGAAGACGATGTGTAAACCAAGAAGATTAGTAGAATATTGAGAAACTAAGCGAAACGGTACCCGCTCCCCCTTGTCCGACGAAGCTTTAGCGAAGGTGGACGCCATGTTTTGGCCGGCAATACGACCTTGCGTCTGAGCATGCTGCCAGTTGCCATAGCGCAAGCGACGTCCGACCGCCGTATCTTCGATAGCTGTGGCATCGCCGGCGGCCCAAACGTTTTCTAGATTGGTCTGCAAAAATTCATTCACCGCAATGCCGTCGGCTAGCTCCAACCCCGCGTCAAGCAGTAACTGATCGTCGCTCGTAGAGCCAATGCCCACACCAAGCAGGGCAGCCTTGAACTCTTCTCCATTGGCCCGAACAGCACTTAGGGCATTGTCTCCGAGTAACTCTAGTTGCTCGACACCGGTTACCAAGCGAACTCCTAGACTAGCGGCATGCTGACGCAGTATCAGCTGACTGTCTGGACTTAGAGACTTAGACCAAAAACCGCGACTTTTCATTAATAACGTAAAGGCTATTCCGTAATGCTGGAAAATATTTGCGTACTCGCAGGCTATAAAGCCACCACCGTAAACCGCGGCCTGACGCTCGGCCTTGGGTCGCGTAGCCAGCTCGCCCAAAAGCTTTAGCAAGTGATCGGCATCGTCGATCGAATGCAAATACGACACCCCACGCTGGTCGTCGTTAATCAATGCTGGTTCGCCGCCGGTGGCAATAAGCAGCTGGTCAAAAGGATGTTCGCGGCCATCGGTAGTGGCTACGAATTTGTTTTTGGCGTCGATAGATAAAACCTGTAGACCCGTGACTAATTCAATGCGCTCCTTGGCGTACCACTCTGGCGAGCGCAAAAAAACGCGTTCACGAGTAACTTTGCCTTTCACGTAATGAGGCAACAGCACTCGCGAATAAAGCGCGTGCTGTTCTTGTTCCAAAATAGTAATCGTGGCCTCGGGCAGGCGCTTGCGAATTTCTTCTGCGGCCGATGTTCCGGCAATGCCACCACCGACTATGACGATGTTCATAACCTACAAAGGATACAACTGCGTTCCCTGCTCATCGTAAACCATGATAGCTAGGGTCGGGCACGACTTAGCGCCTTCGATGATTTGCTCTTTTTCTTGTTCGGTGACTTCGACAATTCGTTCGTAGGCGGGGCCGTCCGGTGCCTGGCCGTGATCAAGAACTTCAGCTTTATTTTCAACGTTTAACGTAAAAACATCGGGCGCGATGGTAACACAACTGGCAGCGCCAATGCAGAGGTCGGGATCGATGACAATGCGGAGTTTCATATGATATTAGGGGGCTATTGGCTTTTGGCTGTTGGCCAGCTTAGCTGAGTTTACAGGGCGCTGGATTATTTAGCTAAGGCACTGGCCAGCTTGGCGACAATTTTAGCGGCGCGGCGAGCTTCGCGCACGCTCATGGTATGCAAAAACGAAAATCGTAAAGTAGAACGAACCTCAGCTTCCGACAAACCGATAGCTCGCAGCACGTGACTCGGGTGATCGGACGTGCGGCAGGCAGAGGCGGCCGAGGCGGCGATACCTTTCGCATCAAGGCGGAGCAATAACTCTTCGCCATCGATTTCGCTGAAAGTAATACTAACGATCGACGGCGCGGTCGAGGCGCCCTCGCCATTAACGCGATAAACGATACCTGCGTGATGGAGCTTTTTTAAAAATACTGTCTTGAGACGCGCCAGGTGATGCTCGTAGCGAGTGCGGTTGCGCTTGGCCAGAGCTGCGGCTGCGCCAAAGCCAATGATACCCGGCACGTTTTCTGTGCCGGCGCGCAGTCCGCTTTCTTGATTGCCGCCAGACAACAATGGCTGTAAACGCGTTCCTTTTTTTACGTAAAGAGCACCGATGCCCTTGGGGCCATACATTTTACTGGCGGTAAAACTGAGTAAGTCGACATGAAGTTTCTCGACATCGACAGCCAAGAGCCCCGCTGCCTGCGATGCATCAGTATGCAACAGCGGATAGAGAGCACGGTTATCTTTGCGCAAACGCGCAATCGCTTTGCCGATCTCGGCCATGGGCGCTATGACACCTAGCTCGTTGTTGACCAGCATGAGAGTAACCAAAATCGTGTCAGGACGAATGGCGGCTAGCAACTGCGTAGGATTAACCGAGCCATCTTTACCCACCGGCACAAAAGTTACCGTAAAACCTTCGCGCTTAAGCGTTTCTATGGTAGCCGCGTGTTCAGTAGCAACGGTCACCACATGATTGCCGTGGTTGCGTAGAGCGCGGGCTGAGCCCAGCAGGGCCAGGTTAACCGATTCGGTAGCACCGCTTGTAAACACGATTTCCTCGGGGCGAGCAGCAATCAAATCAGCTACCTGACGACGAGCTGCGTCGACAGCCTTACGAACCATGACTCCCCCACGATGAATGCTGGAAGGATTAAAAAAACTTTCAACAAAGTATGGCTGCATGGCGCGCAGCACTTTTAAGTCGAGCGGCGTAGCCGCTGCGGCGTCTAGATAATATCGACTAGGCTTCTTCGCAGCCACCAAAGGTAAACGCATAAAGGCGGAGATTACCGGAGGCCGTGCGAAGCTTCAAGGTGCCACGATGATACAGGCTAGCATTTACTAGCTTGTATAAACGTGGCTCTTTGATGGTCACGGTGGCTCGTCCGTCTTTCTCTATTCGCACATCTGAGCCGGCAAAATCCTTGGGCACGGGGCGACCATCTAACTCAAGTTCTAAAGTTGCCGATCTGCCGTCTGAAGTCGACATTACCAGATTCACCGAGAAAGCACTGTACTTTAGTACTAAATATTCGTTTGGCAGGGCCAACTTGCGGCTGTGCTCAAGATACTCTCCACCGACCTTCCAATGACCGTGGAGGTACGGAATATCGTCTTCGTGCTTGGTGGGGTCTTCAAAAGACTCTTCGCTGTCCGGTAAAAATTCCTTGCGATTGCCAAGCACGCCGCGTAAAAACCCTAAATATATTTCGGGAGTGGTTCTATAACACACCTGGCCGCCAAGTGAACTGTCTGGCCCAATGGCTGGCAGATCTTTGGCACCAAGCTCTTTTAAGGCCTTCTGAATGTGCATTTCGGTTTCGGCGTAGCCACCCTCGCCGGCGTGATCGTAAACAATGTAACCGTTTTTATCTATTAGGTAATGGTGCGGCCAGTGTTGATTGCCATAAAGTTCCCACACCTTAAAGTCTGGGTCGAGCACCACCGGATAGGTCAAACCAAACTCTTTAATGGCTGCCGCAACGTGCGCCGAATCTTTTTCAAAGGCAAACTCCGGACTGTGCACACCAACAATCTCTAGTCCCTTGCCTGCATAAGCCTTGTGCCAGCGCTTAAGGTGCTCGAAGGTGCGCTGACAGTTAATGCATGAATAGGTCCAAAAATCTATCAGTACAACTTTTTTTCCACGCCAAGATTTTAGGCTTTGTGGCGAGGCATTCAACCACTCTAGGCCCTTAGGAAACTCAGCGGCTCGAAGATTTCGCAAGCGACGAAAAAACATACGTCTAAACTCCCGTAGGGAACGACGGCAAAATGCCGCTTGTAACTCGCCCGATGATAATACCAAGCAAAGCAGCGCTCAAAGAAACCGTGACCATTTCTATGGCGCTTCGAATTTGCGATACGCCAGTAACCCTGCCCTTCCAAATGCCCAGGGCGAACAACCCGACCAAGGCTAAAACAATGGCGGTAACAAAGGCCACGTTCAGAGGCAGAATAGCGTATGGCAAAAGCACTAAACTACCACCTAACAAATAAAAAACCCCCATTACCAACCCAGCTGAGACCGGGTGTTCGCTCATCGCCGGCAACAAGCGATATTCGCGTCGCCTCACTTCCTGCAGCCAAAGCTTACGTTCACGCATTATGGCCTCAAGTGCGATCGCTGTTTCTTGTTTGCTAAAGTTTTTACGAGTAAAAAATTCTCGCAAGGTTTCTTGGTCAGAAACCTTGGCGTGCAGAATGCGGCTACCGTCTTGTCGGGCCCTTTCGTCGTAAAGCTGAGTGGCCGATTTAGATGACAAATAGCTACCCGCAGCCATGGAAACTGCTTCTACAACTACCAACACCATGCCGGCCAAAAGGACAACATAAGACTGGCCGCTGCCGACGGCAATACCACTAACTGTACCCAGCGTTGAGACCAAACTGTCTTCTAGACCAAAGACAATTTCTCGAATATTACTCAACCCGGGCGTGCGCAGACCTCCTCTGAGCATAGCCTTGTGTTTAGTGAATTGTAACACGCGGTGTTACAATAGACCCGACTTTAAAAATACGATGACTTTAACTAGTGCTTCGTTGCGGTGCACAACTTATTGGTTGAAGGTTTAAACTTTAGTATGCAAATCTCCGATCACTATCGACCCTTTGTTGAAAAAACTTTAATTGTAGTAACAAATAACGAGCGAGCACGCTTACTATCGGCTATCGATCGCGAAGTCGAAGAAATTGAAATCATCGAAACGCCAGGGATGGAAATGCGCGAACGGATTACCGGCCAATACGCATCAACGCAGCCTGATTTCGACGCCATGAAACAGCACCGTTTGATTGAGCTATACAAGCAGCTAGCAGAGCGCATGCAGACCCTATTACACGATGGCAAGTTTAAAACTGCGATTGTCTGCGTTCCCGAGGTCAACAAAAACATCTTTACCGAACAACTGACTGACGAGTTACAAAAAAAGATTTCTGAAGTAGTGCCCAAAAATCTGGCTTCCATGGAAATAGGGCACATTATTCGCATTCTGCTTGAAGGCTAAGGCGCTTCCTGCTAACATCCCTGGCGAGTTGGCCACGTGGCGAAGTTGGTTAACGCAGCGGTCTGCAAAACCGCTATGCACCGGTTCAAACCCGGTCGTGGCCTCCATATATAAAACCTGTTTATTCGGTCTATTTTCGTCTCAGGGGACCCGAATTTTTCCTCATCGTACGTCTTTAGTACGCCTCGGAAAAATTCACCCCTTTAACGAAACTAGCCACGAATAAACAGGTTTTATGTTTTATGAGATGTGTTTTTTGTTTTTTTGTGAATGTCTTTGCCTTTCGATTTACTGGGCGTTGACGTTTATGTCGACGTCGGCGCCAGTGTGAACGGTTACCACCTTGGCCGAAGAGATGATATTTTCTGCTTCTTTGCGAGTGATGTTATAGGTGATAAACTTGTACTTAGCGTTGTTGATTTCTAAATAGAAATCGTAATTCAATCGCCCGCCGACCTGACATTCGCCGCCGTCATCGCACAGCTTGATTTGCGAAATTCCGTGGCCGATATCCTCGGCTTCGCTAGGTATTAAGCGCCGCTCGTCTAATTTCGTGACCTTGATCAGGCCCTGATCAACCACGGCCTTGTTCTCGTTGACTAAATTACTAATAGCCTCAGGAGTCTCGCCGGAAGATAGATAGATTGGCTTGTCCGAAGCCTGCAGATAAATCTCGCTATCGGCCTGAGTTACTTCTTTCAAAGAAAATTTAACGCTTTCTAATTCGTCATTGTCGTATGGTGCGGCTAGAGTCCAACCACTTGGTAAGTCGAAGGCTAGGTCCCAAGCGCCCTCAACAGCAGCTTTTTCACCCAAGTTAAATGGCAATTTGCTAAGGCAGCCAGCACCAAGCAAAACAATTGCGCAAAGGCTAAATAAAAGTGTTTTTTTCATACTACAAAAATAAAGAAGGCTACCAATTGATGGTAGCACTTCTTTAAATATTCTGGTAGATGTGAATTTCGACGGATTTACGACCGAAGGCGCGGGCCTCGCTAACGCTTTCCATCCAGATATCAACGTTATTGCGGTAACGAGAGTTCATGCGGTCTTCAACCACGAAAACTTCGTCACCATAAAGATCTGGGATGGTAATAAGGGTACCAATAGGCAAGAAGTTAGCAGCGACCACACCACGACGTACAGTGGTTCCAGAAGCCGTAATAAACGGCGTGCTATCGGTCTGACCAGGAACACTGTTATAAGCAGATGCCTGAACCGTAGCCACCGAGTACGAACCTGAAAGCTTAGACTGCGGCAAAACACCAAACGGCACAGACTCGTTCAACATAGCCTGAGCAGTCAGGCTAGCGGCACGGTCTTCGGCCACAGGTACCTTGGCATCCACCAAGCCATCAAGAGGGGCCAATACGTAAAACGTGGCAACCAAAATGGTAGCAATAAGCACGCTTTCTACCGGCGACTTCTCAAGGAAGTCCTTGATGTTTTTCCAGGTGTTTTTCATAATAAAATAGGAGATTTCTCCTAAATTGGTAACGACCTATTATAGCATTTTATGGCTTTTTTGTCAACCCAAAATAGGCTCTAAAATTAGCCCTTTATTTTGCTGTTTTTTAACCCGTAAAGTATGATAAAAGGGAATCTTTTTGTTCGCTCATAGCCTATATATGCAACGCTATCTTCAGGGTCGGCACACCAAACTTAAGGCACACCTGGCAGGCCTAAGGCCATGGTTCAAAAAAGTCACCTCAGGGTCGACTTTAAAAAACCTTGCCTTGCTAGCCGTGGGTTGTGTGCTTTTTGGAGCAATTGTCCTACTAGGGCTTTTTGCCTGGTATTCGCGCAGCTTGCCTAATCCAGACGAAATCTTGGCGCGCGAGGTTTCGCAGTCGACTAAGATTTACGACCGTACCGGCACGCATCTGTTATACGAAATTGCGCCCGATCAAAAGCGGACCTTGGTTACTATTGAGGACATTCCTGACTATGTTGAAAAGGCTACAATAACCGCTGAAGATCGTAGTTTCTACGAACACAGCGGAATAAGCATTAAAGGCATCGTTCGAGCTCTACTTTCTAACCTTATTCACCTTGATCCCACTGGTCAGGGAGCATCAACGATTACACAGCAGTTTGTTAAAAAAGCTATCTTGACCGACGATCAAACTATCGCTCGCAAGGTTAAAGAGATCATCATTGCTCTGGCGCTAGAAAAGAAATTCGAAAAGGATCAAATTTTACAGCTATATCTAAACGAAATTCCCTACGGCGGAACTAACTATGGTATTGAAGCTGCGGCTCAAGCGTACTTCAATAAACCGGTACAAAATCTAACCCTTGGTGAAGCCGCTACTTTGGCCGCTATTCCAAACCGACCGAGTACTTTAATTAATAACCCCGACCTGTTGCTGGATCGCAAAAATTGGATTCTTGACGGTATGGTCGAGGAGGGCTACGCCAGCCAAGAACAAGTCGATGCCGCCAAGGCCGAAGACAATCACATTACCGTTTCGCTAAACAATATCGAGGCGCCACACTTTGTGCTGTGGGTTAAGGAATTGCTAGAAGAAAAATATGACCCGCGAATAGTAGAAACTGGTGGACTAAAGGTTATTACTACCCTGGACTACGACAAACAAAAAATAGCCGAAGAGGCGGTTAATAATGGCGTCGCGGCCTACGGAGCTTCTTATAACTTTAACGATTCTGGCTTGGTGGCCATGGATCCAAAAACCGGACAAATTTTATCGATGGTCGGCTCGCCCGATTACTGGAATGACGAAGCCCACGGACAGGTAAATGTAACACTGCAAGCTCTACAGCCAGGCTCTAGCATTAAACCGATCGTGTACGCGGCGGCCTTTGAGCGTGGCTACACGCCAAACACGCTGTTGTGGGATGTGAAAACAACCTTCCCCACGGCGACTGGCCCATACACGCCAAACAACTACGATTTTGGTGAGCATGGCGTTGTTTCAATGCGAAAGTCATTGCAGGGATCGTTAAATATTCCGGCGGTAAAAACGCTTTACTTGGTGGGCATTGAAAATGCCATGAAGTTTGCCCAAAGGTTGGGATACACCACACTTAACGATGCTTCAAAGGTTGGCCTGTCTATGGTTTTGGGCGGGGCAGAAGTTAAGTTGCTAGACCACACAGCGGCTTATGCAGTTTTTGCCAACAATGGTACCTATCGAGAGCCGGTCGCGGTACTGAAGGTCGAAAAGCCCAATGGCGAAGTACTTGAAGAATGGAAAGCCGAAGAACACGCCGGTAATCAGGCCATCTCGGCCAATCTGGCAGCCACTGTGTCTAACGTGTGGTCAGACAACGGTGCTCGAGCGTACGTTTTTGGACCCAACAATTACCTCACACTTGGCACTCGCCCAGTGGCAGCAAAAACTGGTACCACCAACAATTACGGCGATGCCTGGACTATGGGCTACACGCCATCTTTGGTGGCCGGTGTTTGGGTGGGTAATGCCGACGGCTCAGACATGAACCGCGGAGCGGATGGTTCAAAAATTGCCGCTCCGATCTGGAACGAGTTCATGAGTCGATCTCTAAAGGGAACGCCTATTGAAAACTTCCCTGCTGCCCAGATCCCCACAACTGGTAAAGCAGTAATTGATGGACTGCTGCCAGCAACCACAGTAACCATCGATACAAATACCGGTAAATTAGCTACTGACCGCACACCTGAACGCTACAAAAAAACTGTGCAGTGCGGCGAATACCACACGATTCTTCACTACGTAAGCCGCCAGGATCCGCTAGGCTCACCACCTACCAACCCAGCTGGCGACTCAAACTACAATGCCTGGGAGGGCGCGGTGCAAGATTTTATCGTTCGTCATAACGCCAATCTAAAAGAAGGCGAGGTGCCGTATGAATCGTGCAGCGTACCAACCGAAGAAGACGACGTGCACACCAAGAAAAATCAGCCCGATATTACAATTGAGGAGCCGTCGAGCAACCAGGATGTTGGCAGAGTTTTTGCCACCAAGTTGGACGTGCGTCTGGAGCGGCCCTTTGGTCGAGTTGAATACAGCGTAGATGGTACGTTTATAGTTAGTTCAGCTAGTACTAACGGAGCAACCCTGACCCTGCCTTCTTGGGTGGGTAAGGGAAAACATACACTAAAAGCCACTATTTACGACGACGTAGATAATAGTGACTCTGATGAAGTCGAAATAAATGTAACGGAGGGTGGCACCTCCGCCAACTTTCGAATCACCAACCCGTTCAGCGGGCAGACCATCGAGAAAACCTCGCCGACATACGCCATAGCGCTAGAAATTCCGCACCCAGAAGATTTGGTTTCAATTCATGTAACGGCCACAAATCTCTGGACTGGCGAATCGATGGTAGCTGGCGAATCCAACGATCCGCAGTCGGTAACAACGGTAAACTGGACACTGCCGTCGGCGGCGCAGTACTCGTTATCGGCAACTGGTACCACCAAAGACGGGGACACCATAGAAAGCATGCCTATAAGCGTAATAGTTAAAGAACCGCTATTACCGATTGGCATTCCAGTTTTATAAGAAATCAAAAAATCGAGGCTAGACCCTCGATTTTTTGATTTGTATCAATTCGGCTCCGTAGTCTTGCTCGCTAACCACATGGATGCACAAGGTGATTAAACGGCGCAGGGTCGTTCGCAACCGGTAACAGGTTCCGTAATACGGTTTAGCTGTCAGCAGCGCACCACGGCGACTTTAAAAGTCACTAGCCGCAACACCTACTGCCGAATTGGCATGACGATGTAAAGGTAATTCTGCTCTGCGCCCTCCTGCGGAGCCACTACACACGGATTTACGCCATCTATAAGCTTCATGACCACATGATCGGTCGACATGGCGTTAATGCCGTCTAGCAGGTAGCGGTAGTTTAGCGTTACGGCGTTTTCTTTTCCTTTAACCTCAGCCTCTAGGGTAACAACGTTCTCACCACGACCAATATCGTTGGCAGAAAGAGTTATTTCCTTGGAATTTTCTTTCATTTCTAACTTAACATCGAACAGACCTTGCTTTGAAAACAGACTGGTACGGCGAATGGCCTGAGCCAATGCTTGGCGACTAACGGTGATTTCTGTAGACGATGTTTTGGGGATAATTTGTTGGTAATCCGGATAAACACCGTCGATGGTGCGTGAAGAAATTTCCGCGTTGCCATAACGGAAAGCGATTTGGTTTTCCGCTACTTCAATTTCGATTTTTTCTGGTATTTCTGCCGAATCCTTCAAGATACCAATTATTCGACGTAGCTCTGCCAACGTCCTAGATGGAACGATGACCTTACGCTCGCCCATTACAGCATCACCAATGAGCGGCACTGAGCTTTCGGCTAGGCGATAGCTGTCGGTGGCGGCTACGGTGACTGATTTTTTGTCACCAGAAAAAGACAGGTAAACGCCGGTTAACACCTGGCGAGCTTCACTTGTAGCTACAGCGAACAGTACCTTGCCCAAGGCTGCGTCTAGGTGCATTACCGGCAATTCATACTTAGTGCCGCCAGTAATTTGCGGCACAAGGGGAAACTCCCCGGCCGGCAAGCCATTAATCTTGGTCTTAGAAGAACCGCAAACAACGGCCATGGAGCTGTCTAATAGATCTAAGTCTACCCGCTCATCTGGCAATAAACTTACGTAATCTGAAAAAAGTCTGGATGGAATTGTGTATTCACCGGGTTGATCAACCTTCCCTCGAACCTGGCAGGTTACGGTAATGTCTAGATTTGTGGCTGTTAGCTTGAGTCCGCCTACGTCTGCCCTTAAGAGAACATTGTTCAATATAGGAAGGTTGGCGTTTTTGGTGCTTATGTGACTGGCAACGGAGAGTCCTTGGTGGAGATTCTCTTTAGTGCAGGAGAGCTTCACAGAAAAATTTATTTTAATTTATAAACCAGTAATAATAGTAAGCTTGTGGATGGTGTGGAAAAGCCAATTTGGTTCTGTGTTTGTTAATTTTTTATGTTCTTATGGGTGTGGAAACTTGCTGCGTTCGGACGTGGAGTGAATTGGGATAAGTGGTTATTCGTGGCGGGTCCTATTTTAACCCACAAGTTTTCCACGCGGATATCCTCCCTGTTATCCATCCCCTTGTCCACGGAGTTGTCCTCACTATGTGCACAATTAAGATTAAAGTATTAAAGTTGGAAGTATTAAAGCCGCGATTCGTTCGTGCCGAGCTTTAATCTTTAATACTTTTCTCTTTAATCTTAGCCGCCAACGTACAGCCTTTGCTTAATAAGCTCAAGGTCTTTTTGCAGCTTTTCGTCACTGTCGATGAGGTTCATGATCTTGGAGTGGGCGTGCATGGCGGTCGTGTGGTCGCGGCCGCCAAGTTCTGCGCCAATGGTGGGATACGAGCTTTTCATTTCTTCGCGTAGCAAGAACATGATTATTTGGCGCGGAAAAGCTAGTCGTTTCTCGCGGCTCTTGCCAAGAACATCGTCGATTGAGATGTCGAAATACTCGGCAACTATATGAATGACTTGTTTGGGTGTGACGGTTTTCTTTACGTTTTCGGCTTCAAAGCTGGCCAAGATTGGTTTGATTGTTTCTAGGCTTGGAGTGATATTACGGAACTGGTGAACGGCGATGATTTTGTTTAGGGCGCCTTCTAGTTCGCGGATGTTAGAAGCAATGGTTGAGGCCACGTATTGAAGAGATTCGCGATCGAGCTCTAAGCCCCGTTCTTGGCACTTTTTTTGCAGAATAGCGATGCGCGTTTCAAGGTCGGGAGTGCCGACGTCTACTAACATGCCCCATTCTAGGCGCGATTGAAGGCGCTTTTCTAGTCCGGCGATAGACTTTGGCGGGCGATCAGAAGACACGACAATCTGCTTGTTGTCTTGGTGCAAAGTATTAAAGGTATGGAAGAATTCTTCTTGAGTCCCCTCTTTGCCGGTAATGAACTGAATGTCGTCGATGAGTAGCAAATCGACATTGCGATAGCGATCTTTGAATTCCTTGCCTCTTCCGGTGCGAACTGAGTGAATGAAATCGTTGGTGAAGTGTTCGCAGGTTACGTACATGATGCGAACTGTCTGCCAGCGGCGACGAATGTCGTTAGCAATGGCGTGCAAGAGATGGGTTTTTCCTAGTCCTACGCCACCGTAGATGAATAGTGGATTATAGGTTCCTCCTGGTTGCGATGATACGGCCTGTGAAGCTGCGTGAGCTAGTTCGTTTTGTTTGCCAACGACAAAGGTTTGAAAGGTGTATAGAGGATTTACTGTGATGTTGCCGGTTGGGGCTGCTACATCGGAGCCGTTGGTGGTTACAAAGCCGTAGTCTTCGACCGCGTTTGTGACGGGTTTTGGTTGGTCTATGACTATTGGTTGGGGTCCATTACTCTTGGTTTCAACACGATAGGTAAGACTGCGGATTGGTTGATTGGTAATGTTTTGAAAGGCCTCAAGGATGTCCCTGTAATATTTTTTCTCTAACCACGATTGGGCGATTGAATTCGGCACTGCAACTACAATGGTTCCGGCGCGGTAATCGCTAATGAAGGTATTTTTAAACCAGGTCGTGAAGTGTGCTCGGCTGATTTTCAGCTCTATTTGACCTAGTACCGCTTCCCAGAGCTCGTGTGTATTCATAGCGTGGCGATAATGCCAGATCACTTTGCTGAGGGTAGTTAAATCCCCCAGCTATCAACGATTTGCCACATCATAGTGCATCTGTCCACAGGCCACAATGGCCAGAAAATCCGCTAAAAGTGCGCAAAGAGTGGATGGTGCTGGGGATAAGTGCTTAGGTAGTGTGGATAACCTTACCTGACCTTTATATTGCACTCAATTTACACAGATTGTTTATTGGGTAATTACAGATTTTTCACAGATGCTTTTAAGGTTTACAGAGACTGGGCTCTTCTGTGTGTAATTTGTAAATTGCTTCCTTTACTGTCTGTGTAAATAATGTTTTTTAGCTTAAGTATGAGAAAAGTTTGACGAATTTAGGGGTAAGAGGTAGTATCACCCTACTGTTTAATCTATGCCAAAGCGCACATATCAGCCCAAAAAGCGCCGTCGTGCCAAGGTACACGGTTTCCGTGTCCGCATGCGCACCAATAACGGTCGCTCAGTGCTTAAGCGCCGTCGTGCCAAGGGTCGCAAGCGACTCACTGTAATGGCTCGTCCGCGTTAAGCTGAAAACCCGACTGTAAGGTCGGGTTTTTCGTTGATACAATGCTTTCTATGTTAGCTGCGAAGTATCGATTACAAAAAGATGTAGACATTGAGCGCGTTTTAAAAACAAAACGCGGTGTTTTTGATACTGCTTGTGGCATTAAGTACGCAAAGAATGCTTTGCCTAACTCTCGTTTTACAGTAGTTGCTGGAGTTAAGGTAAGCAAGAACGCGGTAGATAGAAATCGAATGAAACGGCAGTATCGAGAGATTTTGCGAAAGCTCTTGCCGCGGATTACTGCTGGTTACGACATTATGTTGCTTATTGGTAAACCAGCACTCACGCTTACCTATGACGAAAAAGAACAGCGACTCAGCCGAGTCTTCGCTAAAGCCGGGCTCTTGGTCCCTCCCTTCGCGAAAGGAGGAACGGCTTCTGCGCTTCGCCCGGCAACTGGCCGGACTGGCTCGACAACTGGCAACAGCACCAATCGTTCTGTATCAGCACACCCTGTCGCCCGATCACGGGCCAAGTAAGGCGCTTTACCCGTACGGTTTTTGTAGATTTTATCCGAGCTGTTCGGAATACACTCGTTTGGCCATACTCAAATACGGTGTTGTCGTTGGCTATATTATGGGGTTTTGGCGAGTTTTGCGTTGCAATCCATTTTCAAGAGGTGGTATAGATAAGCCTTGAGAATAAATAAAAAAAGGGCAAGGCTGGCGCTTTGCCCTCTAGAGTTCTACTCAATTTTTTCCGGATTTTGCCAGTACATGAGAGCGCCGTTGTCTAGACTCTCTGCGTCGATCATGTAGTTGGGTATATGGCCGACAACCGCAAGCGGTCGACCTAAATGTCTGGCTCGCGACCAGGGCCTGAGTCCGCGGTCGAGCGGTGGATACTTGAGTATGGTGCCGATTGCCTCACGCGCGGTGGTGGGGCCGGAACCATCGTAGGGGTGCAGACGTTGGCCGCGCTGGATTGCATCAACGACCCTTCGGAAGTCGAAGTTTCGAGTTTCTCCGTTTGGCGTCACAAGGTGCAGCCCTTCGGGGCTCATGCGCAAGTGAACGTAGTGTTCGGGAGAAAAGATTTCGTTGAACCGATGGTAGTCAGGTAGGCGACCGGCGGCGTAGAACGCGTTGAGTTCCAGCTGCACTGTGAGTTTCAGGGCAGTTTCGATGGCAAGTCTGCCAGCGCCGCGTCCGCGATAGAATGGATGACAGCCCAGGTTTACACCGTAGAGATGTTCGCCGTTAAGGTTGTGGCTGCGGCTAGCCCAGCCATTGCCGCTAACGATGGGCCAGCTGAGTTGATCGTTCGGATTGTAGTGAATCCGCACGGTATTGAACATGGCGGCCAGAGCGTTTGACTGGCTGTCGATCACCAGGATCTGACCGGCCGGAAAAACTCTCACGGCATCTTGAAATTGTTCGAGGGTGTAGGTGTAGTCGTCGGCAATTCCAGCCCAGGCGGCTTGTTCCATCTGCAGCATGAGCGGTTCGTCGCCCGGTTTTGCTGCGCGTGCGTAAAATTGTTGACTCACGTTTGCCTCCGATTCTCGCTACGAGAAAAGTTGTGATGGCTGCGGGAATAGTATACCTTGTAGTACTTGTAATTTTTTTTGTTTTATTTAAAATTGCGTGCAAGTCCAAAAATTGGAGGTTCAGTGGATCTTTATGCTTGGTTGGGGGTAGTCGCCGGCCTTGTGGGACTGTTGGCCTTTGGGCCGTACATCATGGCAACGCTGCTTGGTGTTACGCGCCCGAATCGGGCTACTTGGGCCATCTGGAGTCTGGTTGGGGTGATGTTGGCTACGAGCTATTTCTCCGCGTCGGGAGAGAGGGTTACTATCTGGGTTCCGATCAGCTACGTGATCGGGCCGATTGTGACCGCGTTGTTGTCCATCTGGTACGGGGTTGGTGGGTGGACGAGGCTTGATAGGCTCTGCTTGATCATTGCCGCGATTAGTGCGGTGATGTGGTGGTTGACGGGGCAGCCGGTCTTGGCTCTGCTGCTCAACTTGCTGGTTGATTTGGTTGGGGTAATCCCCACTCTAAGGAAGGTTTATAACGAGCCCGAGAGTGAGGATCGACTGGCGTGGTCGATGTCCTGCCTGGCCAACGGCTTGAACGTTCTGGCGCTTAATCCGTTCAGGATTGCAGAATGGACGTTTGCCGAGTCGGTATACCCGCTCTACATGTTCGTTGCGGTTGGTCTGGTGACCTTTTTCATCTACGTACGTGGTTACCAGCTTCGTCCCCCTGCGGTATAGGTAGTTGATTACCTGGGGGATTTTTGTTATGTGTTAATTGGTCATAGGTTTTTTCTAAAGGTGGTATAGATAAGCCGTGATACATTTGGTGTGAGGTGAAGAATGAGTGACAGTGAGTCTGGTAAGAAGCGGGTGGCGGTGCTGTTGGGGCTGCTGGCGATGTCGCTTGTGGCTTTGGGGCTGACCGTCAGCTGGCGAGTTGGTTGGTGGGAGTTTGAGGTCGAGCAGCCTAGATCGGCACTGCTGGCCAGTAGCCACAAGGAAGCCTTGCGGCAGCTGGTTACGCAGCATCCGGATCCGCGGATCTCCGCCGATTTGGTGGCCGAGTGGAACGCGGGAACCATTTGGGTGCTGCCGGCCGATCTACTGGACGGCCAGGTGGCCGTGTTTCAGGAGCTCGATACGCGCGAGGCTTACGCGCGATATCGCAGGCGACCGGAAACTGGCGTGCAGACGGTGCTACTTGTGTCCACGCAAGAGATCGATGCCGCACAGAGCGATCCGTTGGCCAGGCAAGGCCTGGAGGCTGATCTGCTCAAGACTTACGAAAGCTTTGTGCTTCGTGACAGCGCCCGGTGATATGGCTAGCCATTGCCGGGTGTTTTTATTGAATTTTGTTTAAAAAAATACCCCGCGTGTTGCGGGGTGGGAGGTGTGCGCTACTTGAGCGAGTCGAGGCCGGCGAAGAAGCGGTTGAGGCCGCGTTCGATGTAGTCCGGCTCGACGGCGACGGAGATGCGGACCCAGTGGGGCTGGCGGAAATCACCACCGGGAACGATGGCGACGCCACAGCTTTCGGACAGATATAGGCTGAGATCCTTTACGTCCATGATGTTCGCATCGATCCAGTCGGCGACGTTGACGAAGACGTAGTAGCCTTGGCCGCTGATGAAGCGAAATCCACGCTCCCGCAGCATGCGGATCGCGAGGTTCCGACTCTTGTTGGTC
The DNA here is from genome assembly GCA_964644265.1 of uncultured Gammaproteobacteria bacterium. Taxonomy (GTDB): domain Bacteria; phylum Patescibacteriota; class Patescibacteriia; order UBA9934; family UBA9934; genus JAGORL01. The sequence continues at coordinate 35,411 of CAZXUX010000002.1, forward strand.
GGCACCGTAACGCGGAGGCGCCAGGGGTGCTGCCAGGGGTCCGGGCTGCCGTAGAAACTCAGGGCGACGGCTTCGCCGAGCGGGGCCGGCATGGTGACATGCGACGGCACGGCGCGCATGGTGTGGGCCAGTTCCGGGTTGCAAACCACCAGGTGAGCATCGCGCAGGTTGCTGCCGCCGATCACCTTGGCGGTGCCATCCATAGCCGTCACGGCCAGCCGAGCTTTGTCGCTCAGGCTGGCGAGCAGACGCGGCAGGTTGTAGCGCGGTGCATCATCGTCGATCACCATCTGGTAGATGAGATCGAGAAGGACGTGCGGAATGCCGCACTTCACGGCGTGCTCGATGAGGTTCCGAAGTTCTTCTTCGGTGTGATAGTGGCCCGTCGGGTTGCCCGGCGAAGTCAGGACCATGGCCGCAATCGGTCGGCCATCGCTGCGAGCCTTGTGCGCGCAGGCGTTGATGCCTTCCTCGGTCAAGCAGAAGCTCTGCTCTTCTTTGCCCGGAGCCATGAGCACGTTGCGTCGTGCCTGGTAGAACAGCTGACCATAGCTCGGCCAGGGTGCTGCCGTGGTCACGACGTACTCACCGATGCTCGGCACGATGCAGGTGGCCCAGCGGTAGAGCGCTTCGCGCCCGCCGCAGGTGATGATGACTTGATCCAGCGTAGGCTGACCGGGTTCTCCGGTGAAGCCGTAGTAGTTCCGGTACAAGGCATCGCGCAGCCGCGCGTCACCGTGCGGATGCTTGCTGTACTTGGTGCAGTGGTGGTCCGGCAGGAATCCCGACAGGCTCTCGATCAGTTCCTGCTTGGAGATCCCCGGCAGGCTCATGCCGCCGTCTCCCTGGGACAGGTTGTAGACCACGTCGTTCTGGTTGCGTTCCAGGTAGCGATCGAGACCGCCGCTGATCAGGAACATCTGGGAGGTCGCGATGTTGCGAACACCGTCGAAGTCGTCGAGATAGTCGAAGTTGATGTAGGGCACCCGCTGCTCGGGTTTGTCGAACGGCTGAGCTTCCCAATCCGAATCTTCGGACATGAGGTCTCCTGTAGTTGGGGTGAAAGAACCGCGTAGGAAGATAGCAAGTCGGCCTAAAAACGTCCATATAGGAAAGGCCGCCCGAGGGAATTCCCGGGCGGCCAGTACGTACGTTGCGGTCACTTGATGGATGTCTCAAGTGAGGTAATTATGGCAAAAAGCTTAAAATTTGGCAATGTTTAAAATGAATATAGGAAGATTTTAACGCAATTTACTTACATCTGTTCCATCGGGGATTTCGAGGTGCTTGACCTTGCTGGAGTGGCCGCGGCGTAGAACAACAAAAGTTTTTGGAATCCCCAAGTTTTTAGCGACAAGATTTATAAGTTCTTGGTTGGCTAGATTGTCGCGGGCTGGTGCGTGAAGAGTAGCCACGAAGGTTTGTCCATCGAGGGATGAGATGATTTGAGATGTTTTGGCGTTTGGTTTGCAGTGGAAGACGAGGATCATAGTGCGAGCGGATCTGTGTAAGCGTCCCTGAGCGACAGCGAAGGGTCCGTTTGGTGGCGGTCGTTAGTTTGCGTCGAGAGGTTACTCGACCTGAGAAAAAACTATTTTTACAAAAGTTTGCTCCGCCTTAAAAGTAACAACTTCTTGCGAATTATTGATAACAGAAAGTTTTAGCTTGCCCTTAAATCCTGGTTCTACAAAACAGTCGGTCATCAGAGCGTCGACTCCCCTTCTGGCGATGCTGCCTCGAGTAAACAATATGCCGCAGATGCTTGAGCCAAGACCCAGCTTTTCATTGGTTTCGACCACAGAAAAGACTCCTGGTTCGAGCGTAAGGTCACGATCGATCGACAAGGTGTAGCTGGCCTCTTTGAGGCGATCCTCGGAGAAAGGCTCAATTGTTATCTCACCAGCTTTGATGCGTTCGATGATTGAGGAGGCTTTGAGGGCCATAATTTGAGGTGTTATCGAGATTCTTCGAGTCATCACTCCCCCACGCCACCACTTGAGGGGTCCTTCGTTGTCACTCAGGAACTGGATGCGCGTCAAGCGTTATTTTTTGCGGAAGCTCTTGAGCAATTCCAAATCGGCGATGCGAGGGTCGTTTTTTTGCCCCTCTTTTTCGTAAGGAGTCTCAAGAATTAGATCGATGTGTTTGAGTTTGGGGTGTTGGACAATGAATTTGAAAGCGTCCTCCCCCATTGTTCCTTTGCCGAGGTGTTCATGGCGATCTTTGTGACTTTCGAAATCGACTTTGCTGTCATTGCAATGACTGGCGACAAGTTTTTTCAGGCCGATTATTTTGTCGAAGAGTTTGAAAGTAGCTTCGACGTCAGTTTTTTTGCGCAGGTCGTAGCCAGAAGCAAAAGCGTGTTGCGTGTCGAAGCAGATGCCGATGTCTTTGCCGCGTTTAGCGCCGTCTATAAAGGCGGCGAGTTCTTCGAAGGTGTCCCCCATCACTGCTCCTGCGCCGGCGGAGATCTCGATTAATAACTGACAGCTACCGTCATAGCCATCCATGATTCTATTTAAGCCATCGACTACTAACTCGACACCTTTTTCTTGCCCGACATCTTTGGCCGAACCTGGGTGAAACATCATGGCGCTAACGCCGAGCTTGGTGCAGCGTTCAAGCTCTTGGCGGAGCATGGTGATGGAGCCGAAACGAGTTTTATTGTTCGCCGAGGCTAAGTTAATAAGATACGGAGCGTGGACGTAAGCGCGCTTTAAACCGCTTTCTTTCATGGCGGCTTTAAACTTGGCTGCATCGTCATCAGTAATTGTCTTAGCCGCAAAGCTGTGTGGCGGGCGCGTAAAGAATTGAATAACTTCGCAACCAAGGTTTTTGCCGTAGACCGGGGCGTGCCATTGACCACCAGCGGCTGATACGTGAGCTCCAAAAAGCATATGTGAATAGTGTAACAGTGAACCAAAACACGAGCCAGGGGCTCGTGTTTTGTGAGGT
>CAZXUX010000003.1:0-27694 GCA_964644265.1 uncultured Gammaproteobacteria bacterium
TCATGGCTCCGGGGGTCGGGATCGAACCGACGACCATCTCGTTAACAGCGAGCCGCTCTGCCGCTGAGCTACCCCGGATTACTTGGAGCCGATTTATTTGGAATATTTCGTTGTCGACAGCCTCAGTTGCTCCTCAACGTACCTACTCAGTACGCCTCGTCGCTACTCGGCTGTCTCCTAGAATTATTCTCAAATAAATCAGCTCCATGCGAATTGTGATTTATGAACGGGGGAATATTAGCAAAGTGTTGAAAATGGTGCAACTGGCGACCCGGCATAAGAAATAGCGCTTTATGACTACGGGCATGACACGCTATTTCAGCCTGTATCGATGGCTACTCTTGTAGTACGATGCGGATAGCTATGAGAAATATTGAATACACTAACCCTCGAGACAACATCGAAAGAGGAGAAGAGCCTCGGCACACCGTTGAGATGATCAACGAGGCGGGAGAGGTCATGGGGCAGGCCTCCATAGACTACTATTCAAATCCCATTCCTTATTATCAAGTTACCGATCTTTATACAGAGCCGGAGTTTCGTAGTCAGCGGGTAGCTTCAGAGATCATGGACTGGGTAGAAAATTGGCTGAAGGGCAAGAAGCGAGCCGGTTTTTTGGTTGATGGTATTTTACCCGGAGACCCTGCGGCTGGTTTTTATGAGCGCCGAGGCTGGATTCCTGTGCCGGGAGGTCGTGGACAATACGTATTCAACTTACCAAATAGTGTAGAGCCAGAAAGGTTTAGGGGCATTGAAATGCGGCAAACTTGGCCAGAAGACAGAGGAAAAATAGGAGGCTAAATGCACATTTTTTGTGACTATCGCTCGGCATACCCGCGGCGGGCAGCGGAAAAAGTTGCGAATAGTGTGCTAAGCTTTTTGGGCTTAGGAGGCTAAATGCGTGTTGTTCGTGAGTACCTTGCGGCGCATTCGTGGCAGGTTGCCGGTTTGCTGCTGACCATCGCTGTGGCGGTGGGTCAGCACCGGATGCTCCAGGCCAATTGGCGGTTGAACCACTGGCCGCCCCGTTCGTTCAATGACTGGCTGCTCGACCTCATGCTGGTCTCGGTCATCCTCCAGGTGGCGGCATTCCTGTACCCGGCCTGCAGGGGTTTGTGGGTGGGTGGTAGGATGTGGGTTGCGGCCAGTCGAGATGGTCCGCTGGAGGTCGACGAGTTTTCGCCGCCGCGTAGCTAGTAGTTGAATCCGCCACTAACAGGCGGATTTTTGTTTGATAAAAAACAGCACCCTCCGCGGGTGCTTTAGTCGAAGTCGTTGTTAGCGGCCTCGAAAGCCTCGATATCACGCATGACCGCCCGTTTGAAGCTGTGGCGGGTAGCGGGCCGCTCTCGCAGCCAGTGATCGTCGCGGCGCATGAGCCCGCTCCAACCGTCCAGGGAATATGTGTGTAGCACGTCGGAGCCATTCGTCAGACTCAGCATGAGCATACGAAAGCCACGCTCCTCCACCAACTGCGGTTTCAAACTCAGGCCATTTCTGGCCAGCGCCTCCTCGACCTCGGTCACAACCCATTGCCTTCGCACCAGATTGATGACGGACAGGTGATCGGTTGCGTTCGTTGAGCAAAGGCCGCTAAGCTGATGCTCTTCGGCGGGCGCGATGTCGGCCAGGTATTTGAGCAGGCGCGGAAACATCTGGTCACGAGTCTCCGGTTTGGGCTGTAGCCAGACCTTTACCGTAGCCCCGGTATGGTAGGTGACGTCTGCCCTACGTTGCCAGGCGGCACGGGTACGCGGGTCGTCGCGATCGATCCGTATGACCCGGATCTCGAAGGCCAGCAAGTAGGTGGTGAGCTTCCATGGCTCCATGTCGGCCCCGAAGGTTAGCAACACCGGCAACCCGGCAAGTGGAATGCGTTCGCACAAGCCATCGATGAATTCCTGACTAAGCACGGTTAACTCCAGCTGTAATAAGGTGCAAGTTAACGACAATAAGTATCAGATGGCGGGGGAGGGGTCAAATATTGATTATTTTGCCAAGGTTTGTTATTGTTGCGCCTCGCATAACGCGAGTTGGAGGCAGAATGTTCCCGACTTCGAACGAGGACGATGGGCTGCTGGTGCGGGCAACCAGCGAGATCAAGATCGGCGACTACGAGTTGTCGCACCGCCTGCGGACCGCCGCCGACGGTCGTGCCGAGCTGTGTCAGACGCAGCGGATGGACGGCGTCGGCATGTACCTGCAGACGTGGCGCGGAACCGTGGGCGAACTGAGGGAGGCCTTGGCTCGCGCCAAGCCGCTGCCTGGCGGACGTCGCTTCAAGGTGACGCTGTGCGACATCGTCGGCATCATCCACAACAACACCGACCACGAGACCGGGCACCAGCCGCAGCCCGCCACCTGCGACGGCTTCCTCAGTCTGCCGACGGAGTTCGTGAACGAGCTCCTGCTGGTTCTGAACAGCCCCTGATCAGCCCCCGTGCCTATTCGCCCCCGCCCTTGCGGAGGGCTTTTGTTTTTGTTAGCCTGCAATGTCCAAGACGGACAACGGAGGATTACAATGCGTCATCAGTCTTCAGAGAGATTGGCAGTGGCCGCGGCGGCCACGCTGCGTCGCAGATTGCGAATCAGAGCCAGTGCTCAGCCTCAGGTGGCTGTGGTGCTCGGTACGGGTTGGGGCGAGGCCTTGCCCTGGAAGCGTCCGCCTGCGGAGTTGCCGTTCGCGGCCATCGACGGCTTTGCTGACCTGGGCGTGCTGCCGGGTCACGAGCGCAAGGTCTTGTTCGGCCATGTCGGTAGTAAGCGGGTGATTGCCATGCAGGGCAGGGTGCATCTGAACGAAGACCCGGCTGATCCGCGGATTCCCCGCATGGTGCGCCTGCAGGTGGAGATGCTGCTTCAGCTTGGGGTTAAGAACCTCATTCTGACGGCCGCGGCTGGCAGCATTCGGTACGACATCAGGGTTGGCGACATCATGGTGGTGGGCGGACTCATTACCCTGTTTGCGCCCGCAATGCCACTGTTCGTTGGCGAGTTCTGTTCGCCGGAAGACACTTTGGATCCGGATCTCCAGAGCTTGGCTGTCGAGGCCATCAAGCGTGTCAACGACACGGCTCCGGTGGGTGGCTATGCCATGGTGCGCGGCCCGCACTTTGAGGGGCGACGCTACGACAAGTCCATCCTGGGTCTGTGCGGTGCTGCGACCGTCGGCATGAGCATTCTGCCCGAAGCCTGTGTGGCTGCGCTGTACCCGGGCACTCGGGTGCTGGCTCTGAACTTTGTGACCAACAGCAGCCACGAGGTGCATTCGCACGACACCAATCAGGCTCGCGCTCGCGAAAGGGCTGGGTCGATGGGCGCCGTGCTGCGGCGCGTTATCACCAAGCTCTAGGTACACTCTTCTCTAACCGGGGAGAGTTTTTATTTTCGGCCGCTATTTTTCTGATGTCTGCCCTGGACAAACAAACAAATTTTTGCTAACTTTCGCGCCGCTGGCAATTCCGCCAGGCGTTCATTACTGGAGTCCCCATGAGCAACGGAAGCAAGTTCCTCCTCGTCCTCGGCGTCGTGGTGTTCATGTTCGCCGGCCTGTTCGGCTTCGGCTACGTCAGCTACAGCAACGCCGAGATCCGGCTGGTCAAGCAGATCGAGGCCAAGCAGAAGAGCAACGAGAACCACTTCGACACCATGTGGAAGGTGATCAGCCAGCAGGCCATGATCACCGAGCAGTACAAGGACTCGTTCAAGGACATCTACGGCGACATCATGGCCAACCGCTACTCCGGCGAGGGCGGCAGCCTGATGAAGTGGGTGCAGGAGTCCAACCCGCAGTTCGACTCCTCCCTGTATTCCAAGCTCATGACCTCGGTCGAGAGTCTGCGCCTGCAGTTCCAGCGGGACCAGGACCAGCTGATCGACCTGAACAACGAGCACAACATGCTCATCGCCACCCTGCCCGGCAGCTTGTTCGTCGGCAACCGGCCGGAGATCGAGATCACCGTCGTGACCTCGGCCCGGACGGACGAGACGTTCAAGACCGGCCAGGACAACGACGTCGACCTGTTCAAGCAGGGCAAGTAGCCCATGCTGATCTGGGGAGCGATGGCTGTGCCGGTGCTGACGGCCATTGTTCTGCTCGTGGGGTTCAAGCACCGCGTGGTGTGGTGGGAGTTTCTCATTCCCTTCGGTTTCTCGCTCATCATGGTAGTCGGCATGAAAGCCTGCGTGCAAACGGTTCAGACTCGGGACACCGAGTACTGGGGCGGGGTCATGCAGACCGCCGAATACTACGAGCGCTGGAACGAAAAAGTGACGTGCAGGCACACCAAGTACTGCACGCGCACGGTCAGGGATGGCAAGGGAAAGTCCCACAGCGAGTCGTATGCCTGCGGCAAACAGCACGGCTACGACGTAGACGACCATCCGCCGTACTGGCAGGTGGTCGACGACAACGGCATTGCCATTCCCATCAGCGTCGGCAGATTCGAACAACTGGCGCGCCGCTTCGGCAACCGCAGGTTCGTCGATTTGCATCGTCACTACCACACCGTGGACGGCGACAAGTACGTCGCCACCTGGGATGGCAGCGAGGCTACGCTCGAACCGGTGTTCACGGAGCACGCGTACGAGAACCGCGTGCAGGCCTCGAACTCCGTGTTCAACTTTCAGCCGGTGAGTAAGGCAGACGTGTCGGCCTACCAGCTGTTCGACTACCCGCCGGTCGATGGCTACACCCAGGTTTCGATCCTGGGGCAGGGCGGCCCCACCCAGGCCGCCGCCGAGGAGCTGCTGGCCAAAGCCAACGCCAGGCTGGGGCACGGCAAGCAGGCCAGGATATTCGTTCTGATCTTCCGCAACCAACCGCAGCAGGCCGGTATCCTGCAAGAGAACTACTGGAAGCGGGGCAACAAGAACGAGCTGGTGCTGACCATCGGCGTCAACGACAACGATGACGTGCAGTGGGGCTACGTGTTTTCTTGGACCGAGGTCGAAGAGCTCAAGATCGAGCTGCGCGACCAGATTGCGTCCATGAAGCATCTCGACTTGGTCAAGCTGGTCAACGATGCCGTACCGCTCGTCACCGACAAGTGGCAGCGCAAGCACTTCAAAGACTTCAGCTACCTCACTGTCGAGCCGCCCATTTGGGCAGTGGCGCTCAGCTACCTGCTGGCGCTACTCCTCAACGTCGGTTTGTCGGCCTGGATCGTCGGCAACCAGTTTCAGGACGAGCCGGTTCGCGGGTGGCGCGGCCACCGCAACTGAAGAACGATATTCCGTGACCCGGCAACTGCCGGGTGACGGAATTTTTTTTAGATTCATCTAAGTCGCCTCAGGTACTTCCTCCTGAATTGCGTCGATGTCTTTCTGGATCTCATCAACGTCTTCTTGAATCTCGCCGACGTCTTCTTGGATTTCATCCACATCCGACTCGACCGCGCGCAAGCTCTCTTTAGTTTCGTTAACCGACATCTGTAAAAAAATTGCTAAATAAATTGCTTCTAAAGAGACCATAGTGGTCAGTATCAATAAGGCACTATCCCACGGTAGTAAATGGATAGCTCCAGAAATAAAAACGAAACAAAAAATTAGACTATGTACAATCAACGAAGATGTTGAGCCAATCCAGCGGGTAATTTTTTCTATCAAGGCAACAGTTTTAGACATAAATAAAAACAGGCAACTTATATAGTTTATGATAAAATTCGGCCATGCCGATTTTCCGCACCAAAAAAATTAATCAGACATTTAAAACAATCCGCGACGTCTCGTTGGCGATCCTGCTCTGTGAAGGCGCTGGACTATTGGGTGCAATTTTTACTACTGCAGATTCTGCTTGGTACTTGTCATTGCACAAGTCTGAGCTAACACCGCCCGACTGGCTGTTTGCCCCCGTCTGGACACTATTGTACGCCCTAATGGGAGTGGCGGCCTGGCTGGTGTGGCAACGGGGGGCACAAAAAAAGCGAGTCTTCGTGGCCATGATTTTATTTTTCATTCAGCTGGCGCTTAATGCCTGGTGGTCCTTTATTTTCTTTGATCAACACAGCTCCGGGGGAGCGCTGATCGACATCGTTCTTTTGTGGGTGGCTATCCTGGCTACAATCATTGCGTTTTCCAGGGTCTCGAAAACGGCCTCTTGGCTGCTCTTGCCGTACCTAGCCTGGGTTAGCTTTGCGGCTTACCTAAACTGGTCTATTTGGTTACTTAATAAATAGATAAATTTACGGCAGCATAGCCGTTGGCTATTGGCCGGTGGCCGTTAGCTGTTAGCTATGACCGAGGAGCCGTTCGGTTGGATTTCGCCAACGGCCAACAGCCAAAGGCCAATAGCTTGAGCGCAAGTAGGCACAACATTTTGCCCAACAAGCACCAATGTTAGCGCAATAAAACGATTATAGATGGTGATAAAAATTTGATAAAATAACAATTTTGTGATAGTATTGCGCCCGTCCAATTGCGGACATCAGGAGTATCCGTAAATGCGTTACTTGCTTTCGTTCTTCGTCACCTGCGTCGCCATCATGTGCTTCGCCGTACCGGCGCTGGCCCAGGAGTGCGGTACCGGCTGCGTCGCGATCATCGATCTGGCGCCGGAGTGCGTGCCGGTCGAGCCGGACATCTGCCCGCTGCAGGCCTTCCCGAGCCACGACGAGCTGTGCGTCTCGTGGCTGAACGACGACGGCACCTACAATGACGACGTGGCGCACTGCTGGCAGCAGACGCCCTACGCCACCGAGTACCTGGCCAACAACCCCATGTTCGCCTACCCCATGATCGGCGAGGGCCTCGCTCCGGCGAGCTCGAGCGAGTGGGGCTGTGGCATCGTCCGTGCCGGCGTCGCTGGCGCGGGTGAGCTGGCCTGCTTCGGCAACGCCGGCATCCTGACGGGCTACCCCACCGGCGAGGCGCCCTACTCGGCGCTGTCGTCCGGCGGGGTCGACGGCCGCTTCGCGGTGTTGAACAACGTCGGAGCCATCAAGGTCTGGGGCGTGGTGACGAACGGCTTCGGCAGCCCGCCGACCAGCACCGGCTTCACCGAACTCGGAGTCGGCTTCGCTGCGGGCTGTGCGGTCGGCATCGCCAACGGTGGCGTGAGCTGCTGGGGCAGCGACCAGGAGAACCTGGTGGTCAACAGCAGCAAGCCCTCGAGCGGAACGTACACGGCGGTCGAGGTCGGCCGCACCGTGGCGGGCGCCGTCCAGGACGACGGCACCCTCGACATGTGGGGCTCCAGCCGAGCCGGTTCGGCTACGCTCGTCGCCGAGTTCATCGCCAACCGGCCGACCGGCACCAACGTCAAGTCGTTCGAGGTCGGCGAGACCGGTCGGCTGATCGGCGTCGCCTGGATGACGGACGGCACGGCCTACATCTGGCAGGACAACGGATCCCTGAGCAACGCGATCCGGCACGCGCCCGGCTGGTACCCGGCCGGCGGCACGGGCATCAAGACGTTCGTCCCGCACGGGCCGAACGGCAACATCACGTTCCGTTCGCGGCTCGAGATCGCCGCCAACGACGTCGACGCTCAGATCTGCGGGGTCATCGACGACCCCAAGGGTCTGATGACCGGCGACTCCGTGCCGGTGGCCTACCAGCACGGTGACGTGGTGTGCTGGGCGCAGAACGGCGACTGGCCTCGCATCGAGGCCTCCTGCGTGCCGGCGCAGTAGAGTAGGCGCGAGCAACTGACCACATCCCGATCACGGACCGATGTCCTGGTCGGGGTCATTTTTTTACTCACAGTAAAATTCTGACTGCGCTATACTTGAGCCATGGTTAAAGCCTTTTTGCAGCGCACCTACGACCAGCGCTTGAAAGTATTTTTTGATAAATACGAACGTTGGCTGATCCCGGGCTTATTGTTTTCGGGTTTTATTTTTGACGTTATTACATTTCGTACCTTGCAAATTCAAACCACTCTCGCGGTACTCGGGGTGCACGCCTCGCTGGCTGGGTTGGCCGTTTTGTACAGCAATTTTATTAACGGCTTGCCAAGCGCCACTAGTAATTCGCTGACTGGTAAATTTGTTCAGTACCTTAAATATATTTCAGAGCTAGTTTTGCAGTTTACCTTTGGTTCGCTGCTCAGTAACGCGCTAATTTTTTATTGGTACAGCGGGGCTTTTTTTGCCAGCTGGCCGATGGTTATTTTATTGGTGGTGCTGATTACCGGTAACGAAGTTTTCCGAGATTTTTATTTGCGGCCAGCGGTCCAACTTAGCTTGTACTCTTTTGTGCTCTTTTCTTATTTTTCCTTAATCTTGCCTTATATCTTTACTTCGTTGTCGCCCTGGTTGTTCGTAGCTGCTGGTTTAGGCAGTACTTCGTTGGTTCTGTTGTTAGTGGCAGTGTTGGCCAGGTTAGTGCCGGCGATTAGCAAAACGTCCTGGCGTATTAGCGGCTCTGTGTTGTCGGTTACGGCTATCATGTACGCTCTTTATTTTTTGAACATAATTCCACCCATTCCGTTGTCGGTGCGCGACGCGGGTGTGTACCACAGCATAGTTATTCAAAGCGGGGAATACGTTTTTGAAGGGGAGTCAGAAGCGTTTCCGGCCAATCTAATACCCGGGCAAACTGTTCACGCTTCGCCCAGTGACAACATTTTTGTTTACACGGCCATTTACGCACCGGCCGAGCTGACCACTGTGATTTATCATCAGTGGCAGTTTTACGATCCAGTACAACGCAAATGGCTCGACCGTGATCGCTTGCCCTTTACCATTAGGGGCGGGCGCGGCGAAGGTTTCCGCGGTTATACATTTAAATCACGTTTAACTCCCGGTAAATGGCGAGTCACCGTGCAAACATCACGCGGCCAAGTGCTTGGCCGAGTACCGTTTACGGTGGTCTTACCTGAGTAATATTTCTTATGCCAAAAATTGCTTATTTAGCCGGTGGGTGTTTCTGGGGCCTGGAAGAACTTTTCCGCAAGCTGCCAGGAGTGCTTGATACTGAGGTAGGCTACACCGGCGGCAGCAACGCTAATCCCACCTACGAGCATCATCCAGGTCATGCCGAGGCTCTAAAGCTTACTTACGATCCGAACGTTTTGCCGTACAAGAATTTGCTCGATTTCTTTTTTCGCGTACACGATCCCACGACTTTAAACAGACAGGGTAACGACAGCGGCACCTCGTATCGGTCAGCAATTTTTTATCAAGATGATACAGAAAAAGAAGAAGCCGAGAAATTCATTGAACTGGTCAATGCATCTGGACGCTGGGCCAAGCCAGTCGTCACCTCGCTAGAGCCATTTCAAGCTTTTTACGCAGCCGAAGGCTACCACCAGGATTACCTGCAAAAGAACCCAGGCGGTTACACCTGTCACGTAATGCGATTTGGGAGCTATCTACAAAATTAAAATTTAAAGTTAACTCGTACGGCCTTCGTCCGGCACGGCTGTTGGTGGTTATCGAGCGAAACTTTAATTTTTAAATTTTAATACTTTAATTTGAGACTACATCCTTGCCAAAGCCAAATAAAACTGCTAAACTCCCGCGTCAAATATGGATAACGACGTCATCATTAGATTTCAAGGCGTAACCTTTGGTTACGATGCCGAAAACCCCGTGCTCGATGAGGCGGATTTTTCTGTTCGGGAGAACTCTAAGATGACTGTCATGGGTCAGAACGGGGCAGGGAAGAGCACTATTTTTAAACTACTTACCGGCGCCCTCAAGCCAGATCGCGGCGAAATTCACATCCGCCAAGGAGCCAAGATCGGTATTGCTACCCAGGTCATGCCACCGGAACACAAAGAGCGGAGTGTTCGCGAATTCTTTGCTACCGCCTTTGCCGAAAAAATGTACGACCTCGACAAGCGAATTAAAGACGTCTTGGAAACGGTCAACCTGCACGCAGACTTAGACAAGGTAATAAAAGATTTTTCCGGCGGTCAGCAAGCGCGCTTGCTGCTGGCCTACGCCCTCATTCAAGAGCCAGATATTTTACTGCTCGATGAGCCAACCAACAATCTAGATGCCGACGGTATCGCGCATCTGACAGCGTTTATTATCATGTACCCCAAGACTGTTTTGGTTATTTCGCACGACGCCGATTTTTTGAACACCTTTACCGAGGGCGTGTTGCACCTAGATGTTTACACCGGCAAAGTTGATCGTTACGAAGGTAACTACTTTGATGTGGTCGAAGAAATTGCTGCGCGTTTGGAGCGCGATCGCATGAAGAACGCTCGTCTGTTAAAAGAAATCCAAGATCGCAAAGATAAAGTAAACTTTTTTGCTCACAAAGGCGGCAAGATGCGTAAGCTAGCCAGCAAGTTAAAAGAGCAGGTAGCTGAGGCCGAGGAAAACATGGTCGAAGTCCGCCGTGACGATCGTACCATTCGCGACTTTATTATTCCGGCTCAAAACTGGAGCGATAACGTAGTCAGTATCAACTCGGTTAAGATCATCAAGAACCACGAACCGGTTCGCGCCGAGGCTAAGGTTTATTTGCGCAAGGGTCAGCGCCTGCTGATTTCTGGTCCCAACGGCATTGGCAAAAGCACCTTGTTGCGCAGTCTGGCCGAAGGCAAAGACGAGGGCGCGGTTATTGCCAAGGACGTTAGCGTCGGTTATTACCGCCAGGATTTTTCGGGTTTGGATTTCAATCAAACAGCCTACGACTCTTTGGCCAGCATGATGCCCGTGCCAGACAACCAAACTATTCGAGCTGTCGGCGCTCACTTTTTGCTAAATGGCGACGCTCTAGCCACCCGAGTCGGGGCGCTTTCCGAAGGCCAAAAGGGGCTTTTGTGTTTTGCGCGATTTGTTTTGCAGAAGCCCGGCTTGCTAATCCTCGACGAGCCCACCAACCACATTAATTTCCGCCACATTCCAGTAATTGCTAAGGCTTTAGAGAATTACGAGGGCGCCATGATTATGGTTAGCCACGTTCCAGACTTTGTACAACAAATCCATTTTGGCCAAGAATTAGACCTAGGGAAGCTCTAAAGTAAGGGTAAGGGCCTGGCCGGCAGCTGTCAGGCTTGCTATTTTTAAGAAAAAATGCTAAACTTAGCGCCGAAATTTATTAATCGTGTAACAGGTCAAGTATTCGAGTTGTCGAGTATTCTAGTATTCGAGCCCAAACAGGCGTTGCGTCTTGAATACTGTACGTCTCGAATACTCGAATACTGCACAATGTAAACTTAATATGTTCAATAAGAGTTATAGTGATCGCCCATCATTTGGTGGTCGTGGTGGTAAGAAGTTCGGTGGCCCACGCTTTGGTGGTGGTCGCGGTTTTGGTGGCGATCGACCTGCCGGACGAAGCTTTAGCGAAGGTCGGGATGAGCAGGGTGGGGGCTTGCACGATGCCACTTGCGCCAAGTGTAATGCGCACTGTCAGGTGCCATTCCGACCAAACGGTCGCAAGCCAGTTTATTGCAGCAACTGTTTCGTCCGTGACGAACAGTCAGCGCCTCGTTTTGAGCGAGGTGGTTATGACAAGCCGTCTTATGGCGAAAAGCGCCCTTACGTTTCAACCCCTCGCAATAACAGCGCGGAGCTAGAGACCCAGCTCAAGGCCGTTAACGCCAAACTTGATCAAATCATCGCTGCTCTAAACAGCTAATCACCCCAGTAAAACAAAAACCCAGGCTTAACTGCCTGGGTTTTTGTTTTACGCTTTGGTTAACCGCCGCCATAGACCTCTCCTTAACGTCGAGGTGACAGCAGGCGTCTCCAACCAGCCAAACAAACGTTTTGCGACACTAGCCTAAAGGATATTTTGCTTTTCAGTTAGCCACAAAAATAACCGTCTGTGGGCAATTAAACTCCGTGGAAAAGCCAATCTCTGCTAGGATGAAAGTCTATGAAATACCTACTATCAAGTCTGCTCGGTATTTTTTGTTTACCGTTATTAGCTAGCGCCCAGGGGATGATTGATATCGTTTTCCCGGTGCAGGGCGAGGTAACTTTCCAGGACGATTTTCTTGACGCTCGCAGCGGCCACACGCATTACGCCACCGATATCATGGCTCCAAAAATGCGGCAGGTTTATGCCGTTACTGATGGCGTAATTACCTTTGCCCCCATGTCCGAACCGTCCTATGGCTACATGCTGACCCTAAAAGGCGATGACGGCTTTACTTATAACTACGTTCATCTAAATAACGACACCCCGGGAACCGATGATGGCAACGGCGGCTCAGCTAACGCGTACGCGGCGGGAATCAGGCAAGGGGCTAGGGTGAGTCGCGGGCAACACATTGCCTGGGTGGGGGACAGCGGTAACGCCGAAAGCGTTGGCCCGCACCTGCACTTTGAAATTTATGACGGGCAGACGCCAATTAACCCCTTCGAAACACTAACCGCTCTATATACAGGCGGCGTAGTTTTAGCGCCGGTTGTTTTAGGCACTAGCGACTCAATTAATGACGACAAAGACATCCCCCTAGCCACCGGCGAAGTTGGCTGCGCTTCCGACTCGCTTATCCGAACCGTCGAAGTTTCAACTGTTTATTATTGCGGTCGTGACGGCGGTCGCTATGTATTTCAAAATGAGAGCACATTTTTCTCTTGGTACGACAACTTTAACGACGTTGAGTATGTCACTACTACCGAGATGGCCGCCATTCCGCTGCGCGGAGTCGTCACCTACAAGCCCGGCTCTTATTTAGTAAAAATTTTAAGCAGTCCAAAAATCTACGCTGTCGATACCAACGGCACCTTGCGCTGGGTACCATCGGCTGACTTGGCAGAGAGTTTGTACGGCGTTAACTGGCCGTCTATGGTACGCGATCTCCCCGACAGCTTCTGGCCAGCTTACACGGTGGGCGAGGATGTGAATTCTTAGCTTGCAAGCTGGCGAAACTGTATTTGGTGCTCACCCACTTCGAACGAAAGTGAGAAGTTAGGTTCTAGGAAAATAGGTGATGTCGTTCTCCGCTTAACCAAAAGTATCGTCAGTGAATAAACCCAATTACCCAACCCGCGAGCCCACCTCGAACGAAGGTGAGAGGTTAGGTCCCAAGGCGTCAGGATTAGCAGATCGACCTAATTTCTCACGTTCGTTCGAAATGGACAAAAATATGAACGATGATATTTGCGGTACTTACATTCTTTCAAATGCTACAAATCAAATAATTTATGTCGGCATGAGTACAATGTTGCCGGAAAGAATCCAGATCCATAAGGACGGACTACTGGAGGGATACTCTAAGAAGCATAAGTGCACTAAACTCGTTTATTACGAAATTTATTCAGACCGTGACTCTGCTCTTTTCAGAGAAAAGCAAATTAAGAAATACTCACGCTTTAAGAAGACTCAGCTCATTGACTCCTTAAACCCACACTGGATTGATCTTTTTGATCAACTAGTACTTTTTGCCTCTGGCTACTAACCTCTCACTTTCGTTCGAGGTGGGTTCATGCTGATCATCTAATACGTATCAAGTCAGGCGAGTTTATTGGATACGTATTATTTACAAAAAACACCCCATCGTGCCAGTGCTTTGGCAGCGATGGGGTTTCTCTACTTGACGCCGCCAACAATGACGGCGCGCGTCCGGCGTTCGAACAAGATCGGCCAGTGACAGGTCACGCCGCGATCTCGGTCGATCAAGAAGAACGCCTGGGTCGGGTCTTCGTAGCCGGCCTTGATGCGCAAGGCAAAGCCGTTGTAGCCGATGAGCGACCCGTTGACCACGCAACCACCCTGGCGTGCCGGCATGTACTGGTGCCAGTGCCCGATGACGTCGAGCGTGGCCACCCGCCCCTTGTTCCACTGAGCGATAGCCTTGTTGAGCGGGATGGTCAAGCCACCCACGCCGCCCTGGTACCGAACCGCGTGCCCGTGATGGAAGCGCACCAGGTAGTCGTAGATCGGCAGGTACGTGTGGTACGAGTCCTCGATCACGAACTGAACCCGCTCCTCATTCGCAAAGGCGCGCCGCATGTCGTGGTACATCATCCACTCGAGCGCGAAGCCGTGTTCGGAGGCCGCGTACACCTTCTTGGTGATCCGCGAGTGATTGCCGACACAGCAGACGCAGACAATGCTCAGGTCGCTGTTTTCGAGCAGGAAGCGAATCCCACCCTCCAACATGTCTCGCGCCTTGAGCATGGCGTCCATCGGCTTCAACAGGTTGGTCACCAGCATTTCTTCGTGAATGTTGCCGGTGATGAAGTCGCCGAGCAGACCCAGAACCAGGGTGCTGATCTTCACGTCCTGCCGCTCCTTCTTGACCAGGCGCAGCGTCCGTTCGAAGAACATCTTAGCCCGCATCTCGGCGATCTCCAGGTTGAACTCGTTCATCCCGTTGACCGACGACGGCTCCACCGGCTCTTCGATGTGCCAGTCCGAAGCCACCGCGACGGCGACCGCCTCCGACTTGCCGGTCCGACTCTTCGGCTCGATGACGATCGGGTTGCGCGGCGCATCGCGCAGGCCAATCGCCTCGTCACGCTGCGCTTCGACCTGCTCGATCACGTCGAGCAGATGCTGGTAGCGCGCGTTCAGCACCCGGTGCTCACGCTGCGCCCGCCGCGCCCGCCGGTCTGCCGCCAGCTCGTCCTCGACCGTCGGCGTAGGCTTGGGCGGCGGCGTCTGTTCGCCGCCGGGGTTGGGCGGATGCTCCGGGTTGGGCGAATTGCCCTGCCTGTAGGGGCCGCGAGCCTGCTCGGTCAGCAGGTCGCGTTTGATGCCCAGCCGACTTTCGCGCTTCTGCAGCGCCTCCTTGCTCATGCTGACCCCGAACTCCCGCAGAAAGATCTCGAGGATCTCGTGACGGGGGTAGCTCAGGGCGTTGGCCAGCAACCACTCGTTGAGCTTCTGAGCAAGCTCACCGTGGACCTGCGCGCCGTTCTTCTCGCTATTTGCCAAGGTACACCTCAGCGGAGACAAGTCTCCGATTTTAAAGACAAAACCCAGGATCATTCCTGGGCTTCATCTTTGTCACACAAGCATTGTGCTGCCGACCGCAAGCAGACTGGCACGGCCACAACCCCAGTTACGGAGCAGGGGGCTTGCAAGCGCTGGCTTGCTTAACGTGTTTGATCCACGGTGCATAGCGGCAAAACTTATTGTGTAGCCCAAAAAATATAGCAGAGATTTTTTATAATATATTTAGTTATCCACTATTTAGGCTAGACAACCTCTAATTGCCAAGCCAACGGCTCGCTTTACGCATGTTGAGCCTGGTATTTTATCAATCAATATGAAAACATTAGTCCGCGGCGTGCTGGTACTGCTCTGCCTAGGTGCGCTTGGTTTGCTGGTCGCCATGTTGTGGTCAAAAAAATCAGGCGACAATTTAGTTAATCCGTCATTAGACACCAGTTCCTGGGAGTCGATGCACGACGACGCCGGGGGATTTAGTTTTAGTTACCCCCTGGAGTTTTCGCCCGACTACATGAGCGTGCAGGAATGGCCGCCGACGGTTACTCTTAGCGACTCGGCCTTTGGCTGCGCAGCGCCAGACGTTTTACGCAAGATTAACGGACACAACTATTGTATTAAAAGCCAGGCCGAAGGTGCTGCCGGCAGCATTTACACTTCTTATGTTTACAGCACCGTACAAGACGGCCAGGTGGTCTCTGTAGCGCTAACCGTGCGCGCCGTGCAATGCGAAAATTACGACGAACAAGGCAAGGCAAGCTGCGAAGCCGAGCGCGCTAGTTTTGATTTGGATGCGCTAATCGATGCCATTGTGCGCTCAGTTAACCTAGACGCCTAGATCCTGAGCCGTAGGTTTAAATAAAAACACCGCACCTTAGCCAATGGGCAAAATGGTGCGGGGTAGGGGCTAGTGCCGCTTGCGGAACACCCGGCGCATGGCGTCCTTGGTTTTTTCGGGAGCATCGGTGTACACGTACACCATCTGCCCCAACTGACCGGAGCGGAAACAGACCTCCCAGCCGCCTTGCATCGTCTTAAAGGTCATGCGTCGGCCGACCGCTCGCAAACGACCCTCGGTTCCGGTCAGTACGATCTTGCTGACGCAGCCGAGCTTGGCTGCCACATCGAGCGGCCCGCAAGCATCATCGAGCGCGCTGTGACAGCCGGTGAACTTCCCGCCAATCCGATGATCAGCCACGTGTGCCTCCCTCGTTACCGAGCTTGGTAACAGGCCAGTATGCCTTAAAACAGCACAGCGGTCAACCTAACAGACAACTTCTAGGCTCCAACTTTAAACTTGCAACTTTAAACTTTTAACTGTAAATGTAAGGCCGGAGGTTACATGGGAATCGTGGCGTCTTTCATTGGGGCCTACCAGCGACCCCAGTTCGCTTTCGAGCTTGCCGAGCCCAATATTGGAGCGCTTCGTGTGCCGGCCAGGTGCGGCCACTATCGCTACCAGTACGAACACGTGTGCCTGGGCGCCGACGCCAAGCGGTTGCTCGGGCCGTTTTTCGACCGCGACTACTACTGGCTCATGCGCCACCTGCCGTCCTGGCTGACCGATCGTCTGCAGCCCGAGCGCTGTGCGAGCTGCTCCGAACTGAAGCACCTGCGCCAGACGGCCATTCTCTGCGCTGGCTGTCAGAAGCTGATTTTGCAGGGTGACCCTGTTCAGATCTGTGTCCTGTCAGAAAGAGCAGAAGCGCTGTGCGTAACCAGCGCCACCATTGTGTCGGTCGGCGGGTTTGTCTGCTGCGCCAACTGTTCGGTCGGTCTCGCGATGTTCACCGGCATCTGGCGCGACAACGGCGTAGCCAACGTTATGCCAACCGATTTTACCCATCACTCCGTATCCATTAGCCAGTCAGGCTGAAAAGTGCGGGGTGTTTTATTTTGCTCGCGGATCAAAGTTTTAGTTGTTAGTAATCGGTCTTGACTAATAATAACGTGTTACGTTATTATTTAATAAGTATGATTGTTTCTTTCGGCGACGAGGAGGTAGAAAAGATCTTTTTACGCAAACAATCACGTAAGTTTTCGGCTATTCAGGGAATTATCTACCGTAAGCTACTCATGCTTCACGCTGCGGCTAGAATTAGTGATTTACGCGTACCGCCAGGCAATAGATTAGAAAAATTACAAGGTAAAATAGCCAACCGTTACAGCATTAGGATAAACAGTCAGTGGCGTATCTGTTTTTTATGGCTGGACGGTGCGCGTGAAGTCACGATTGAAGATTATCACTAAGAAAATCATATGAAAAAGCTGCAACCAATCCACCCCGGAAAAATCCTGGCCTTAGAGTTTCTCCAACCTCTCAAGATAACTCAGTATCGACTAGCCAAAGAAATAAACGTTCCCGCCCGCCGCATTAACGAAATTGTTCACGGCACAAGATCCATAAGCGCCGACACTGCCCTTCGCTTAGCTCGTTTCTTTGAAATGTCTGCCGAATTTTGGCTTAATCTCCAAACCCACTACGATCTAGAGCTGGAAACCGATAAAAAAAGCAAGGCTATCAAACGGGAGGTGAGTGTTTATCGACGTCGCCAAGATTAATTCGAGCCAACTTTTAACTTGTAACTTTCAACTTTAAACTGGCAACTTTTAACTTGTAACTGTTAGTGTTGCATCGGAGGCTTAAATGTCCCACGAAGGTAAGTTTTACCCGGCTAGCAATCTGGCACCATCCAGACTGACGACGGAGCCCATCAAAGAGGGTCCAGGTGTCTTGGCCAAGTGCGGTCACATGGCTTACCAACACTCGCACATCATGCGGGGATTGGGCGCCAAACGGGTAACTCCCGCGCGCTTCAACCCCCTCTACCTGTTCTGGATGGCCAACCTGCCAAGTTGGCTCACGGCATCTTTCCGGCCAGACAAGTGCACCGAGTGCGAATGTACCGAGAGCCTGGCCATGGCCACGGTCTGCGCCTGGTGCTTTGGCCTGATCATGCCCGGCGAGCGGGTCTGCCTGTACAGCCACCTCGCTGTCTACCCGGACACCGATCTGGAAACAGCCACCCAGGTGGTGGGCCAGACAGGGGAGACCCTCTACGTCTGCTGCGCCAGCCTCAACTGCCACCCCGGCTACGGCGCCATCGCCGGCCTCTGGACCGGCCGCGGTGTTCAAGTCACGTCCTAACGCCTCACACCCCCGCCCAGCGGGGGTTTTAATATGTTTTTAGGTAATTAAACTGGACAAAACCTCATTATTTTGCTATTATTTCGCGTCCAAAGTTAAAAGAGAACCCTTGTTTAAATTTCTCAAAGCAGGACATTGTTATGAGTAAGACATCGATTATCGAACGAATACTCACAGTCGGCACGTTTGTGGCCATTATTTGCGCACTCGGCTTACTAGTACACTCGGTGATCGTCCGCTGGAGTCTGCCGCTACCGTACACGATTATCATCCTATTCATTAGCATTACCGTTACCTCCAATCTACTGAGCAGGATTGTCTATCTATGTATAAAAGGATAGGCGTATATTTCATATTGTATGTGATTACAGCCGGCATTATAGCCTCGGTTGTTTTTCTTTCGCCGACCAACGACGACACCTACCCATTTCTTCGCTTTCTGGTTTCTCTTACCGGATCATTCCTGCTCATCAAGTACGTCAAGAGTTTCATTTACATGAATATCGCTCCCTGGTATTTGGTGCAAAAAAAGCAGCGAGAACGCAAGTACCCCGCGGCCTCTTACAATCCTTTGGTTTCGGTTATTATTCCCGCCTACAACGAAGAGATCGGATTAGTTAATACGGTGAAAACAATTCTCTTAAGCGAATATAAAAATCTAGAGGTCATCGTAGTTAATGACGGGTCAACAGATAAGTCACATGAGCGCATGACAAAATTTGCCAGAGAGTGGCGCTCACAAGTGAGAAAATCTGGTCGAACCGACATTAAGCTAAAGTATTCGTACAAGGAAAATGGCGGCAAGGGTCGGGCCCTCAATCACGCTCTGCGCCGTGCCAGTGGCGATATCATAATTACCATTGATGCTGACTGCGCCATTCTCCCCCAAACCATAGGAAACTTCGTGAAGCCATTTGCCGACCCGACCGTTTCGGCTGCCGTCGGTAACGTGAAAATAGGAAATCTCGATACGGTTGTGGGAGTTGTCCAATATCTAGAATTTTTGTTTTCATTTTATTTTAAAAAAGCAGAATCTGTAATGGGTACCATCTACATTATTGGTGGTGCGGCAGGTGCCTTTCGCCGCGATGTTTTTCGAGAGCTGGGTAAGTACAATCACTCAAATATTACCGAAGACATTGAGCTGTCCGTACGCATTCAGCAAGCCGGCAAAAAAATCGTTTACGCCGACGATGCTTTGGTCTACACCGAGGGAGCATCTACCGTGGCCAGTTTAGCCAAACAGCGAACACGCTGGAAGCGCGGGTGGTTTCAAACTTTTTATCAAAATCCGGCTCTTATTTTTAGCAGAAAGAAACAGCACAACAAAATTCTTTCCTGGTTTCTTTTACCGCTGGGGTTTTATAACAACGGCCAGTTGATTTTTGAACCTTGGTTTATGTTGTTCTTGTATGTTTATTCATACCTGATCCAAGACTTTTCCAGCTTCATCACTTGGATGGGAATTGAGAGCACCATGTTTTATATATTGTTTGTATTTGAGCAGGGTAGACACCGAAACCCGATGTTTTTAGCGCTTTCTCCCATCGGATGGCTTTTGTTCTACGTCTCAACATATGTTGAATACCGAGCTCTTTTAGGCTCGATTTGGGCCACGCTCTCCAAGAGGGAAATAGTGTGGCAAAAATGGGAACGCAGGGGCATGATGGACGGGATAGCCATACCACGTTAAAATGCCAAGGCATGCCCAAACATCGCATTAATACAGGTGATTTTTTTGCTGCCTGCGCTGTAACCGCCACCGTTGTTGTCGCGACAATGCTTTTAGTGTGGTCTGTGTTCACGCCTCGCCTAACTAGTTCCGAACCCGAACAGGCGGTTGTGGAACAGGCAACTCCATTAGCCGCGGAAATAATACCCATGAGCCTAACCGATGAATCGGCTCTGACTTTGGGTCCTGAGCCTAAGGTGCTTGCGGCCAGCGCTGATACAAAAGTTAACAGCTGCTCATTGCGGTTTTTATTTGCACCAACGGTGACACCAGTTGATGCGGGTGGCGTAATCTCCTATGAGGCGTCAATAACTAATGCCGGCACAGCGCCTTGTAGATCTGTTTCTTATTCGGTGTACTACGCAGAAAATGAAAGCTTTATTTCGGCCACTCCAAATCCCACAGCCAGTAACTACTACTGGAACATAGGTGACCTACCGACAGGAAAAACATATCGAGCCAGAATTGATACTAGAGCTATGTACGGCGACGATGTTATTAGCGAATCATGTGCTTCGGCTAGAAACGCGCAGGACGCATGCGTTGTTAGCGTAACGGCCGTTGCCAAACATCAAGAGCCAGCGCAGGACGCAATTTATCCCGCCGCCACAAATTCTGCCAGTAAAGAGTCCGGAGTTTGGCTTTGGCGATCACCAATAACAATGTCAACTGCAGAAGCGGAAGAAATGTTGTCTAGCGTGCAGAATAATAATTTTAATGCTCTTTATATTACTATTGATGATTATGTAGATATCGCTTCTTTGCCTGCTGGCTCAGTCAAAAATTCGCGCACGCAAGCCTATCTTTCTTCGCTCAACAGGGTGATAGTTGGCGCCTCTGCGCGAGGCATAGCCGTAGATGTCGTTGGCGGCGGACCAGACTGGGCAATATCATCAAACCGTTGGAAGGGATACGCCCTGATTGAGTTCGTTGGTAACTACAACCGTCAGTATCCGCAGGCTAAGATTCGTTCGCTCCAGTACGATGTCGAGCCATATATTCTATCAACCTACGAAAGCAACAAGGCGTCTGTGCTCAGGAATTACGTGTCGTTCATTGATGAGTCCATGCTGCGCATGCAGGGCGTAGACGCTGCCTTCGCAATAGTGATTCCTCATTTTTATGATTCGGCACAGCAGTGGACTCCTCAGATTGACTACGGAGGCCAACAGGCCTATGCCTTTACCCACCTGCTCAACGTGATGCAAAAGAAGCCAGGCAGCAGAATTATCATCATGTCCTACCGTGACTATTTTTACGGCGATAACGGGGTTGAGGAGCTCTCAGTTCCGGAACTGGTTGAGGCCACACAGTCTAATGTGGGTGTGATTATTGCCCAGGAAGTTGGCGATGTGGAACCTGGCTACGTAACATTTTATGGTCAAGAAAGGGCTAGTTTTGAAGCTGCCGTTGAGACTATTTATTCAGAATTTTCTCAATATTCCAGTTTTTACGGTGTCGCCACGCACTACCTAGACCCCTACCTACAACTAGAATAGGTACTTATTTCAAACAAAAAAACCGTTTTTACGGTTTTTTTTGTTTGTCGCTACGGCTTGACTTATGGCTGCAATTAGTGTAATAGAGCACGAACATTAGCTAAAAAGACAACTTCACTCCGAGTCACAGAGTAACTAAGGGTTGCGCTGTGACTTGGGATGGAGTGGTTCCATCTCTGGGGGCAGGGGACATGTTCAAACAGAGCTGTGCAGTCGTGGTAATCGCTAGCGACGCAGCCAAGCGTCTGACCGAAGTTCTGTCGGTCATCAAGCAGCGGATGAATGGTCACCTCACCAATCTGGTACTGGTCGACAACGGTTCTACGGACGGGACGGCCGACGTGGCCGCAAAGCTCACCAAGCACGTGATTCGGTCGGGGAGTCCTGGTCGGCCAGAAAAGCATGACGCCGCCATCCTTACCGCGCTACAGTTTCTAGGCCGGCAGCCAGACAGTAGCCAGCTTGACTGCGTGATCTGTCTCGCTGCTGACGGTCGGCACAATCCCGCCATGATCGGCCACTTGGTAGCGCTGATCGAAGAGGGCACCGACATCGGAGTGTTCATCCAGTGTCGGCAAAATCCCGAGTGCAGCGGAAATTTCGTTGCAACCCTGGCCGATCTCACCAGCGAGGTCACTGGCTTCTGGGTCACGGAACCCAACTCCGACTACTTCGCGATCCGCTGGTCGCTCGTTGCTCCGACCGTGGCCAGGCAGACTTTCGGCTACGGTGGCGCACTCCTCGGGTTGCTACTGCTTAGCTCCGAGCGTGCTGTGGAAGCGTGTGCGCCACTTCGCTACATCGAGCTGCCGCATAACACCGGGAGCACGACGTCAGACGCCGAGCGCATCTTCAAGCGAGATCCTGCGGCTCGTCAGGTCTTCCTGAGCACCTGCACGGAGCTCGGGATCGGTCGGTTGGCGGATCAGCAGTCCGCGGCTGTCGATCGCAGCTGGCTGGAGCAGGCCGCGACCGTCGACGGCTCCACGAACGGCGTCAACGCCAAGTAGGGGCACTAACCCCGTACCCTTTAGCCGCCAAGGCAAAAAGGTGCGGGGTGTTTTATTTGCTCGCGTTTTGACTGTAAAAATATTTTTTGCTAACCTTGGGCAAGGTTACACAAATTCTGCCAAGAGGTTCACCATGCATCGTATTCCTTCGGATTGGCGATCCTGGCTGGTCCTCGGCCTGCTGGTGGTCGCTGGCTGCGCCATCACCCAGTTTCTGGTCGTGCACTTCGGTCGGCCTTGCGCCACCGTGGTGCCGGCGGCACTGCTGGCTCTGGCCATGGCCTCGTGGATTCGCGAGCGCCACAATCGCTTCGAACGCTACCTGTCAGACGACGACGAGGCGGAGCCTGACAACGTCTATCAGTTGCCGCCCCGCCCGCCGCGGCTGGTCGACCGAACCACCGACCCGCCCGACGATCCACCGAATGACGCAGCCTAGCGCAAGCCCTAACTCCCGACTCGCGTCGGGAGTTTTTTATGTCCACAAGTACCAATTGACAAAACAACGAATTTCATCTAAATTATCACCATCCAGATGAGTTGTTTGACTCTCTTCTAGGTGGTAAAAAGATACTCCCCATTGTTATGTGGCGGAGTCTTTTTTTTGTTCAGCGACAGGCGTATATCCTGGGGCACAAGGAGGGCTTGTGGTGTAGTGGCAGCATATCTGGATTACCACCTAGAAGACGCGGGTTCGATTCCCGTCGGGTCCGCCACGAAAATGTCTTATCGGATGACCCGCCCGCCTTCAGGTGGGTGGGACGACCCATAGGGCCTTATCGATACAAAACAACCCTTTGCGGGGTTGTTTTGTTTGTCTATTCGTCTACACTGATATCGAACATCGTGCTACCTTCTATGTGACAGTAAACCCCTATTGTGACCATTAATTTTAACAAGATTAAAATTCGCCTCACTAATTTAAAAGAATATTTTAAACGAGTCTCAAACTCGGCGATGGTTAGTTGTAAATATTTTTTTAGACGTCGAAAGGTGCGGGTCATATTCGGGACACGTGCCTTTGCTTTTTGGGTATCCCGACACGCAGGATCAATATATAGACTGACGTACCTCGCAGCCCTCTTAGTAGTCCTATTAGCACTCTGTAAATGGGGACCCCATCCGTTGTTATCACCCAAGGCTGCCAGCCAATTTTTTACATCAGCAGGAGCTATGACTGGCGGCGCTGTAGCTATTATTTTCACACTCTCGGTATTCGCTTTGCAAACTGCTGCAGAAAGATACTCTGCTGGGATATTTCGAATTTACGCAAAGAGCCATTTGGAACAAGTCGTCTTTTACTTACTAAGTTTTTTAGCGTTCGTATTATTTTCTGCCGGATTACTTTTTGGGGAATTAAAAATTAAGGAGACTTCTGCACTATTTTTTGATATTGGTGCATATGCTGGACTCCTAACCATAGGAATAACTTTTTTGTTGATCCACTGGCTGTATACGGATATCAAAAAACGTGTAGATCCAATTGCCGCCTTGATACTTTTACGGCATTCACTAAGAAAAAGAATCTTGCTAATCGGCCGAGATGCTGAACGTATTGCCTACATATCTCGACCGGACGAAGGCGTGGATCGAGAGGCGTTCGATAAGTTAAAAATTACTGCTGCACACGCTTCGCTTGGAAAACATCTCGAAGTCATAGAAGAGTCTTTGGCGGAGCTTTTTGAAATAACAAAAAAACTCATAGAAAGAGGCGAGCTTGAAAATGCCAATCTAGGCTTACAAGGAATTGGCGCAACTATATGTGAATATCTAGATGTACGTCGTCAGTCAGCGATAGTCCGGCCAGCCAGTGTATTCCTAGCTACCACTAGCGATGTTAATCAATTTATTGGCAATAATCTTGAACGCTTTATTGCGCTTGGCGAACGCCAGCTACAGGGTGGTGATGAGATTATCGCTCAATATATTATTCGACAATTTGTAGTCATATCTAGGCACGCAAACGAGATGGAGTTCGTAAATGATCTTACTCGCGACAACCCAGTGATGGGATTAGTTGTGGGATATTTAAAACAGTTTACAAAAAAAGCCGTCGCGCATCAAAAATTAGATGCGATATTAGAGGGCATTAGAGCTATCGCCCAAACAGGTGAAATGTTGGTTCAGAAACAGAATCAACTATTGCTGGCAGGTTGGCACGGCGACATGTACGACTTGGCACTAAGTGGCTTGGTATTAAAACAAGAATTTCTCACTCAGGAAACCCTAGATCACTGGACAAAGATTATTTCTCAAATTGTATTCAGCGAATCTATCGATGTCCATATACAATTTAAGATGGCTCTGGAGAAGATTACCGGCATTGTGCTAACACATAGAAATATTATTGCCAACGCGGGACTTGAAAGGTCACTTTCTATTTCTAATATTCAAGTTTCTCCCTTTACAAACGTCAGGTTACTTCTGTACGCAGTAGCTACACAATTTGACAGAATGACTGAAGCAAAACAAGAACACGTCCTCGGAATCTACCACCACCTAGCTGATGAGCTGTATAACGTACTGAGAAGAATGTCAGAAAAAGTTAAACAAGCGGATGATCTTTTTATTGGAGAAGTGGCAAGTATCATCTCCTCTTTGGGTGAGGCGATGCTTTACTTGTCTCACCACGAGAAATGGAGCGAGCAGAAAGATGAACTGGTGGATCAAGTTGGTTGGTATATTCATCTACCCTCTTGGTTTTGTACGCCCGCCCAAACGATTGAGGAAACGCTGAGCTTCTGGAGTCTTGTTGACGCGCCAACAAAGGTTGGTCTCGTGGCTCTTAGTTTAGGAGAAGTTTCAACTGCAAAAAGCGCCACCGAATCCGTCTACTCGATCGTTGGAAAGTTTTTGAAAGACATTCCCAACGTAAGTCAATTTACCGAGCCGAGAATAATGATGAAGAATGTGTACATAGGTACACTTGCTCTAAAAAATGGGAATATTGAATTATTTATCCAGATCGCCAAGCAAATATGGGATTTTGAAGACGCTTATTACCAAAAACACATCGCAACCCTACAATTGCCTGCTGGGGTATCTAAGAACGCCATAGGTCTTCCCAAAAAGGAACAGCTGCTTACGGAGGTACTGCGTTGGCGAGATGACCTTATTTCCAATAAATACAATCGCGCTCATTTAATGAATGACGCAAAAACATTTCTTTATGATCTCCTGGAGGATATAGACATCGATCGTTTCATGTTCGAGGTTTGGGGGTGTTTCCCAGCCCACAGTCGTGTTGAGGTGGAAATTGAGCAGAGGGTAATGAAAAAAGCTCGAGACAGTCAAATTAAAAAACTTATCAGGGTGCTTCATTATCGTGCGAACGCAGCATCTCCTCGAGATTCAGATAATTCACTGTGAAGTGTTAACTTTTTTTCCTGATACACCAGCCTGCTTCGGAGGTTTCCTAGAAGCTCACGCTTCTCTGAAACGCTGCCTTCCTTAAGGAGGTATTTTGCATATGTCCGAATATTAATATCAGCCTCGTCGGTTCAGGAGTATCGAAGTGCTAAGATCAATATGGAGAAACTTTCGAAGTTCATGAAAGAACTAGAGAACAGGAAAGAAAATTCTTCTAATATTAGCTATAAAACGAACGGATTAACCCTTTAAAATACTATAAGTGATATATAAACAAAACATAAAGTCTAAAAGCTTGACAAACTAGCTGAATAAGTCTAGAACACAGCTAATATGAGCAAAAAAATAACAGCAGCCGTCGTATCCATGTTTATTGTCCTGGCGGTAGCGATCGGAATCATTGCCTTTGCGGTGCAAAAGCCAGAGCAGAACGAGGACTCCACTGCAGAACCTCTTACACTTGATGAGGCACAGGCGCTTGAAATCGACACATCTGACTGGGAAGCATTCCAGTCCGAGGACGGGGTTTTGACGTTCAAGCACCCCGAACGAGAACTAAATGTTTACGAAGTCAAAAAAGAGTTGGGCTTTTTCGATCAAATTTCAGAAAATGTTACTGATCACGCTACATACATGGTTCAGGGAGATGGTAAGTTCTTCCCTGAAGAACTTATTGGATCAAACGAATCTGTACCTAACGTTCTCGACCCTGGTGGCACCCTCCTCGTTGCTGTTTTTGATGATGGGCTAACGCGGGAAGAACTGGTAAATTCCATACAGAATGACTATCGCACCGACGTTGCGCCATTTGAATCTAAAACCAGCTTTTTAACTATCGGCGGCAAGGAGTATCAAGTGGTGGAATTAGCGGGTACGGTGCATGAAGTCGGTTCAGTGCATTTGATTCACGAGAACGAGGATGGTGAATTAATCCTCGTGCAAGCGTTTTCGGGCTCATGGGGTGAGCTTGATAGCGCCACTGTGTTGGCCGTAGCAAAAAGAATTGTTGAAGAAATTGCTCAGTCGGTTGAGCTAGCCCAATAGTTTTAGGAAGTCTTGTAAGTTGCCGTCTATTCTTGATAATTCGAGAAAAGTCGGGAGGGGATAAACTTCTCCGCACATGTGAGGAAGAAATGAATGTTCTCTTGATCCTGCTGAGCAGCTCTGCCTACGCAGGTGAGCAGCTGGATTCGGACAGGCACATGCCGTTTCTGCCCGGCGTTAACCCTGTGGTTACGCAGGCAAATGACGGCGGGACGAGTCACGGCGGGTCCATCCCTGAATCGGTTGACTTCGCGTTCTCCGGTAACCCCAGGGGTATCCCGGTTGTCGCAGTCGCTGATGGATGGGTGAACACCGTTATCAGCGGTGTAGCGGACAAAACGGTCAACAGTGGGAACTACAACAACACTTGTGGTTCTTACTATGGCAATCAAGTCATCTACTGCGACAACTTCCGTCAGCCTCCACACCAGTGTGAGATGGCCGGGCATCTTCGTGAGGTGTTCGTTCAGGAAGGCGAGTACGTAAAGCAGGGGCAGGTCATCGGACTTCTCGGGCACACGGGGTCTTCGACCAACCCGCACCTTCACTCGCATCTCCAAGAGAACTACGCCATTCGGGCTTCGATCGCCTCGTCCTACAAGTACCTGACGAGTGTAAACGGAAATCCGGATTCGCCCTTGACCGCTGTGTGGACCGCGCCGTGTACGGGTTGCTACTGGTCGGCCAACGAAGGCATCATGGGCGAGTTGGTCGACGCGATCAACCTGAACAATTCTCTGGATCTCGGCGACGAGGTTAGCTCCATCACCAGGGCTGCCGTTACGCAGGGAGGTGTGGCGGGATACGGATGGTATAAGACCTTCGTCAACTGCGACGATAACGACGGGGACTCCAACGTCACCTGCTCGAACGATTTGGCCTATCGTGAAAACGCCTACATCAGGCGCTACAGCTACACCAGTGGAAACTGGTATGGAGCCGTCATCGTTTACGACGCCTTGAGCGGCGCAACCACCCCGTACGTTGTTCGTTCTGGTTTCCTGACGAACAGTTCGTCTGGATGGGATATTCTCGGCGGTCCCAACTCGGTTCTGGGTATGCCCATCGAGAACGAACGGGTCAC
>CAZXUX010000003.1:27704-36657 GCA_964644265.1 uncultured Gammaproteobacteria bacterium
GGGAATCCTCCGATGGACCAGCTCGACGGGATTGGTGACTCTCCATAACTACAGCCAGACCACCGGACACTACTTCGGGTCGGTTGGTCCGGGTGTGTTCGCGCCGAACGACTCGCGTTTCGTGTACCACTGGAATCGCCTCGTGAGCTACCGTATCGTCGATGCCTGGAACCGTAATGGCGGGGCAGTGACGCTCGGACAACCTGCTTCCGACAATGGTGCCGACGCAGGTGTCCATACCTGGGGTGCCAAGCGATTCCTCATCCAGAACTTCGCTGGCGGCACGTACGGCGATGCGGCCATCGTCTACGATCCGTGGAGCAAGAAATACGCTGGCCTCGACATGTTCGACGTCGGCAGCACCACTCCTCCGGCGGAAGGCTGGAACCGTGCGTACGTGATCCGTACCGCGTTCTGGGAGTGGTACCGCTATGAGGGTGGTATCGATCGCATGAAAGCGCCGATCGCCGACGAAGTAGTGACGGGTACCGGAGCGAAGCAGGAATTTCTCTGCGGCTGGCTCGAGTACACCACGAGCACCGGAGCCGTCAGCCCCCACGAGGAATCGTGGCGAGCCGGCTGCAACCTGACCGCGCCTATCGAGCCGTCGCCCACCGATGTGTGTTACGACTCGACGTCTTCCGACAGTCAGGCACTGTTCAGCTCGGACGGAATGGGTGGTCCCGTGACCAACACCATCTTCTGCAGCGTCGGTCCTACGGATACGTTGATCGAAATCACGGGCCCGATCCAAGATGGTCTGTTCGCTCCGGTTACGGGGGCGACGGTCTACCTCGAGTACGGCTCGAATACGGATGGCTGGGACCCGTACACCTCGGGCAAGCCCAAAAAGACGTGGACCACGGACACGGTCACGAACGGCGATCCGGTGACGTACTCGATGTACGTCGGCGCGAACGTCGACGAGATGAACTTCTTCCTGTACGAACCCGCGACCGGGGATCAGGAGTGGTTCGACCTCAGTCAGTGGACTGCTTCGGGCGACTGTTACCATGACGGTGGACTGATCTACCGACTCGACTTGTCGTACCCGCCGGCGGAAGGGGAAATCACCTGCACGCTGACGGAGGACGACCTGATCGTCGACATCACGGGACCGGTGCAGGCCTTGCTCGTCGAGCCCTATGTGGCCAATCCGGACGAGATCCAATACGGGTCGAATACGGATGGCTGGACGGTGCCCTATAGCAGCGGCAAGCCGGCCGAACCGTGGACGGGTGCCTGGACGCACACCATCGTGCTCGACCCCGACACCTACAACTTCAACTTCTACCTCTCGGATGTAGATGGAGTCGGCGGTGAGTGGTTCGACCTGGTGGACGGCGACTACGACGGCGATGCTTGGACGGTGAACGGAGACTGCTGGGAGGATGGAGGAACCATCACCCACGATCCGCCGCCCGTGACGCCGGTCGGAACCATCACTTGTGATGAAGTCGGTGCCGACCTCCATGTCACCATCAGCGGTGACATCCCGGCTGGTATCTTCGGAGTAGCTCCGACGGGCTCCGGCAAGTACCTCGAGTACGGGTCCAACGCTCCGACGCCAGCCTGGACGGGCTACACGTCAGGCAAGCCGAAAAAGACCTGGGTACCGACGACGACTTCGTACACCCTCATCCTTGGCGGCAACGTCAACGAGATGAACTGGTTCCTGTACAAGTCGACGACTGGTCAGATCAACTGGTTCGACCTCTCGAAGTGGACCGTCACCGGCGACTGCTGGGAAGACGGTGGACTGATCAGGCACTAGCCTGATCACGGGCGACAATCTTGGCACCTCCCAACTAGGGGGGTGCCGTTTTTTATCTTGGGACAATCGCGATTTATTTTTATAGCGAATATAAGCCGAAACCCCTTAAACAGCGTTATGTCCCATATCCACTGCATAGTGTCTCATTTGTCTCAATCACCCCGACCCATCCGCCTCAAAATCGCTCTCGGCAGAATATCCTAATACCCCTTACAAAACCCATCAGGTGGTGGTACTAGACTCAAGTGCCCCACCACGCTTCTTTGTACATGCCCCAGGACCGCACAAACCCCGCGTTTCGGCGCGGGGTTTGGGTTTACTGACCTTTCAATTTTTTGTTCTTAGCCGCTCTTTGCAAAAATTCATCCATGATACTTAGAACCTCTTCTTGATCAGCTGGTGACCAATTGGCGGCGGCGCGCATTTCTTGCGCTAGAGAATCTAACTTATCAGCCCGTTCATTCAATGCCTGATGCATTTCTATACGATTTTCCAGCTCTCGCCGACGGGCGCCTCTTGGCTTATGTGCGGGCGAGGCCCGCGTAACTCTTTCGGCCATTTCTTCGGTAGTGATTTCGTCTTGATCGGGCTCGACTTTTTGAGCCTGTTGTTGTTCGTAAAAATCACGGTCTGTAGTTCGTTCTGCTAAAGTCGGTTCATCAGCCGCGGTTACTTCGCGTCGTGGTCCGCTGGGCGCGCTCATAATGGCTTCTAGTTCTTCGCGTTCTTCCTGTAAACGCTTTTCACGTTCTGGCTTGGTGCGTTCTTCGTATTCACGAATTCCAATGTCCAAACGACGATCAAAGCCAGCTTTTTTTACTCGCTCTTGCTCGCTAGCTAAGTGCTCGCGCATCGCTCCGGCCATTCGTCCGGCCTGACGAGCAATACGCGGGGTAGCGGGCGGGGCTGGTTCAGCCTGTTTGGCGGCTAACTCTTGGGCCCGTTCAGGAATACTTCTTATGCGCTCTTTCATTACCGCGCCGAGCCCGGCTGGATCAGATAAAGCCTTCTCTCGACGCTCAAGTTCGCCCGTTGTTTCGTACGGATCGTAACCCTCTTCAGTGTGTCCAGAAACACGCGAACGCAACACGGCTAAAAGCTTTTCACGGTCAGTGGCCGGCCCTGCCTCGTGTTCTGCGGTGGCCTGCTTGGCCTCTGATCCATTCCAACCGCGTTTACGAATAGCAGCCAAAAAACCAGTCTCTTCGGTGTGTCGGGTCTGGAACGGTCGGTCAGGTCTAAGCAAGGCCATAATTAATAATAATATACCACGTCGTTATCCGTCGGACTGCCGCAAGGTACGGAGTTCCTCAATGTTTCTTCTACGCTTGGCGAGTTTTTTTGTTGCTCCGGTTTTTTCTTCAAACTCAAGATTTTCATTGTACTGCCGTAGCAGGGCATTGGGATCTAAAAATTTAAACCCTTTGTAAGTAAGGGGATGTTTACGATCCTCCTCGCTGACCATGCGGGTTTTATAAAATAGTTCAAATTCGTAAGGCACCACCACGTCTTTGATTTCGCCGTCGACAACGGTCCTAAACTCGACGGGGAAACGTCCGGCCAGCAAAGATGTGTCTTGGCCTGAAAAACCAGTAAACTCTCCGCGACGCGTTTCATCTGTGACCAACTCTTTATGGCCAAACTCTATTCCGGGTATACGCGCCAGTCGTTCACGAATCCGCTCCAGAGCCTGCATTGACGACACCGCACCGTCCAAGTCGCCGGGTGCTACGTGAAAAGTTTTCCAATCTTGATCACCCATCTCGCGTTTTTTCTTGCCAAGCAAAAACAAAGCTGTACTAGCAAAGATGGTTATCTCATCCATTAACGAACCAAGCACCTCACGTGTCTTCAATAGGCCATGTTCGGCTAGCCGTTCAGCGGCGGCATCGTGCTCTTCTTTGTTTGTAATAAAATCAAGCGAGGCCTCAATGCGGGGAAGCTCAGCTTCGACTTCGTTGACCTTGTTTTGTGCCTGCGCTTTTTGCTCTGGCCGTGGACCAGTTTCTACAACCATATTCAGTCATAGAATAACACATCCGCTAGGGCATGAAGAACAGGGGAACCGACAATTTCTTAATCTCTTCCAGCTGAAAATCTAACATTTTCCGACCCACAAAGATGGCCACTACGTTTTCTTCTGTTCTAGAAATGTGATCAATTTTTTCCTGCAGCAAACCCTCGCTGAGCATTACCGAGAAATCCTGAGCCGGCAGGCCCTTGCGTTCGTTTTTAGCGTTCAGCTGTTCCATGAAAGCCTTTGCCGCCCGCTCCACCTCTTTAGCGGCTTCTGGAGTGTGTTTGTATTCCAAACAAACCAGCAGAACAATGTGCGGTACGTGGTGGGTGTACGCCCACTCGGCTACGAATGGCAAGCGTTGTTGCCAAGTATCGCCGCGAGTACCCAAGACAACAGTCGAATCTTTGCCAGATGCCACCGCGTGGCGAGCCAGCGGGATGGGCGTTGCTACCTTAAGCCAAGTGGCAATTAGCGGAGTAAGCGGCGGCTCAATAATTAGCGTAGCTAGAATCACGATCATACCAACCGGCACCAGGCCGTCGAGACCCTCAAGATTAAGCGCCGCTACGGTCACCAAGAGCACGGCCGGAATGGCTCCGGTCTCACGGACAAAAGACACGAACAGCATATCGCGCCAGTTAACCTTGTCTCGACCGAAGGCCATAAAAGGCGCCAGGCTAACAAACACCGATAGCGGGCGGATAACAAACATAAAGACCGCAGCCGCGGCCAAGCCCAACGGGGCATAGGTAATGAGCGATGACGGCTCAACCAAGGCGCCTAACATCAAGAAGATTGTGGGCTTAAAAAAGCCATCAATGGTGTGATTAAAGAACCGCTCGGTTTCTTTTAGTCCCTCGGTTAGTTTAAACAACAAGCCAGCCAAAAAAGCTGCCAAATAACCGCTGCCGCCAAAGGCAATAGCCAAGGTAAAGATAATGAGCGGAATGAACAAAAAGAAAGCTGAATCAGCTTCGTACTCACGATCATGCTGCTCCTTAAAGCGGGTTAGCACGTGCAGCAAGCCAAAGCCAAGTAAGCCGAACACCACCCCAAAGACCAACTGGTGCAGCAGGGCGGTGGCGGTGTCCAAGGAGAAAATTTTGGCGTAACCCTGTGCGACCGTTCCATCAAGGGCACCGGCTGCAGCCAGGGTTAAAAAGGCCAGGGTCAAAATAGTACCGGTAACATCGGTGACGGCGCTTTCAGAAATCACCAAGTCTTTGGTAGTCGGATTTTTAAAGCGTAAATGTTTTAAGACCGGAATAATCGCCGCCGGATCAGTCGAAGCCAAAAGCGCTCCCAGCAAAATGGCGGCAGTTACCGACACGCCAACCGTACTAAAGTTGCCGAGCGCGCTAAGGCTCAAAGAAAAGAGCAGCGCGGTCAGGGCTAGGCCAATAAACGACAAGGCGAAGATCTTGCCAAACAAACGTAAGAAGTTTTTTAACGGTGTCTCTAGTCCGCCACCGAACAAAATCAAAGTAGCGCCAAAGCCAACTAGCGCCCCCATGGCACCATGGCTTTCCACGACCGGTAACAAAAGCGGCTTGGCCGCCAAGCCAAAAAAGATAGCGATTACAAAGTTCGGCAGGGGAGTGCCTTGAGCCACATAAAAAATTCCAAACGACAAAACGAAGATCAGGGCAATAGAAAAAAATGTTGTTAGCAATTCCGCCTCTGAACTGTGAGCAAAGAGCGAAAATATTTCTGGAGCAAAATGACTTAAACCAAGAGTTGCGATCAGGGCGACGGCTAGCCGAACATAGCTAGAGACGGATTTAAGTGTGCCTGCAAGCATATAAAGATAGACATGAAAAAGCGAAAGCCATATTATAGGCTAAAAAGCCGAATGTCCAATAACTATGGAGGATGTCATTAACCCAAACCTGACCCCAGAACAAAAAAATATTTGTTTTTTGAAAGGCACCGAGCCACCTTTTTCTGGCAAGTACACCAATAATCACGAATCCGGTACCTATATGTGCGTGAACTGCGGAGCAGAGCTGTTTTCTTCTGCTACCAAATTCGATAGCGGCACTGGCTGGCCAAGTTTTTACGATGTCCTCACGCAGGGCAAGGTAAAGAAAGTAGAAGACCTGTCTATGGGCATGGTGCGTACAGAAGTGCAGTGTGCCAACTGCGGAGCCCACCTGGGTCACGTCTTTGCCGACGGTCCGGCGCCCACTGGTCAACGCTACTGTATAAATTCGCTCGCCCTAGACTTCAAACACAAAGCCAGCTAAGCTTTACTGGATTAAAACAGCTACATTTAACTTTTCTTTATTAAATTATTATGACTAAAAACATTGTTTTAGCCATGGCGGGCTGTTTAGTAATTATTGCCATTGCTGCCGCTGGCTATATTACTTACCGCAATCAATCAGAACCAGAAGAAGTGCTAGTCACTCCGCCGGCCGAAATAACTTCGTTCGAAGAGTGCGCTGCCGCCGGTAACCCAATCATGGAATCGTATCCACGCCAGTGCCGTGCCGATGGCCGCACTTTTGTCGAGGAGCTACCAGAACCAGTTGAGCCAGATTTGTCTGACCTTATAGTCGTCGACTCTCTAGAGGCTGGCGACACCGTAGCCAGCCCGCTAGTAGTTACGGGTGAGGCGCGGGGTAACTGGTACTTTGAAGCCTCGTTCCCAGTTAGGCTCTACGACTCGGCCAACAATCTTTTGACCACTGGCATCGCCCAAGCGCAAAGCGACTGGATGACCACCAACTTTGTGCCGTTCACTGTAACCTTAAACTTCACCGCCCCGACGAGCGGTACCGGAACTCTGGTATTACAAAAAGACAACCCTTCCGGACTGCCAGCTAACGACGCGCAGCTCGTTATACCTGTGGCCTTCTAATCCCGACCAAAGAAAATCCCTTCGGTATTATCGAAGGGATTTTTATGTTTTGGATTTTGCTACTTCTGCTCGTCGGGCGGATTGAGTTGCGTTTGCGGTTTGGGCTTATCGTCGTGTGTCATATACGCTTAATGTAATGAATTAGTAGTCACAGCCCTGCAGAGGCAACATTAACTATATCGCGCCTCACCGGACACAGTAGTGGATGTCCCCAGATGCGCATTTTTGCTAGAATATAAGCCAAAAAAATGCTATATTGCTCCCGACCTATGGCTAGTTTTGGTTTTAAGGAACGTCTCTATAAACATCTGGCTCGCGCGGTTGTTTTTGGCACAGGGCACGGTGCCTGGTTTTTTGCTCGGCATTTGCCGGCGGGCAGGCGGGAGATTTTACAAAAATATTTGGGCCGCTATCAATTTCATATTGATTCGACTTATCCCATCGAGTCAACCTTGTGGTTGTTTGGCGAATACGATTCCATGATGATGCGGTTTTTGCGTCACGCTCTTAAGCCGGGCATGACCTTTATTGATATTGGCGCCAACTGTGGAGCCTTTACGCTAGCTGCCGCCAGAGCAATGAACGAGCAGGGCAGAATTTTCGCTTTTGAACCTGGTCCACCGATTCTTGCCAGGCTCAGAGCTAACTTGGCGCTTAATCCTGCCGTTGAGCGCATGACCGAAGTAATCCCGTACGGCTTGGGTAGTAGTCCAGGCAAATTTTATTACCAAGAAGAAGCGCACAATCGCGGCAACGCCTCGCTGCTTCATGCCACCGGCACCCCGGTCGAGGTCATAACACTCGACTCTTGGGCTAAAGAAAAGGGAATTGAGCGGGTAGATGTAATAAAGATCGACGTCGAAGGCATGGAATACGAAGTTTTGTCGGGTGCCATAGAATTAATAACAAAAGCCAAGCCGGTCATATATTTTGAAACCTTACCAGACTTCGAAGCTCGGAGCGGGCATAGTCTTGCCGATCTGTACAGGTTATTGATTCCGCTTGGTTACCAAATAGTCAGCGGCGACGACCTAGTAACTCCAGTTAAGCTGCACGGCCCGTATCCCCGCAACTCGGTTGCCGTGCCATCGCCATAGCGCTGGAGCCGTTCGTCTGAGACGACCCTGAACGAAAGTGAAGGGTCTATCAAGTGGTGTATTGATTTGCTCCGAACTCCACATGATAGACCCTTCGTCGTTACTCAGGGTCTGGAGCGACCATTACGCAATACGTCTCGGGTGCAATGTATACGGCTAACAGCCAACGGCCAGCGCAATGCTATACTGCTCCCAGTAAAAGGAGGCTATGTTCAACGAGTTATTTTTAGAAGTCGCGGCGGTCATCTTAACGGCCAGTGTTTTGGCCATGATCGCCTACAAGTTGCGTCAGCCGCTAGTGGTGGCGTACCTGATTAGTGGCATGATTATCGGGCCAAGCGTGCTTGGTTTTGTTCACCTAGATGAATTCGAGACCCTGTCTTCCTTTGGTATTGCCTTGTTGCTGTTTGTCGTCGGACTAAACCTAAACTGGCGCAACATCAAAGACGTCGGGGCAGTAGCTATTTTTGGTGGCCTAGCCCAAGTAGTCGTGGTTTCGCTTTTAGGTTTTGGTTTGGCTCAACTGTTGCATTTCAACTTACTAACCAGCGTATTTTTAGGAGTAGCCTTTTCTTTTTCTTCCACCATTATCATCGTTAAGCTGTTGGCTGATCTTGAAGACATCGATCGCCTGTACGGTCGCATTGCAGTCGGCATCTTGCTGCTGCAAGACTTGCTAGCCATGATTTTGCTACTGGTGCTGGCCGCTTACATAGACGGCGGTTCGCTAGGCGAAGTTTTGACCATATCGTTTGGCAAAGCCGCTTTAGCTATTGGTGTGCTGTGGTTGCTAGCTCGTTTTGTAGTGCCGCACTTGTTCCGCTACGCCGCTCATTCACAGGAGCTGCTATTTTTAGTGGCTTTATCTTGGTGCTTTGCCGTGGCATCAGCCCTACAACTGTTGGGTTTTGGTATAGAAATCGGGGCCCTATTGGCTGGTGTTAGTTTGGCTGGCACGGGATTTCAGCACGAAATCGAAGCCAAAATCAGAACGCTACGCGACTTTTTTGTGGTTTTATTTTTCGTCGTGTTGGGTGCCTCATTAACCTTAAGCAGTAGCAATTTTGTACCCACGCTCCTGCCCGCCGCAGCTTTTAGCGGCCTGATTTTGTTAGTTAACCCAATCGTCGTCGGTCTAATTTTGCGCTTGTTTGGTCATCATCCCCGCACCGGTTTTTTGACCGGTACAACACTAGCCC
>CAZXUX010000004.1:0-4180 GCA_964644265.1 uncultured Gammaproteobacteria bacterium
GACAAAAGTTGGCAGCACTGCTTTTGAAAGCGCGGTTCTAAAGAATCGTTCTTACGATATACTTTTGGCTGGAGCCCAGTATGGAGTCTTTCCAGACCCCTATCCATTCTGGCACTCTTCGCAGGCACCCCACCCCGGGCTGAACGTTAGCCAGCTCATTAGCAAGGGCGCTGACGACGCCATTGCTACCATTCGCGCAACAGCTGACGTTAACGCTAGAACAAGCGCCTACAGTTCGCTGGCAGCGGCAATTGAAGAGCCGGTGGCCGCCGTATTCCTATACCAGTCAACGGTTCCTCTGGTTTTCCCAGCGGGCCTAAAAAACGCCAGCATTCCGCTACTTTCCAGCCCAGCGGATCGCTTCTCCAAGGTCAATGAATGGTACTTAAAAACCGTTCCTGCCTTAAAGAAATAGTTGACCAAATACTGTGTTCGTGGTATATTCTCCCCTTATCTCTTCGTGTGTCACAAGCTTCTTTTAAGCAACGATCCAATGTGATTTACCGACAACGTACAGAAAAGACTTTTTAGGTTTGCTCAGTTAGGAGATGCTTGTCTCTAACGACTGAACAAGTGGTGCTTATGAAAACCTATTAAGTTGGCAGATTTTCAACTCACGAAAGTCCATCAACTTAAGCGAGTTTTCTTACCAGATCTTTTACAGGTGCGCATTGGCTCACGATTGGTGACCGATAAAACGTATTAAGTTCGGCGAGGTTCAAGGAGCGGCGAGGACCGACTGAGGCGTACTTAATGGTACGTTGAAGGAGGACCGGAGACGCGACGCAGAAGATCGTCGAACTTGGATACGTTTTATTCGCGCGGATGTGGCGGAATTGGTATACGCGTGGGTCTCAGAAGCCCATGGTTTCACGACCTTGAGAGTTCGAGTCTCTCCATCCGCACCAGGGGAAAAACAAATTTAAACAACCAACTACTGCGTCACGACTCCGGTGCTCGTTCACCGTACGGCTCAGTACGCCTCACTTCGCTCCTCGTCGTTCCTTGTATTTGGCCGTTTAAATTCGTTTTTCAGCTTGGGCTCGAGAAGCGCAAATATGAAGGGCTTGGGAGATTGCTACTGATACTGCTAGTTGAGTGGTGTTGCGAAAGCGACGTTAGTCAACTGTCAGAATCTATTTAAGACTTAAGTGATGGATTTTTCCATTACATATTCGACAGATAATTATGGGAAATTTTAAACCAAATACGTTCCGTGGTAACCGACCACAGGGTCAGGGCCAGGGACCAGCAGCAGCTGGTCAGGGACAAAGCCATGGACGACCGGCTAGCCACGGCGGACCAAACAAAGGTCCTGCGGCAGTCCCGCATCGTGGACCAGGCGGACACGCCCCACGCGGTAACCGCAATCGTGGAGGCTTTCGTCAGGGTCGTGCCCCACGACCAGAAAGCGCCCAGAGCGGCGTGCCAGCTAACTCACCAATCATTCCATCTCATAACGACGACAAAGTTCGCGTTATTGTGCTTGGCGGATTGGAAGAAGTTGGTCGCAACTGTACGTTGATTGAATACAAAGATGACATCATCTTGATTGACATGGGCTTACAGTTCCCGGACGAAGACATGCCGGGCGTGGACTACATTATTCCGAACATGGCTTACCTAAAAGGTAAGGAGAAAAATGTTCGTGGCGTAATTATCACCCATGGTCACTACGACCACATTGGTGCTATTCCGCACGTTATTCCAAACATCGGCAACCCGACTGTTTATGCCCTACCGGTAGCCGCTGGCATTATTAAAAAGCGTCAAACGGATTTTCCGGAATCAAAAGTGAACGTTAAACCAATCACCATTGCTAGCACCTTGCAGCTGGGTGTGTTCAAAGTTCACTTCTTCCATATTAACCACAACATTCCAGACTCTGCCGGTATTGTGATTGAAACTCCGGGTGGCACCATTTGTCACACTGGTGACTGGAAGTTCGATTATCACCCGGTGGGCACTGTGCCGGCTGATTTCCACAAAATTGCTCAGGTCGGTATGGCTGGCGTGTCCCTACTCATGGGTGACTCAACCAACGCTGACCGTCATGGCCATCAAAAATCAGAAAAAATCATTGGTGACGAACTTGAAGGCATATTCGCTAAAGCAAAAGGCCGGATCATTGTTGGTACCTTTGCCTCTCTGTTGTCTCGCGTTAAGCAGATCATGGAGATCTCTGAAAAGCTTGGTCGTAAAATTGCGCTTGATGGCTATTCAATGAAAACCAACGTTGAAATTGCTAAAGAGCTTGGCTATATCAAGGTAAACCAGAAGTCGATCATTCCGATTGAGCAGGTTAATGATTATCCGAGCGAAAAAGTAACGATCATTTGTACCGGTGCCCAAGGCGAAAAGCGTGCTGCCCTAGCCCGCATTGCCAATGACGAACATCGCTACGTCAAAGTTGATCGTGATGACACCATCATCTTCTCGAGCTCGGTTATTCCGGGTAACGAGGCTTCAGTACAACGACTAAAGGATACCCTCTACCGTAAGCGTGCCCGGATTATTCATAAGGACATCATGGACGTCCACGCCGGTGGCCACGCCATGAAAGAGGACATCAAGCTAATGTTGTCGTTGTTCAAGCCAACCTACTACATGCCAATTGAAGGCAACCACTTCTTGTTGCGTGAAAACGCCGAAGTCGCCTACAGCATGCAGTACCCAGAAGAAAAAGTTTTCGTGGCAGACAACGGTCAAATTGTTGAATTGTGGAAAGACGCCCAGGGCGTAAATCAAGCTAAGCTAACCAAGGAAAAGATCCCAACCGACTACGTGTTCGTTGATGGACTTGGCGTTGGTGATGTGTCGCAAGTGGTGCTGCGCGACCGTCAGGCCTTGGCTGAAGACGGCATGATTGTGGTCATTGCTCAGATGGAGAAAAAGACCGGTCAGCTTGTTGGCTC
This sequence comes from uncultured Gammaproteobacteria bacterium, assembly GCA_964644265.1. Taxonomy (GTDB): domain Bacteria; phylum Patescibacteriota; class Patescibacteriia; order UBA9934; family UBA9934; genus JAGORL01. The sequence continues at coordinate 2,916 of CAZXUX010000004.1, forward strand.
ACCAGATATTGTGAGCCGCGGTTTCTTGCATATGAAAGATAGCAAGGAATTCATTGCTGCTACTCGCATCTATCTGCAAAAAATTCTAAAAGACAAGAACCCGCAAACCCCACTTGATCCGGACATGGTCAAAGGTCTAATTCGCGATGAACTTGGTAAATATCTATTTACTAAGACAGAGCGTCGACCAATGATCTTACCGGTTTTGGTAGAGGTCTAAAATTCAACCTCATTTACACAGAGGTGAAACTTGTTCTTACAGATTTCACACAGATGTAATTCATCGATCCCCGCTCATGGGGGTCTTTGATTTAAAGAATGTTATGAATGAAAGAATTGATTTACAAAGAGAATTGAGTTACGAGCTCATTGGTCTTGCAATGGATGTACAGACTACATACGGCTCTAACCATAAAGAGATCATTTATCAACGAGCTCTTGCCGAAAAACTCAAACTAAATAACATAGATTTTGTTCAGGAGCCGAAGATCGAGATATTCTCTGCCGACACTCGACGCTCTCTTGGTTGGTATCAACCTGATCTACTGGTAGAGAGAAAAATCATCGTTGAACTAAAAGCTACTTCCTATCCTGCAAAAGCTCACGAGGTTCAGCTTAGAGACTATTTAAAGTGTTCAAACATCGAAATAGGCTATCTGCTTAATTTTGGCTTGCCTTCTCTCTATTTTCAGCGCATTATTTACACTAACGATCGTAAAGCTCACACTGCATCTGTGTAAAATTCGTTAATGCCCTGTAAACTATCTGTGTAAATAAAGTATGAGAATTCTCACCGGCATTCAACCCACCAATATCCTCCACATCGGCAACTACTTTGGCGCTCTAAAGCCTGCTGTAGACCTGCAGAAAGACAACGACCTGTTTATGATGGTGGTTGATCTTCATGCCATCACCGTGCCGCAGGATCCAAAGAAACTGCACGAAAATATTCTATTCGCTACAGCCTGTTATCTGGCGGCTGGTATTGATCCTAAAAAGACTGTGCTCTTTCAACAGTCGCAGATTGCGGCGCATGCCGAACTGGCTTGGATTCTGCAAACAATGACTAAGTTTGGTGAATTAGAACGAATGACGCAGTTCAAGGATAAGTCTTCCGTTGCCGAAAAAGCCTTAGATGAAATAATCAGCAATATAGTAAAGGAAACTATTTCAGATCATCTTGTGGCAGTAATTGGTGATAAAAAAACTGATACCGAAACTAAAACTAAACTCGTTGCAACTTTATTAGATGATAAATTTGCAAA
>CAZXUX010000004.1:4190-8637 GCA_964644265.1 uncultured Gammaproteobacteria bacterium
AATGATTGATCGTATAAAAGAAGCGCAAAAAAATAATCTAATCTCGGTCGGTCTATTCACATATCCGGTGCTCATGGCTGCGGATATCCTACTTTACGATGCCGAATCGGTTCCTGTAGGAGAAGATCAGAAACAGCACATTGAACTAACGCGCAATCTTGCCGCTCGCTTTAATAAAAAAATTCAAAACGATGTTTTTACTATTCCGGAACCGCTAGTTACAAAAACCGGCGGTCGGATTCTTGGACTAGATAATCCCGAAGTTAAGATGAGCAAGAGCGCCGCTTCGGCTAAAAACTACATCTCGCTCATGGACGATGCCGAGACCATTCGTAAGAAAATCAAGTCGGCGGTAACTGATTCTGAGCGAACTATTACTGTAGACGACAACCGACCTGGCCTGAAGAACCTACTAACCATTTATCACCTTGTTACTAAGGAATCGATGGTCAACATTGCCAAGCAGTACGAGGGCAAGGGCATGAAGGAGCTAAAGGAGGATTTGGCCGAGGTTCTTGTGGTGTATTTAGAGCCGTTACAAGCTGAAATAAAGGGTCTATTAAAGCATCAGGATGAGCTAGAAAAGGTCCTCAAGGCAGGTAGTGAACAAGCAGAAACAGTAGCCAATTCAAAGATTAAAGAAGTAAAAAAGTGCCTGGGTTTGAGCGTAAAATAATGCATTTTATTAGCTAATATTAGCAAATAAAACTAAGGAGCGCCCTTGACAAAAGGGCGTTTTTTTGTTATTGTCGCTGGCGTTTCGTAGTGTCTTTCAACCACATGGGGGTGTCCGATGGGTGCAAAGGAAGCGCAGTCGCTGACCGAGATGCGGTGCCGGCTGCACAAGTTGGCGCTCGAACACGAGCACCTCAAGAGCACTGGGGAGTGGGCGGGTGCGCACGAAGTGCTCCTGCGCTTCCTCCGGCTCGAGGAGGAGATCGAGGCACTGCAACAGCGCCTCGCCGTGGCCGCGCTGGCCATCTACCAGCGCCGCGACGCCGTCGAAGCCATCGCCTGACAACTTGCCGAGTGGAGTCCCGTGCGACTCCCTCGGCCGCCAATCGTTCGTCATCATCGCTGATGGTGCAGAACGATGGGAGGACAAATGGTCGAAACCGACCAGCCCGCAATGGCCAGCTTCGACTGGCAGACGTTCTTCACCGCAGTGGAAACGCTGAGGCTCGAGTACAGGAGCGCCGAGCCCGGCGGTCGGATGTACCGCCTGTACGATGTCTTACTGAATTCAAGGTCGGCATTCGAAGGCGGCGGCCGGTGGGCAAAGGAGTCGAAACACTCTCTGGAGCTCTTCCAGAAGATTCTCAGGCTGAGTGACTTTGATGACCTTCTGGAAGAAGAGCCCAGGAATAAAATGGGGTTCACGGAATCCCAACGGCGCATGTTCAAGGAGCTGACGGAGGCCGGTGCCTTTCGTTAGCTCTCGTGGTCGAGATGTTGCGCCCGGCGCGACACGCCTCGACCTTCCGTCATTCCGCATGACTTAGTTGTGCTGAATGATGGAGGTAAGATGATCGAAATCCTGCGAGGGGCGCTGTTCCCAGTGTTCGGGTTGGTGGTGGCGGCGAGCGTACCGCTCACGGCCATGTACCTGTTCGCCGGCATGACGCCGAACGAAATCTATTATCTGCTCGTCTACCACTAAGGCAACGAGCAACGACCCGGCTACCGCTGACCCCGCACCTTTTGACAGCCTAGGCTGAAAAAGGTGCGGGGTCGGCGGCTCATCAGTAAGCAGAACACTAGTTGTGCTGTCTGATGGGACAATTACGGAGGTTGCTTTGCAACATGAACGTCTCGCCGAGCTGCTCGCTCGGCAGCGGCAGCTCGAAGATCAGCTCGGTCGTAAGACTGATAATCCGATCATCGAGCGACATCGCGACTACCTGGAGGAAAGGTGGTCGCAAGAGCTGGCCGAGACCGTGGAGGATCTATTCCTCCTGGAGGAATTGTGAAAGAGGAAATCGAGCGACTTCGAGAGGAGCGCTCGCTCTACGCGAGCGTGATCGAGAAGTGCTGGCACGGGCGCACGAAGTTGCCGCCCGAGGAGGCCGGCGAGGTTGTGGAGGCGCGAGAAGCGATCCGCAAGCTCGACCAGCGAATCAAGGAGCTCCTGGAAGACGGGTAGCTCCTTCCACTTCACAATCGGGAGAATTTCTGATGCTTCGCACTCTGCACCTGAGTTGCTTCGTTACTTCTTTTGTGACGGCGGTCGTGCTGTCGTGCAGCAACGTGCACGACATCCTGCCGAGCGCGCACCCCCTGACGATGCCGGCGATCGTGCTGCCGGCGCCGGTGCTGTGGGGGCTGCTCGTGACTCTGGCCGCGAGCTGCATGCTGCAGCTCATGGCCATCTGGAGCGAGCGGCCGACCGAGGACACCTGAGACTTCGCTTCGCAGCTCTCTTGCGCGCACAAGCACCCCTGCTAGTCGGCCAAGCCGACAGCCGTGCGCGCAAGGGAGCTGCTTTCTTTTCAAACTGTAAACTTTGTGGCATTGTTACCAAAATCCCCACGTAATGTGCGGATTTATCTGCAGAGGTTACCGAATGTCAGCTCATAGCCGAACATTCATTCTTCACCGACCGTCTAGTCGACGAGAGAGCATCCCCGCACGACTAGGGATGCCGCGCAACAAGAACAGACACCGGCATAAAGCCCGGAAGGGCTTCCGCAAACTAGCCAAGCGGCGCAAGTAGCCGCCTGCGCTCAACGTACCCGCTACCGGTCGAAGGTGCGGGGTTTTTTATTGACAGTTAGCCGCTATTTGCTAACTTATGTAGGCGTTTCTCCCCCGAAGCGCTCCCCCAACTCGCGCTACAGCGCGTAAAGGCAACAAAGTGAGCAAAAAGTATCAGCTGACCGTAGTCAGCGGTAACGAGCGGGATTCGCTGCGGGATCGCATCACCCGCAAGCGCCAGTACGACCACCTGCTCTTCCTGTGCTGCCGGGCAGAGTCCACGCCCAGGATTTCGCCGATCGTGGGAGCAGCCCACACGCTGATCCTGGCGCTCCTCGGCCAGGTGCCCGATGGCGTGGTCAAGAGCCTCGCCGAAGTGCAGCGGGTGACCGATCGGCCGGAGATCGGCCTCCAGGACTACGTCCGCGCGCTTGGCGGCCACCTGCCGACCGTACCGCGGACTGCGGCCGTCGTAGCGATCAGCTCGGCCGCCGGCCTGTGGGACGACTTCGGTCAGACCAAGGCTGCCGACGCACTCCGCAAGGAGCTGCTCAACTTCGGCCCGAACGGTGGTGCCGAGGTGCAGACCGCAGATCTCCTGCGGCTGCTGCACCGGGTGCTGCTGGCGCAGAAGGCCGTCACGGCCTAGCACAACTCTGCCCCGCATCTTTTGAGCCTGTAAGGCTAGAAAGGTGCGGGGTTGCTTTTTTTCCGACGCTCCAACATTAACTTTAATGGGCGGTTGGAGGTCGGGACCCCGACTCCAGTCGATAACTGCAGGACGTCGGGGTTGCATTTTTATGTAAAATTTGCTATCGTTAGCCCACTCAAGGGTGGTTAGACCATGGCCCCGCACCTTTTATGAATTCCCGGACTATGCACTATGTTTATCTCATTCGAAGTGAAAGAGATGGCAAACTGTATATTGGACAAACGAGTGACGTTGACCTTCGCCTGCAGCAACACAATGATGGCAAGTCAACATACACACGTTTGCGTAGGCCTTGGAAACTTGTCTACTTTGAAGCTTTCTTGAGCAAAAAAGACGCCTTAATACGCGAACTTGCTCTAAAAGATTTTGGTAGAGCCTATGGACAATTAAAGCGAAGGCTTGAAAACAGCTTTCGGAATTCATAAAAGGTGCGGGGAGGAAAGTCCGAACACCCGCCCAGTAGCAATATTGGGTAGAGACAAAACGTCGCTAACGGCGACCAGGTATAACGACAGGGCTCAGGAACTGGGTAGCGTGCATTGTGCGCTGTTCCTGAACTCCGCCGGAAGCCTAGGGAAAGTCCTGAGCAAACTAAAGAATGCTTGGGTTCTGAAACATTCGAAAGGATGCGGATGAAGCAACAGAGACATTCTTTTCATCTACGGCGCAAGCTATGATGAACAAAGGTGAAACGTGATGCGGTGTGCCTAGTCGCAAGACTAAAGCGCTACGTATCTCACCCAGACGGTGACGTTTGGGTGCGGCAAACCCGTTCCCTCTTCGCTCTCAGCCGTAAGGCTTCAGAGCTTCGGGGGACACCTCATAGCCTTTCGTAGCTTCGGCAAAGAAAGGCGACGAGGTGTTTGGTGCAAGAGCAAATTTGGTTGCTCGCATGATCCCGACGGCAACGTCGGGGCTAGATAGATCATGGTCACGGTTGGCGCAGTTCGCAATGTACTGCCCGACAGACAAAATTCGGCTTATCGACCTTCCCTTGAGTCATAACAACGCCCCTAAAGGGCGTTTTTATGTTAAACTTCG
>CAZXUX010000004.1:8647-35041 GCA_964644265.1 uncultured Gammaproteobacteria bacterium
ATTTAATTGATGATTTACATCATAAAACAGCAAATTTTTTGGTAAAACATTTTGATGTTGTTTTAATCCCTACGTTTGAAACAAGTAAAATGTTAAGTAAGTTAAGAAGTAAATCAGCACGAACTATGTTAAACTTCGCTCATTATGAAGCGGGTTAATTTAGCTTTTAGCGCAGCCCTACTGCCGCTTGATTATCTGGCCCTGGTAGCGGCAGCCATCACCGCATATTCGCTTAGATTTGCCGATATCTTTACGCGAATCAAGCCAATCCAGTTCAACCTGCCGTTTCGCGAATACGTTTCTTTGGCTTTACCGATAGCGTTAATATTTTTAGGCGTCTTTGCTTTGTCTGGCTTGTATGCCATTCGACCGCGAAGCATAGCCGATGAAATGGCTAGAATTTTGTTAGCTGTATCTACGGCCATTGCCTTAATTTTGGCTATCGCTTTCTTTTCAAGAGAATTTTTTGACTCACGTTTTATAATTTTGGCCGTTTGGGTGTTAGCTATAATCTTTGTCTTCACAGAACGCTTGCTGATTCGTGGTCTGCAACGCTCGCTAAGATTTTTTGGAGTCGGGGTTACTAAAGTAGCCATCGTCGGCAAAACAAAAAACGGTAACGCGCTGGCAGAATGGTTTGCCGAACATTTAGCTATTGGTTACGCGCCGGTTTTGCACATCGCTCACTTTGGCGCAGATACCGAACATCGAATTATTGAGCTTAAAAAATCTACCGGCATTGATGCGATTCTATTAGCCAATCCCGAGGCTGGCAAAGAAGAGATTACGGCTATTAAAACGTTCGCCGATAATAATCATTTAGCTTTTCTGTACGCTGCCGATCTGTTTCCTGGCAGCACCCTGCGACCGCGCATTCACACCTTTGCAGGACAGCCAGTAATTGAGGTGCCCACTACCCCGCTAGATGGGTGGGGCGCAATTTACAAACGAGTATTCGACATCGTCGTTTCAATCCTGCTAATTTTGCTCACCTTGCCTATCCAAATTACGGTTGCCATACTGCTGTTTTGCGAACAACCAGGAAGCATACTGTTTAGGCGCTTACCGAATGGCGATTTAGCCCAGCGCATAGGCCAAGGCGGTAAACCGTTTCCGTATTTTAAGTTCCGCTCCATGGTGCGGGATGCTCATAAATATCGTTTTGATCCAGATTTTCTAAAGGCACATGGCAACATGCGCGAAGGGACGCCACTGTTTAAACTTGAACATGATCCGAGAGTAACAAGGGTGGGAAAATTTATAAGAAAATATAGTCTTGATGAAATTCCTGAATTTTATTTAGTCCTATTTGGACGCATGAGTCTGGTTGGCCCTCGCCCTCACCTACCAGAAGAAGTAGCCCTGTATAAACCAGCGCAACGCAAGGTCTTAACCATCAAGCCTGGCATTACCGGGTTGGCTCAGATCAGCGGCCGGGCCGAGCTTGACTTTGCTGATGAAGTCGGTCTAGATATGCACTACATTGAGAACTGGAGTCCTTGGTTAGACGTAGTTATTCTGCTAAAAACACCGCTGACCGTGTTATCGCGCAAGGGCGCGTACTAGAGCGAGGTATTCGAGTTGTCGAGTATTCAAGTATTCGAGCCCCAACATCCATTGCAACTCGAATACTGCACGACTCGAATACTCGAATACTGTAATTTTAATTGCCCCTGTGAAAGTAGCTTTCGTTCACGATCATTTAGTGCAGTACGGTGGCGCAGAGCGTGTGCTTTCGGCTATGCAGGCCATTTGGCCCGATGCGCCAACGTACACTCTGCACTATGATCCGCAAACTGTCGGCTGGGCTTTTGGACACAAGGACATTCGTCCTTCTTTTTTAGAACGATTGCCATTTTCGCGTCGCGCCTTCCGTTGGCTATTGCCCCTTATGCCGTTAGCCACGGAACGCTACGATTTGTCTGACTATGACGTGGTCATATCGAACTCTAGCGGCTTTGCAAAAGGCATCATTACTGGGCCAAATACTTTGCATATTTGCTATTGCCACACGCCAACACGCTACCTGTGGTCTGACAAAGAAAGCTACGTGGAAGAGCTTAGAGTGCCTGGCGTAATTAAGTTTTTGCTTCCGCTACTGTTGCACCACTTACGAACCTGGGATCAGCTAGCGGCCGCCCGCGTCGACCATTTCATTGCCAACTCAGCCACCGTTGAACAGCGCATAAAAAAATATTACCGTCGCGATAGCTCGGTTATTTATCCGCCGGTTGATACACACTTATTTAACGTAACTGAGAATCCAAAAAATTATTTCCTGGCCGGCGGCCGCCTGGTGTCGTACAAGCGATTCGACCTGGTGGTTGATGCTTTTACTAAGATTGGTAAGCCACTCAAAATCTTTGGCACTGGACCTGTAGAACAAGACTTGAAGCGTCGAGCCGGAAAAAACATAGACTTTCTAGGTCGCGTGACCGACGAAGAGCGCGCTCGCCTGTTTGAAAACAGCATCGCTTTTATCAATCCACAAGAAGAGGATTTCGGGATTACCGTGGTTGAGTCGATGGCTGCCGGTCGACCAGTAATTGCCTACCGCCGTGGTGGAGCGACAGAAACGGTCATAGACGGTGTCACCGGCCAGTTGTTTGACCGCCAAACATGGCAGGATATCGCTGACTTAGTCATGCGTTTTGACGAGCGCAAGTTTGACTCGAAAAAAATTCGCGCTCATGCTGAGCAATACTCACTAACTACTTTTCGCACTGAATTAATCAAGGCCGTTGATGAGCGATGGCGGGAGCATCGGCGCACCATGCTTGGCGCAGCTTAGCAAATACCACATGCATGTTGGCATAGACATAAGAGCTCTAACCGGCGAATACCCCACGGGAGTCGCTAGCTATACCCTCTCCCTAACCAGGGCGCTGGCCAATTTAGCGCCGGAGGTTAAATTTTCGTTATTCGCCAGCGGTAGCTCAGCAGCATTAGCGCGAGTCCCGCGCATTGACCTGCCGAATGTTCAACACCATCACCTACACACCCCCAACCGTCTACTTAGCCTGCGCTTCATGGCGCCCTTCGGACCGCGACTAGAAGATTTCTTACCCGAGCCACCGGACGTTTGGATTTTTCCTAAATTTGATTTTGTTGCCACCAGGCTGCCCTATCTGTTAACCATTCACGACCTGGCTTTTGAACTGTTTCCGCAATTTATTACGCGCAAAGAGCACGCGTACCAACGATTGCTAAACATTCGTGGGCTAGCTGAGGGCGCCGCCAAAATACTGGCCGTATCAGCAAATACCGCCAATGATTTGCAGCTACGCTGGGGTCTGCCGGCAAACAAAATAGCCGTGACACCGCTTGGAGTTGATCAGACTTTGTTTGCCCCTAGAGAGCAGCCTTCGGATCGTTCTTTCAGGGCAATGTACGATCTTAATAGACCGTATTTTTTAACGCTCGCTACCCAGGAACCGCGAAAAAATCAAGAAGCTATCTTGGAAGCGTACGGCATATACAGACAGTCCGGTGGTGCTCCCTACCCGCTAGTTATGGCCGGCACTGATGGCTGGAAGATGCGGCAGTTTCACAGACTGTTAAGCAATCACGCTTATCGTGATGACATTTGGATTATTGGCTATGTACCAGAAAAACATAAGCCCGCGCTGATGCGCGGCGCAACTGCCTTTTTATTCCCTTCTTTTTATGAGGGCTTTGGACTGCCCCCACTCGAAGCCCTGGCCTGCGGAGTGCCGGTTATTACAGGCGTGCAAGGTTCCTTGCCAGACATCTTGGGCAATAATGCACTGTTCGTTGACCCCTTTAACGTTAATGACTTAGCCCGGGCCATGCTAGTGGTGGCTACCGAACAGAAAACCTCAGCTTTTGCTGAACGTCGTATGCGCGGCTTAGAGCAAGCTCAGCGCTATACCTGGGAAAGAACGGCTGCAGCCACGCTGCAAGCCGTCGCCCAGGTTACTCGCCGATAACCGTACCCTTACCGGCAGCGGCTTGGTCGGTCGGCAGTTCGCTTGTTAGCTCTGGCGCCTCCATGGCTAGCGACACGTTAGTTTTGCCGTCCCTAGCAATAAACGATGCGGCAGATAGTAGTTTAATGAAAGTATCCAAGTCTTCTTGACCAGGCTTGGCGGCCAAAGAAAATTCAGCGGCAGCTGATTCTCCAGCCGGCAAAAGACTCATTGACCAGCGAACAGTACGGGAGGTGTCGTCATAAGCCAAACTGCCGTGACTGCTAATGACGCGATCTGACCAAGTGATGTCTGGCGGCAGAGTAGCGGTCATTACTACGTCTTCTAAATCATGCTGACTAGCACCGATGTTCCAAAAGAATCGATAAATGGTTGTTTGGTCGACAGTCGGTGGCAATGGACCCTCGCCGAGTGGAGCGTTGGTGGCAGAAAAATAACGCGCCTCAGAAACCACTGCGGGAGCAGCGTTCATTTGCACGGTCAATGGCGTAGTCTGAATTGATGTATCAGCACTGGTTGCAAAAGCCACAATCGTCCAGCTATCAACGTCGGTGACTGCTGGAGTCTTGGCGATGGGGAACGATAAACTGAAACTTTTCTTTTCTCCGGGAGCAATAATACCGATTACTGAGTTAGAAAACTTAACGCCATCAGCAGTGAGCGTACCGCCGGCCAGCATGGCTTGGTCCCAGACTATAGGCAACCCCTTGCCGGGTTGAAAATCTAACAATACAGAAGCATCTATCAGGTCACTGTCGCCTGCGTTTTCTACCCTGACCGCTACACGGAGCACATCGCCAGGGCTGGTGGTGGCTAGATCGTTAGCACCGTTAGCAACAACTGTTAAACCCAAGTTGCTATTGGCTACATTTACAAACCACTCACCCGAGGCCTGCGGCAGATCAAGTGAATCGTCGGTCAGAAGTAGCTGGCCAGAAAATTGAGCTACGTCAGAAGTATCTGAAGCAAATGAACCACTCCAGGTAACTGTGGCCTGTTCGCCTGGCAAAATATCTGGCAAGTCCCAACGCGGCTTTTGGCCCGACGGCAATTCTGGCGTGCTGGCGCTTAAAATAAAGCCCGTGGGCAAAGACAGCTCAAAGCTAGGCGTGGGCATGGTTTCGCTACCAGTATTGGTAAGCGCCGCACTAAAATCAACGGTTTGACCTGGCGTAGCTTCTTTCGGGCCCTGCAATTCCAAGGTACCGGTACTGGCTATGGTGGTAATCGTAGCCGTTGCGATGTCGCTAAAGTCAGCATTAAAATTAGCCGGTCGATAGTGAGCTAGAACCTGAATAGTGGTCGTTGCCGGCACGCTAGTTCGCCAAACGCCATCGAGCAAAATCTGACCGTCGGATTGCGGCCCAAGACTGCCGATAGTCCATTCAAAATTATCTGGGTTAGTGGGCGCTGGCATGGCGCTAGTTAATTCAAAAGCAGTTGGTAGATTAACGTCGAGCGACAATGAGGCCAACGGGGTACGGCGCGGGTTTTGGTAGGCAATTACCAACTGCACTCGCTCGCCACTCTTGATGTCTGGTGGCACGTTAATATTCATGACCAGAGGACGATCGCTCTGCGGTTTGCTAATGAACGTAGAGTAAACAAAAAATGCTGCGTAAGATACGGCGGCCACAATAGCCAACGCTAAAACAATTCTGGTCAGCAATTTGGTAAACGATCGTGGCTCGCGCAGTACAGTTTTCAAGTCGCTACGGTCGTCACCGTAAATTGCTCGCAGGCCTTCGTCGAGCGAGGCTTCTTTGGTGCTGACCTGTGGCTTTTGGCTTTTGGCCGTTAGCTGGTGGCCGTTAGCTGGTGGCGGTGGCGGCAGCTTGCCTCCCTTGCCATTTTTTTTCGGCATGTGGCCGGGTATATGTTCGTGGTGCAACGGCATATGCAACTAGCGACGCTCAAGGATCCAACCCAAGAAGGCATCGTGGCTATTATCTATATCGACAGCTAAACTATTGGCAGCGTGAAACGACGTCCAACTAGAAACAAGGTCTGACGGCAAAGTTAGTTCGACATGCGTGTTTCTTGATATTACACCCGGTTGCTTTTGAACGAAAATTGAATATGGCTCAGTGTTTGTACTAAGCCCAAGGCGTCCGGCCGCTGATTGTGCCAGAGTTGGTTGCTCCGCGGCTAAACTAAGCGGGGTACGATAAGTGATGACCACCACCTGCGTTTCGCCTGGAGCGGTTTGCATCCAATTGCCAAAGACGGTTTTACCCGCCTCGTCCCAAATATCTGTACCCGTGGCGTTGTCTTTGCGTACGTTACGCATTTCAAGGGCCAAGTCTTCGTCTAGATTCAGCGGTACTTCGGGTGTTTCGAATAACTCTTCGTCGGGTATTTCAAAACCCTTAGCCGAAACAAACTCGCTACCCTGCGGCACATAAACACGTAAATAATCGACGTTGTTGACACCAGTGAAAACCGTGTTCTTCATGCCGCGATGCGTCTTGGTAACCGTTAGCGTGTGCTCAATACTGCCGTCATCGGCTACAGCAATTTTCAAGTCAACGTTTTGATCTATAATGCCGTCCGTTTTACCACCACCGATATTGGTATTAGCTACTAGCAAGTAGTCTCCGGAGGTTTCTTTGATTTCGCCTGTCCAACCCAAGCTCTGCACCGTGGCCTGGAGATCGTTATCGTTAAAAAACAGCATGATGTCTTTGTTGCGCAAGCCCTCACCCATCTTTTCTAGCACAGCCAATAAAGTTGGCGTATCGGCCTCGGTCAAGCGTTCTAGCAAGATTGGGGCCAGTTGACCGACCACGGCCTTGGGCGCGTTTTCTTTTTTGTCGTATTCAAGTTCAACGATTTTTTGAAGTTCAAAAATGAAATTTTCAGCCGTAAATGTTCGATCGTAGCCCGGTAGATCAACTGGTCCGAGGATAGCAAGTAAATCGGCGACAAAGGTGGCGTTAACGCTGATGACTCCGTCGGTCGTTGGGCCACCTGCCTGACCATAAAACCACTGAAACTTTCTAGCCGAGGTTGGAAAATCTGGGAACCAGTTGGCGTCTTGCAGCTCCCAACGTGCCTTGAGCAGTTGCAAAGGTCCTGGCGCGGCGACAAAGGCAGTTAACTGACCCTGCAGGTCATAAGTACCGCCGCCAGGCACATTCATATCCACAATATTGCCGCCATCTACGTCTAGCTGAGCAAAGCTGCCAACGAAACCACCCGTAGGGCGAAGCTCGGTGTTATTTTGAAACAACACCAGATAGCGCATTTGTTGTTCATGACCCAAAAGCACTGTTAGCACATGGGCAAAGCGCACAAATTCTTCTAACGACGCAACTAGTTTTGGCGCCGTGCTTAAAAGTAAGTCAGCGTTGTCGCCAACATCGGCCGGAATTAGCTCTGGATCAACATCGCGCAAGGCAGCGGAGGCTAAACGAGCGTGTGGCAAGGCCTGCGAAGCATAAGCGGCCAATAAATCTACCTTGGTAGCCACATCAAAAGACGGATGGTTGTCTAAATCAGCCACACCCTGGCTCATTAACGAAGCCGTTTCTGAAAATTCCTTGCCAGCCGTAACCAATGCCCTGGCGGTAGTGTAGGTACGATCAGTGGAAGGAATCACGTTAATCAAACCAGCCACCGCAGCATGCAAATCATCGAGCGAAGCTTCGGCCGAAGCAAAGCCCTTGGCTGCGGCCGCAAAATCACCACCGGCAGTTGAATACGATTCACCCTGCAAAGAAGTTGCACCGCGCATAAACTCGCCGAGCGCCGCTCGACTGGCGTCTTCGGCGGTACTACCCACGTTTTCCGTGGATGCAACCACACGCAAGGCATGCAATGGGAAACTAACTATCGAACAAAGCACAGCAAAAGCCACGGCGCCGCGTAACCAAGACTGCTGCCAAACTCCCGGCGCAAACACTCGTGCACGCTTAACTGCGACCACTGGCTCAACTTGCTCCACCACTAGCGCGGGAATGGGGTCAGCCTCTACCGCGGCCACAGCTAACGAATAACCTGGGGGCGGTGGCGGCAAGGGCATGGCTGGCAGTGGCGAAATGTCTATGGTCTCTTCAATTAGCAGGTCGTCCAAACCCGGTTGCCCGCTAGCAGACACAACAGATGGCGGAGGTGGCGCCAAGGGAACGATTTTTAAAGCGATGACCCGTTCTGGTTCGCGTAATTGCGCTTGCACTTCTTCGCGCTGCAGGCGTAAGCCCTGGCCAGCGTCCTCGGCGAAACATAACGGCGCTTCGTCTGGTTGGTCATCGTAATCAATTACAAAGCTATCAGCTAAAGCTTTTAGTTCATCGGTGGTGGCGGCAAAAGCCCGCGGTTCCTGGCCGGAGCTGGTTAAACGAACAATGTACGGTGAAACTTCTGCTCTGCCCAACTGAATTGGCAAGCTAGCGCCGTCATCGATTGTTTTTAAATGCTTGTTTTTTGCTAAAGCTTGATCACCTAAATTAGCCGTGGAAGACGGCTGTGCTGTTTTTGGCTTTTGGCGTGAGCGAGGCTTCACAAGCGACGAATACCAAATGACAAGTAAGCTTCTAGCGTTTGCTTAGCGGTGTTGGCCCAGTTGTATTTTGCAGCCTGCTGTTTGCCGAGCTCGGCCATGGTCGCAAGCTCTGCAGGATTATCTAGCGCGTCCATCATGACTTGTACCATGTCTTCTTCGGCGTCTGGATCTACAAACTTAGCGGCCTCGCCAAGGAGTTCGCGCAATACTGGAATATCGGAAGCCATTACCGGGGTTCCGCAATGCATGGCCTCTAATGGCGGCAAACCGAAGCCTTCTATTTTAGACGGATAAGCAAGCAAAGCCGCATGGCGATACAAAGCGCCAATGGTTTCGTCGGTTGGCAAATCAACAAAACGCACAGCTGATTCAGGCAACCCAGCAGTGCGTGCTTCTTGCTTTAAATTTTTAGTAAAAGCATCAACGCGACCAGCTAACACCAAGCTGGAATCGGGACGAGCCTTATGAACCGCTGCAAAGGCGCGGATTAAAGTAGCTAAATTTTTGTGCGGGTAATGATTGCCAACAGCTAAAATGTAAGGTTCAACTACACCTAAGTTGCGCAGCACAACTCCCCCGCCGACTGGTGGCGGCGTAACACCATTATGAACAACCGAAATTTTATCTGGACGAATTCTAAAATGACGTAAAGTGGCGCGCTTAGTGGCCTCGCTGACCGTAATGATGTGCCGACTACGGTGAATAGCATTTTCTAAAACAAACCTAAAGCCCAAATATTTAACTCCGTGCACCAAAGAGCCGCGAGTAGTGGCGTGGGCAGAAGCCGGGTCTTCTAGCAAAATGAGGTCGTGAATAGTCACAATAAAAGGCGTCTTGATGAAGAGAGGAACATTCCAGTGCGGAATGTGCATGACATCGACTTTAGCGGCTGCAATTTCCCTTGGCAGGTAACGCTGTTCCGCCAAGGAGTACCAAGGGATATCAACTAGTCTTTTAGAAAAGTTGCTATTGGTTATTACGCAATCATGAAAATTTTCTTGGCGCAGAAAAAGAACGTACTCATTTACCCGGTCAATTTGCTGCAAATGGGTCACTAATTCAGCGACATAGCGCCCAAGGCCGCCACCGCCCGTGCGTGGACCGAAAAATCGCGCGTCGATTCCAATACGCATAGTTACATTTTATCACATTGAACACACATATTGCTCAGTCTTACATTCAACTCTTTACCTGGCGCTCATTGCTGGCATAGGTATTAGGTTTTAGGTATTAGCTGTTAGCTGGTTAAAGCGGTTGATCGGCTTCGCCTTGGTTAAGTTGGTTATCGCAACAACCGTCTTAACCACTTTAACCATATTAACCGTCAAGCTTTATGCTCTCTAACTACCTAAAGCCCAATACCTGAGCTACTGTAAGCGGCAAAATGCGAGAGTTCATTGACCTTTTTGGTAAAGTTTGCTATTATAAAGTGTCTCTTTCAGAGACCGCCTGACGATTTGTTTCAGGTGATTTGTCCAATTAGGAGGACGCGATGGCGTTGCTCGAAAAGTGTGCGCGCAACTCCTCCGGCAAGTGCGAGAAGCACGGAGCCGGCGGCGGTATGGTGCGGCAGCGGGGTGACCTCAAGGAGCCCTGCTGCAGCATCTACTTCGGCCAGGCGCGTACGGCCAGGCCGTGCATCGGCTGCGAGGGCCTGGTGCCCCAGCACGAGATCTGGTGCGTGAACGCGGAGTGCGTTGAGGCCCTGCAGCGTGGCCTCATGGAGCCGCCGTACATCCGTCGTAGCGGTTTCCAGGAGACCCTTCGGCTGGGGTCCGAGCCGTACCCGGCGCTCAACGCCGTGATCTGTGAGGCCTGCGTCAAGAAGGCCGACCAGTTCGTGAACGCGGGCTCGGGTTGTGGCCTGATCAAGTTCAGGGACTCGGCGCGGCACCTCCCGCTCTTCAGCAAGCGGCAGGAACCGAAGCCGGTGCAGCAGGATGCTACCCCGAAGCGGATGACGCCCAGCGAGGCGCGGCTCGATCTGCTGCGCGCCATTCGCGCGGGCGAGTACGTCAGGTTCGCCCCCAAGAGCGGGGAGCGCGCCCAGTGCCTCGTGGCAGCCCATCTGCAGTACGCCTGCGCGTGCGGCGGCAACGGCTGGCACAACCAGAGCGACATGATCGCGCTGGTTCGCTGGCGGCATGAGCGGCGGGATGTGTTCGGACTCGGACCGGCCTGCGCGGAAGCGATGCGCAAGGATCGGCCGGGGGTCCAGTTCAACGGCAACTTCGCCGAAGAGCTCAAGGCCGCCCTGGAGGGGCGCGACCAGACCAAGCTGGAGCCGGTGAACACCGACTCCTGGGGTGGGCACGGCGTGGTGCCCGTGGCCGGCGAAGAGCCGCGCCCGTCGAAGCCGCGCCGGTCCGTGCCGGCCCGTGGGGAGCCCGAGGCCACCCCCTCGTCCAAGTCCGATCAGGAGCTGGACGACTACGCCTCCTGGCAGCCGGCCAGCCCGACCGAGCGGTCGCGCATGCTGCCGGCCGGAACGAACAGGCCGAAGCCGTGGAAGCGGATCGGCAAGACGGCCGCGGAAAGGGCTAAGAAGCGGAACGGGGCGAGCGCCCCGCAGGCAGAGGATGACGAGGGCAGCGCCAAGAAGCCGCCCTCGAGGGCCGAGCGCAAGCGGCGCGCGGCCAGCGCCGGGTAGTTCGGAGCGTCCTCCACGTGTGCCCCGTGTCTCTTAATTGAGATGCGGGGCAACTTTTTTTGTACATAAAACGTATCCAAGTTCGACGATCTTCTGCGTCACGACTCCGGTGCTCACTCACCGTCCCGCACATTTATAAAGGTGCGGGACGCCTCGTTTCGCTCCTCGTCGTTCCTTGAACCTCGCCGAACTTAATACGTTTTCTTAGCGCGTCGCAGATTGTTTACAAAGTATTCTATTTTTCGTAGATTAGACGGGGGTTCGTTAACTTCCTTTCGCGGGAGGCTACATGCCGATCGAAACCGAACGACGCTGGATCGTGCACCAGTTGGAGGGGTTCAATCGCGACAACAAGGTCGTGCCTATGGTGATTGAGCAGGCCTACCCTGCCCCTTACCGCGATCCGTGTGTGCGAGTGCGGATCACCGATGGCGAGCGGTCGGAGCTGACCAGCAAGAGCGGCAGCGGACTGGTACGTGAAGAAAGGCCGACGCCGATTGGCTTGCTGGCCGCTCGCGTGCTGTACGATGCCACGCCATACAGGCTGAAGAAGCTGCGGTTCGTGATCGATGGCTGGGAGGTGGACTGCTACCAGGACAACCTGAGGGGTCTGGTGGTGCTGGAGCGCGAATTTGCCAGCAACGAAGTCATGGCCACCCTTCCCCCTTGGGTGAAGGATGCGTACGAGGTCACGGAAACGCTGGACAACCGTCAGTTGGCGATCCTCGCTGCTCACGGCTTCAGTGCAGCTGACATTCGCGATAACCGCGTACCCAAGAAGATCGTGCTGACTGGCGGTCCGATGGCCGGCAAGAGCACGATGCTCCGGCTGATCGAGCAATACATGGGGGAACATCTTCACGTGATTCCTGAGGTTGCGACGATCAACTTTGGGCATTTGAAGGTCGCAGTTCCGATTGATGGGGCGCATGCCCGCAGGTACAACTTGCATGCTTGCAACATGCAAAGGAATGTGGAGAACCTTGGACTGATGCATGCGCATCTCACCGGTCGCAAGGCGGTACTGTTCGATCGGGGGCTGCCGGGGAACGAGGTTTACTGTCCGGGCATTTTGGACATTCTGGGTACGAACCTGAAGCGTGAGCTCAGCGAATACGCGGCCGTGATCCATCTTGCCGTGCCGGATAGGGACACCTATTACCGACACCGCGGAGACAACCCGGTTCGCCCGCCACACGAGACGTACGAGTTCGCCATCGACCTGGAACGCCGCGAGCGTGATGTCTATGGCGGTCACCCCAACTACGACTTCATCGACAACACCCGTGGCTGGGATGGCAAGGTAGAGCGTACGCTCAACCGCATCGCTGACATCCTGGACATCTAGTCTGCTACTCCCCGACCAGAGTGTTGGGGATTTTTTTAAATTAACGTTTTACAAAATTTCATATTTTCAGTAGAGTCCGGCCGAGTTTAGTTCCTTCAACCTGGAGGCAAAATGCACCCGGACACGGAAATTGACCTGTGGCTCATTCGCCACGGCGAAGCCGAACACAACCTGGACAAGACGCGGATTGGCGGCGGGCGATCCAATGGTCAACTGACCGAATTGGGAGCCGAGCAGGCCAGACGACTTGGTCAATACCTGAAGTCGTTTGAGGTGGAATTCGATCAGCTCCATTCATCGAGCATGCTGCGCGCAATCCAAACTGCGCGCATCCTCAGATCGTGTCTAGGCGCCGATGTGGAAATCCACGAACATCCTGAATTCAACGAACTGGATCAGGGGAAGTTCGAAACGATGACGCGCAAAGAGGCCTACACGCTTCGACGCCAGTTGGAGATGAGTCAACGCGGCATGGACTTCCAGCCTCCGGGTGGAGAGTCGCAGCGTCAATTGCAGCGGCGAGCCTGGGCCAAGCTGGAAGAGCTGGTGATCCATAACCCCGAGATCGCCGACAGCGGACGAGCGTGGCGAATGGCCATCGTGTCGCACAAGGTGACGATCAACGTGCTGCTTCAGGCCATTCTTGGTTCCGAGCGTGCCCAGTGCTGGCGACAGTCAATCCACAACACTGGTTACAGCAGATTCTGGTACAACGCCCAGGGTTGGTGGCCCAACTGCACCAACGCCACTCCACACCTGGATGAGTTGCGACTGGACCGAAGCAATCGCATCGCCTAAAGCCACCTCTGCGGAGGTGGTATTTTTTTCGTAATTTGTAAATAAAAAATCCCCTGCCCGGCGGGGCAAGGGAAATCAACTCATGGCGTGACGATGTCGGAGACCTGAATGTAGCATTTGAGCGCTACGTCTTCCGGGGCGTCGTCTGGGCGCCAGGGGTTGGCCAGGCTAAAGCGTGCCGTGGCGTTTGCGAAAACGTAATTACCACCAGGCGGTAGACCTTGCAGTCGCTCGATTAACTCGACGCCGTTGACCGGGACATTGCCCAAGCTTAGACCGCTGGCGTCGGACAGATAAGCGCGGAGGCTGCGCTTGCCGAACTTTTGCTGGGCATAGATTCGACCCTGTACCCGCCGCACGTAGCCGACCGAGCGGGGATGCGGCTCAGCTGGCAAATAGCGGTCGTACGTCGTCCTGATGGCTGGATAGAGTGCCGCGATGTCGTCGAAGGTGAACTTGTCGATCAATCGCAGCAGACCCGCACGATCACCGACGCTGTTCATCAACTGGACTGAGGTGGGATCGACCCACAGGTCTTCGGGGTGGGTCGATCGAGGCGTAGTGCCCGTAGAAACTTCCCGGAACTGCACAATTCGACCGACGGTCCAGTTCGCTTGCAGCCAGGCGTACCGCTGAGGCAGCTGCCGAAAGTCGAGCGGTCCGCCATGTGGCCTCTGTAGACGTCGCTGGACCCACTCTTCGCCGATCTTCATGCCGACGCAAGTGCAGAAACCACCGGACATCTGGGTACGCGAAAGAATGTAGCCGCTGAAGGTCAACTCTGCCTCCAGTTGCGCGGCAGCCGCGCAGCGATTCCCGCGATCGGAATGGGTTGCGCCAAGAAACGCCGCGGGGTCTTGCGGGTCGGCTCTTTGCCGCCCAACAAGCGCTCGTCGAGATGCGTTACGGTGGCGCCCTCAATGACCTGACCGAGCACACCCGCAAGGGCGTGACGATGGCAATCTTCGGGGTGCGCGCAGGCGCACAGGAACACCACGCCCCGCTCCGAGCTCTCGAGGAGCTGACGAAAGCGGTGACCCTTGGTCAACACCCGCCGCTCCCGAAAGACCAGGTTAATGTAGCCGAGCAGGAACTTTTCCCAGGCCGCCATGCGCTGCTCTACGGTGCCGCTCTTGTTGAGTTCGGCGCTGGCCAGGGCGTTGCGCAGGCCATCGGTGGGCGCGAGTTCGGGCAGGTAGGTGTACCTGAAGTCGAGTTCGCTCAGCACGTATTCGACGTCTCGCTCATGAGCGAAGCCCACGTGTCGTCCGGTGCGGTGCAGACGAGTGTCGACGATGTATGGACCTCCCGCCTGTTCCACGAGCTGCACGAACTGCCCGAGGGGCAGGTGCGCCGACATGGTGAAGACGCTGAGCGACCGACCGAGCGCAAGCTTACGCCGCGCACCCGATTGGTCACCGGTTGTGAAAAGATCTTCTTGATTGTCCAACTTAACTCCTTGTCACTAAATTGTGACCCGGTAGATTAGCAAATTTTGTAGCCTCGGTCAATCTGACTGCCCTTACCCCCTAAACTTCTTTACTGCTGAATACAATCCGTATCCAAGAATATTTTTAGCTAAATCAAAGGTGCCTGGCATCACAATTACATCGCCACCAAAGCCGAGTTTGAAACGCGAAATACCAGCCCAAGGGTGGCCCTCCCCCGCTTCGGGCGGGGCTATACCCCAAAAGTCATAAGTTTTTAAACCTTTCTTCTGAGCATCGTTAATTAAAAAATCGTGCAGGGCATACGGAGCCATGACGTTGCGATACAAATTACTTGATGCCCCGTGTAGGTAAGTGCGCACACCAAAACAATCAATCATGATGTTAGCAGCTAGCGGTCGGTCTTCGTAAAAAGCCATGGCTAGAAAGGCGCGGCAATCATCGGTAGTGAGTAGCTCAAGCATTTTTTTGTAACGCTTAAGTTCGTGCAGCGAGAACTGATCACGCTCAGCGGTCTGCTCCATGAGTTGCGCAAAGGCATCAAAAGCATCTAAACCAACAATCCTACAAACGACGCCCTTCTTCTCGGCTAAACGAATGTTATAGCGAGTTTTTGGCTTCATGGCCTCTAGCAGCTTGTCGTACGACTGCGTGAGGTCGAGCGTGGTGGTGACAGATGGTTGGCGATCGTGACCACGGGTTAGACCAAGCGGAGCCACGTTGGGTTCGATCTTAACAAAGGCGCCTTTAGGTAGTCTTTTTTTCAACAATTCAAAATCTTCTTCGTCGGCCACATTACCAAGCGGACCCTTGGGCACATACCAATAGGTCAGACCAAGCGGTAACGTCATTTCAATAGCCTGAGCAATGAGAACCTTCTTTTTCTCTTCTTCAAAAACGCGTACCACCGCAAAACCGAGAGCGCGCTGAAACTCCCCCCACTCCCAGGATTGCAAAAAAGCTCCGAATAACGGTGGATGCTCCGCCACTAGCTGATTCCATTCTTTTGCCTCCATAAGGCCTGCGCATTATTTTCGCTTACCAATAAGCTGCAGGGCAGATTTTACTCTTTCTTCCGGCGATGTACCACTAACGTGCGGCAAAATAGCAGCTATGTCGGCGCGACTGTAGCCCAAACTCTCCAGCGCGTCGGTTACGTCGTCGCTAATGGGCTCAGCCGAGCTGTCGTTAACAATGACGCCGCGTAAATCGAGAATGATTTTCTGCGCCGTCTTCTTGCCTACCCCGGAAATGGCCGTAAAAAATGCCAGGTCGCTGTGCTCTATGTGTTGGCGCAGAGCATCTGGCTCCGCGGCGGCTAGAATCTTCTGGGCCAGCTTAGGGCCGACGCCCTGCACATCTGTTAGCAGACCAAACATGGCTTTTTGATCTTTGCTGGTAAAGCCATAAAGGTCGAATTTGTCTTCGCGGATGACTTCGGTAATCCAAAGCTTGAGCTGGTCGCCAATCTCAGCGCTTGAGCGCGCGAGCTGCACGTAATAACCAACGCCGCCGACTAACAAAATAATGCCCTCCCCTTCATGATCGATAACCTTACCTTCCAAGTAGCCGATCATAAGGTGCAAAATTAAAGTATTAAAATTTAAAAATTAAAGTTGCTATAATTGTAAATTCCGCTCAGCGAGGAGATTTTTGGCCATATTAGCACGCTTCTTGATTTCTGGGGTATGGGAACCAAAGTCAACCGTGGCGTCAGGGTTTTTAATTAGCTCGTAAACATCTTCCATGACCTTGCCGCGGACTGGACCATGCGGAGTGTTAAGCAAAGCAAAGACCACCTCGGCATCAAGATTGGCTTCAGCTAACGTTTCTTTAACTGCTTGCTTGCGACCTCGCAACGCGGCCTGGACGCGAGCTTCGTGCCGTTGTGGGGCCACTTCGCGTTCGGCCTTAAAATAATTTAGCAATAAAGATAGGTCGCAAAAAATTACCTGTCCGTTGCTTTGCAAGCTACCGACTACTGCATCTATAAATAGGGTCGCCGGAATAAGCTCTAAAAATAACTCTTTATTTAACCCTAGGCGGTCAGGCAGGGCGACAATCATTTGATAACGGGCCGTATCGGCTGCAGTCGTAAAGCTCCGAATAACGTCCATGTGCAAGCGAATTAGCTCGCTCATCAAGCGCGCGTGCGAGGACGAGACGTTAAAGAAATGCATTACCGAACTCCGTGCCTGGGCGTACTTTTCGGTCGCGGCCAACCGTCCGTGATGTGGGTAGTGAATCCGTAACTGGTAGGCGTTAAAAAATTCGATCTGCAACTGCCACGGAGCAAGACCTTGATGTGAGGCCGCAAAGCTACGGAACAATTTGGAAAAACGCTCCTGCTCAGCTGGTGTTGAACCCTGAATTGTTTGACTAAAACCCGCTGCATGACCCGGACTACCCAAGGGAGCTTCGATACATACCGCTTCTGCTTTGGCTAAATCGTGTAACACGGCGTAGGCGGACAAAAAATTTGCCTGCTCGCGTACTGTCGCTTCTACAGCCTGGAATTCAAGGTGGAAGTTTTTTTCGCGCACGATTTCTTCGACCTCGGCCAAACTAGCCATTGACTCCAGGGCGACAACTGAAGCCAGCATGCGTTCGACGTGACTGCTTATGTAGGGACCCTCGGTGTGATGAGGTGCGGATTGCGGAGCGTGCGCCAGCTTGGCCACCTCGGGCGAAGTTGAGGATAGTCGAGCGATAATTTCTTCGGCATGACGCAAACGCTCTGGCGTCAAAACAACCTCGTCTAGCCAGGCCAGTAGATATTGTGTTGAGGGGAATGTGGGCAGTGATCTGAACATGACGATTAGCTTAACAAAATTTCTAGTATGGATGACAGAGTTGGCGTTGGACGCGCCGACTGAGGCTTAAAACCCCAACACTGATTTTGGCCAAACAGGTAACCGCCAAAGGCGTTGAACAATTTTTGTGCCTGCGGAGAGTCCTGGACGGTAATTTGACCATCGCCTTCAAGAATAACGCCTGTTGGCGGTTCGTCATAGTGGTCGGCAACCAAAAAAGAAATGGCTTCGCGAATGTGCAAATCCTTACTAGGCGAACGATAAACGAAAATACCTTGCTCGACGGTTTTATTGTCCCAGGCTTCCTTAGCCGCAGTCTCTGAGCGCGCAAATTCATCGCCCAGCTCATGGCCAAGGGCGCGATAGTAGTCGCGAGCGCGGCGCGCCTCGCTTGGCGAGTAGCCGATCTTCTTGAGCTCCCACAAAAAACCCCGATCAATGGCGCCGACGCCGCGCACTAAGGATGGATCGAAACCGAGATGACGTAATTGTTCGTTGTCTAGGTCGAATAAAGTCAAAAATTGATCTAGCGAACTCTCCATTTTCATTCTGTCTAATCCTTCGTAACGATGGTGGTCGATAATCACTAGTTTGTAGCCGGTAGCTTGGAGCTGAGATTCGACTTCTGGACCAGGAATTTCAACAATCACTACAGTGTTGGCGTTGGGATTCGCCGCCCGGAGACGCTCTATGAGATGCTCCTCGTTTTGCAATCTGGCCCCGTGAGGTTGCGCGGAAATTACTGTAGCCAACTCCATGGCTTGAGCAATTTTCAAAATCTGCAGCGACTCTTCGTCGTTGCGTGGGCATAACAAAACTGCATCGGCGGGCGAGATTGTCATAGCCTGAGTATTGTACCTAACTGTAACCAATAGCTAGAACCCGAGTTCGATGTCTTGTTCGGCTACCCGGAACTGCACCTTATGTTCGGCTGAAAATTCTCCGTATATCAGTTCGTTAGACAAGGTATCGCGCTTGATGTCTTCGCCGAGCTCGGTGAGCATGATTTTGACTTCGGCGGAATCTGACCAAAGCTTAAGCGTAATCCGATCAGCAATGGTTAAGCCTGCGTCTTTGCGGAGTTGGTTGACGCGACGGGTGACTTCGCGAGCCATACCTTCGCGGATGAGCTCGGGAGTCATGGTTAGGTCGACGTCGACGGCCAGGTCGCCGCGCTTTACTTCGGCTTGTTTGATATTTACTTCGTCGAGGATTACGGCAATTAACTCAGGTGATATTTTGCCGCTAGGTGTCGAGATGACGACCTTGCCAAGGGCTTGTTTTACCGGCTTGCCGGCTTGTTCGCGGGTTTCCATGATGCGAGAAACGATGGCTCGGGCTTCGCCCATTTGCTCAAGAGAGCTAGAGGAGGCTGAGGAGGTTAAGGGGGTTGAGGAGGTTGGCCAGAGTTCAAGGTGAACAGAATCTGTCTTGCCCAGTTCCTGCCAAATCATTTCGGCCAAGAATGGCATGAACGGCGCTAGCATCTTGGCAAAAGTCTCCAGCACTACGCGCAGGGTTGCCAAAGCCTCGTCACGATCAGCCCCCTCGGTTTTCATACGGTCGCGAGAACGGCGGATGTACCAGGTCGACAAGTCAGTAACGAAGGGCTGCAGTACTCTAGCTGCTTCTGATAGCTCGTACTTCTCCATGGCTTCGGTTTCGGCTTTCAAGGTTTCATTTAGCCGAGCGAGGATCCAAGCGTCGAGCACGTTCTCGCCTTTTGGCGCTCCCCCGCTGTCATGTTCGGCGTAAAGTTTGTAAAAGGAGACGACGTTACGCAGAATGGTGATGAACTTTTTGCTGACTTCGTCTACTCCGGCCTCACTGAAGCGGAGATTTTCAGCGCGAACTACAGGTGACGACATCAGGTAATAACGAACTGCATCAGAGCCATACCTTTCCATGACTTCCATGGGATCCGGGTAGTTCTGAAGCTTCTTGGACATCTTCTTACCGTCCTCAGCGAGGACGGTACCGTTGACGATGACGTTCTTGTAGGCTTGTTTGCCAAAAAGAATGTTAGCCAAAACGTGCAGGGTGTAAAACCAACCGCGAGTCTGGTCTTGTCCTTCGGCGATGAACTCAGCTGGGAAGCGCTTGTCGAAGTCGTCCTTATGTTCAAACGGATAGTGAAGCTGAGAGTACGGCATCGAACCCGACTCAAACCAACAATCCAGGACCTCGGGGACGCGACGGAACTCTTTGCCGTCTTTGGTGAAGACCAAATTGTCGATGACGTGTTTGTGCAGGTCTTTGACTTCGTGGCCGACGAGTTTTTCCAGCTCTGCTTTGGAGCCAACGACGATTACTTCGCCGTCTTCGGCCTTCCAAACTGGCAGTGGCGTACCCCAGTAGCGAGAACGCGAGATGGCCCAGTCGCGGGCGCCTTCAAGCCACTTGCCGAAGCGACCTTCTTTCATGTTGTCGGGCACCCAGTTGATCTTTTTGTTGCTCTTAACTAAGTCCGTGCGGATATTGGACACGCTAACGAACCACGAGCTAGCGGCGTAGTTCAAAAGTGGGGTGTCGCAGCGCCAACAGTGCGGGTAGCTATGCACGATTTTCTCTTTAGCAAAGAGTTTTCCGTGGTGCGCCAACCATTTAATGATCTGAATGTCGATGTCGCTGTAGACGCCCTTGGCTTTTACCGGAATGTCCTTAACCACATAGCCCTCGGCGGTCATGCCGTCGACAACTTCAGGCACGAATTGACCGTTGGTTTGTACGTGGAAGAGTGGCTTTATGTTTTCTGACCTACCAAGCTCCATGTCGTCTTCGCCGTAAGCGGGAGCGATGTGAACAATGCCTGTTCCCTCGTCTTCGCTAACGAATTCAGCGGCCACGATACGGAAAGCGTTGGCGTGTTGGTTGAAGTAGGGGAAGATCGGGTCGTAGGATGATTCGACCAGCTTATTGCCGATGAAAGTTTCGAGAACTTTGTGTTCCTTGGTAGCAAAAACTTTCTCGACTAGAGCTGTAGCGACAATATATTTCTGTCCTTCGCTTTCGACGGTCGAGTACTCCATGTCAGCACCGACGGCAAGGAGAACGTTGCCAGGCAAAGTCCAAGGAGTGGTGGTCCAGACGAGAGCTTTGGCGTCGGCGTAAGGACCACTGGTAAGTTCGACTGCGATAGTGGTCGTAATGTCAGTAACATCGAGATAACCTTGAGCGACCTCGAAGTTAGAGAGCGTAGTTTCGCAGCGCGGGCAGAGATGCATCGGCTTGTGGCCTTCGTAAATCATCTTCTTGTCCCACAGAGTTTTGAAAACCCACCAGATTGATTCCATGAACGGTAGGTCCATGGTGCGGTAAGCATTCTCCATGTCGGCCCAGCGACCAAGGCGGCGGATGACCTTCTTCCAGTATTCGGCGTACTCCAAAACCTGAGCTTCACAGGCCTCATTAAATTTACCGACACCCAAATCTTCAATATCTTTCTTAGACTTTAAATCGAGTTTTTTCTCAATGATATTTTCGATTGGTAAGCCATGACAATCCCAACCCCAGCGGCGCTCCACGCGATAACCGCGCATGGTCCAAAAGCGGGGTACAACGTCTTTCATTACACTACCGACGATGTGGCCGTAGTGAGGCAACCCGGTTGCAAACGGCGGGCCATCGTAAAAAGTGTAAGGCTTGCTGGCGGGGCGCTCGTTAACCGAGCGCTCAAAAATTCGCTGCTGTTCCCAGTAGTCTAAAATGCTGTGTTCTTGCTGCGAGTGCGAGGTTTTTGGGTCGTTGGGCATATCAGTGACAAGTCTAAGGTCGAAAAGCTAAAATCGCAAGTTTTAGCCACGAAAATATCCTCAAGTTTGACTTGACCTTTCTTCCCTTTTTGAATACTATGTCTTTAACGCGGTTGAGGTTGTATCTCTACAACTTTCTATCGGTGGCGCAATATCCCTCTTCATTCCTGCGCGAATGAGGAGGTTTATTGTTTTATCCGGGTCTTTCTGGGGCCTGTGGAGGTAACGGTAACCTCAACCGTGTTGCCACCGGTAGTTACGGGTTCGAATCCCGTCGGGTCCAAATCCATAGACCCGGAACCAGCCCCTCCCTTCGCGAAGGGAGGAGTCAACCAGGGCCGCCCTTCGGGGCGGTTTTGGTTTTATTGACTCCCCCAGCGCAAACTGACACACTTTTGCTCGTCACATAGGAGGAGTTGCGATGCCGCATAGATTCAGAACGGCACCTAGTCACGAGGGGCCGCGAGATGTGTTCATGCACCGCCCCATTCGGGAGGCGGTGGTCGAGGTTCTGGTCGGGTTGAACTTCAACCTGAAGAAAATCTTCCAGCTTCTGGGGTTGCCGGGCGCCGAAGAAGCGGCGGTGGCAGAGAGCTACCACTTCTTAGTGCAGGGAGCTGATGAGCGGCTGCGCCAACCCGAACGCCAGACCGTGCTCGAACGCTGGATTGCGCTCCATGAGCTTGAGCAGCGCTTCGGCGGAAAGCACTACTACGTGGTAAAGACGAGCGACTGCGCGTACTTCGTTCACGACCTGGGCCAAAACCAAGAACCGGGACGCGATACGACGGTCCGCATCATGTGGGAGCTGTACGAAGCCTTGGGCATCTGGCTCGAGCTTGATGACTTCCTGACGGTGGCCGGTGCTGTGGGTGAGCACTGGCGTCAACTACTGATGCCCGGCAGGCGTGCCGATGGGGTCAATGATGGATTTTCGCGGGGCGGCCACCATCTCCATGAAGCTTTCGCCGGAGAGCTCGGCCTACTGGACTGGAGGGCACCGAAGCAGTTGTACCTCGAGATCCTCAAGGATAAGGCACGTGATCCTGGAAATATCGAGCTTCGGAAGCTGGTTCAGCTGTACGAAGAACGCTTCCGGCCGTTCATCATGCCCATCTGGCCGGAAGGGTCCGCCGAGCGCATTAGCTCTTTGCTCTTGCCGGCTGCAGCCCAACTGAGCGACCGGGCTCGTGCCGAAATCGTGTACCGCTGCACGCCGCGCGACTATTCGCGGTTTACTCATGGGCTTGCACCACAAGCCGTGGAGGCGCTCAAGCTCATTTCCAGCCTGACGCCTGCGGAACGGCAAAGGGTCGATAGCGAAATTACCGCTTGGCTCCGGGCAAACGGCCGCGAGCTCATCGATCTTGTAACGCCCGTTGGTCGTTGACCCCGCACCTTTTGGCTACCGATGCAAAAAAAGGTGCGGGTTTTTTATAAACATAAAACGACCATGTTTGGCCGCCTTAATGACTCCTTTAAACTAGTGTGCAACCGATTGTTTCATTACTCTATTTTTCCTTACAAGTGAGATCACGTATAAAACTAAAATATATAAACCGACGAATACAAGTCCGGATACAGAGGGGTAAAGACCGGCAATGAGTGAGCCGCTACCGGTATCCATGCCTATTAATTGACCCAACTTGGATATAAAAGCCATGGCCGGCAGGCTGACAGTCATGAAAAATCCGCCTAGAGCAATGAAAGGGCTAATGTGGCTACCAGCTAAAGACTCGTTAACGATAGCTTCCGTAGAAGTTTGATCAAATTGTGTGAACCACAGCATCCAAGAGACGCACGAATAGACGATCAAGAAAATTAAAGAGCCTAGAAATATTTTTTTTGAATTTTCAGCGATCATAGTAAGGAATTACACTTAACTATAGACAGCTGATTCCGCGGCCGTCAATTTTCGCTATACTGCCATCATATGATGCCGACTGTTTATGTAGGGGCTGACCATGCGGGTTTTGATTTGAAAGAGAGTCTAAAAAGTCATTTGGAGCATAAAGGCTACGTGGTAGAGGACCTGGGCGCGCACGAGCTCGTACCCGGAGACGACTACCCCGAATACGCGGCGGCGGTGGCTAAAGCGGTGCGAAATCACGCAGGGTCGTTAGGGATTTTGGCCTGTGGCAATGCCGAGGGTGTTTGTATTGTGGCTAATAAGTTTGATGGCATTAGGGCCGGCGTAGGCTATTCGATTGAAGCTGCCAGCACTATGCGTAATGACGATAACGCTAACATAATTTGCTTGCCCGGACGAACACCAACGCAAGACGAGCCGCTAAAAATTGCCGACACATTCCTCACCATCCCCTTCTCTGGTGCTGAGCGTCACGCACGTCGCATTACGCAGATTGGCGATATAGAAAGCATGGGGTAAGATTGTAGAAAACGTAGAAACGTAGAAATCGTAGAACGTTTACATTGTAAAATATCGACAAAATGATGGTGGTATGAGGTTCCGTTATCAGGGTTTGGATGTTACTAACGATATACTGGCACTCATTAGAGATGTTTATCAACTTACAGCCAGCTTTCCCTCGGATGAGCGCTTTGGATTAGCATCTCAGCTTCGTAGAGCAACTAATTCCATACTTCTCAATTTAGCCGAAGGCAGTGCGCGAAAAAGTAAAAAGGATTTTCAACGCTTCATCACCATGTCCCTTGGTTCGGTAGCTGAAGTTCATGCGGCCTGCAGTATCGCTGAGTCGATGTCATTCACGACTTCGGCTAGCGTATATGACATAGGTAAGACGTTGGAAAAAATTTGGTTTCGCCTGTGCGCGCTTCGTGAATCACAGAATAACGACTAACCCCGTTTCTACGTTTTCTACGTTTCTACGAATATGCCCCTAGAGATACTACCCGCTGTTTTAGCCCACGATGAAAGGGACTTTAGCGCACGCTTACTCCACCCAGAGCTAAAACGTCGAGCTAAAATGTTTCACGTCGATATTTTAGATGGCACTCTGTTCCACACAAGTTGCTGGGCGGAGCCAAACATTATTGGCTCGTGGCCGGATTTACCAGACATAGAGCTTCATGCCATGGTGTATCACCCGTTACGGCTGGCTCGCGCCTGGGAACATATACCAACCTTTAAACGCATCATTGTGCATATTGAGTTGGGTGATCATCTACGCATAGTCGTGCCGCAATTAAAAGAACGTGGCTTAGAAGTTGTAGCGGCTGTCAATCCGCGTACCGCAGTAGATGTTGTTGGCGATTTAGATCTCGCATTCGACGGGATTTTAATCATGGGCGTAGAGCCCGGGAAAAGCGGCCAGACATTTTTAGGCGAGCCTATTTTAGCCAAAATGCGTCGTGCTAAAACGCTGTTCCCCAATTTACCCTTAGCCGTGGATGGCGGGGTTAGAGCTAACTTAGTTGGCAGCCTGGTGCAAGCCGGAGCCTCGCGGTTAGTAGCTGCTTCGGCGCTTTGGCAGGCCGAAAACCCAGGTGAAGCGTTTGATGTATTGGTGGCCCATGCTAGTTAAACAACTGAATTATTGCCCCAAGCCGATGTTGTGCTATGATAGACTTATCGTCATCAAAAAAATCTATGACTCTCTCTAGTACACGCGTTACCTTTTCTGCAGCCGCTATTGTGGCCGTTGTAGCCGCCACCATCTTCAGCTATGCGGTACCGCGCACACAAGCCGTAACCACCATCGAGTCTGGCGATTTGATTCGTGGCCAGAGCTTTACCGCCGTGTACTACATGGGCGAAGATGGCTTCCGCTACGTGTTCCCTAATGACAAGGCTTATTTTACCTGGTACACGGATTTTAATGATGTTAAATTTATTTCCGATGCCGAGTTGGCCAAAATTCAAATCGGTGGGAACGTTACCTATAAGCCAGGCGTAAAGATGGTAAAGATCAACACCGACCCCAAGACTTACGCCATCGCCGCTGGTGGAACCTTGCGACACGTTAGCTCGGAAGCCGTAGCCATAGCGCTATACGGCAGCAACTGGAACACAAAAATCGACGACATTGCTGATGGTTTCTTTACCAATTACGTTATCGGCGATCCGATCAACAGCGCCAGTGAATACAACCCTTCGGTTGTGAGCTCGAACGTGTCCGACATAAATGACGACAAGTCTTTGATGGCTCCGGCTGAAATTTCAATCACCGACGATGGTTATTCGCCTGTTGACGTGACCATTGAACCTGGCCAGGGCGTGCGTTTCACCAACACCGGTAGCGAAGATCACACAGCCACTGCTGATGATCTGTCATGGGGCACCGGCACCCTGCACAGCGGCGACAGCTTTATCCGAGAATTCGCCGAGGTCGATACCTACACTTTCTTCGATAGTTACAATAGTGCCAATACCGGTGCAATTTACGTTGAATAGTTTAAAGTTAGAAGTCTCAAGTTAGAAAGATGCAGCGACTTAGCTCGCTGCATCTTTTGTTTTTGAGGTATACTTTGCCTAAATTGTTCGTTGTGAATTTTCAACTTTCAACTTGTAACTTTTGATTGGTAATTGAAGTATGAAACTTATTCATTGGATTATTTTCGCCATTGCCTTTTGGATTATTTTAGTACCCTTCATCGGCGATGACTTGGTGAACCTGGTTTTACAAGACGCGGGCCTGCAAAGTGTTAATTTAGTGGCCCTTTTCCGCTGGGACGATTTGTTTCTTGGCTTAACAATAGCTATTTTGTCGTTGGTAGTGGTGACCCTTGAACAGCCCTCACTAAAAACTGCGGCCTTACGCGTGCTGCATTGGCTGCAGTTCGGGCTTGGCGCTTGGATCGCAGCTGCCCCTTTTGCGCTAGATTTTACAATGGCTAACTTTACCTGGTCCCATTTTGTGACCGGGTTTTTTATTGGCATCTTCGCCCTCGTTCAAATTAATTTAGAGGATGCAACGCATTAACTAGGCCTTAGGTATTAGGCCTTAGGCGGTTAGGGTATACAAAGCACAATGCGCACCACTCGCGAATGAAATGCATAAAGCCTAATATCCCTAATGGCCTAATGCCTAATGTCTGCACCAGTAATTCGTAAATATGCCCCACGTAAGGCAAACTATCGCCCCCCTAACCGATGCCAAGCTGCGCAAGCTGGAACTTAAGGCTAATGAAATTCGGCAAGATATTTTAA
>CAZXUX010000005.1:0-9022 GCA_964644265.1 uncultured Gammaproteobacteria bacterium
CCGCCCCCGAGCTTACTCCCCGACCCCCTCGGCCGTGGTGGCGCTCTTGGCTCCTGGCTTCAAAGTTGGGAAAAGAATAATTTCTTTTAAGTTATGAGAACCGGTGATAAGCGCAGCTAGGCGATCAATACCAATACCGAAGCCGCTGGTTGGTGGCATACCGTGCTCGAGCGCAGCTAAGAAATCTTCATCCATCCACTGCGCCTCTTCGCTTCCCTGTTCACGCAGCTTTTGTTGCGCCTCAAAACGTCGTCGCTGCTCCAGAGGATCGTTTAATTCGTGGTAATAAGCGTTAACGATCTCGGCTCCCTGAATAACCAATTGCGCACTAGCACTTGCCTGGGGATCGTCTGGCGAGCCTTTTGCCAAAGGCTTAAGTTCAATTGGGTAATCAAAAATCCAGGTTGGCTGCACAATTTTTGCGCGGGCGCCTTTTTTCCATAACTCATCTAGGCATTCACCCAAACCCACGGTCTTTGAGAAGTCTATATTCAAACCGGCTGAACGCGATGCCTGAGCCACGTCTTCGGGGGTCTGCAAGGTGGCAACATCGATGCCGGTTTCACGCAACACAGCTTCGCGGAAGGTTAGCCTAGGCCATGGCCCAGCAAAATCCAGGGCCTGGCCCTCGGTGACTACATTTAGCGAACCGACGCTTTCTTGAATTGCGCCAGCCAGCAAGCGTTCCATAAAACTAATGAACTCTTCTTTGCCGACATACGCCCAATACAGCTCCAGCATGGTGAATTCTGGGTTGTGAGAAAAATCAATACCCTCATTACGAAAACAACGACCGATTTCGTACACTCGCTCAAAACCTCCTACCACGAGTCGCTTTAGATAAAGCTCTGGGGCAATACGCAAATACAGATCTGTATTTAAGGCATTATGATGGGTAATAAAAGGCCTAGCGTTGGCCCCACCAGGAATGCTTTGCAACATGGGAGTTTCGACCTCTAAAAATTGCTCACCGTCTAAGGCACGGCGCAGGGCAGCCACGAGCTTAGAACGAGTCACAAAATGCTGTCGAACTTCTGAATTAGAAATTAAATCTAGTTCGCGGTGTCGGTATCGCAACTCAACATCCTGTAAGCCGTGCCATTTTTCCGGTAACGGCTGCAGGGTTTTACTTAAAAAGCGCAATGAAGAAACCAACACCGAACGCTCGCCACTCTTGGTAACAAACGCGCTCCCGGTAAAATCAAAAAAATCACCAACATCCGCGTGATCAATGAACAACTTGTAGGCATCACCAAGATCGTCGCGGCGGATTACCGCCTGCATCACGCCGCTACCGTCTTCAACTCGCACAAAACTCAAGGCGCCGATGTTTCTAATAGCCTTAGCCCGACCGGCTATTACCACCTGAGTTTGCTGCTCCTTTAATTGCTCAAAATCGCCCAGCACCTGACCAATGCTGTGCGTTCGAGTCGAATTAGCCGGATACGGATCAAGACCAAGCTTGTTGAGCGAATTGAGCCGTTCCAGACGAACTTGGCGCTCATTCATACTCATAATTATTCAATACTCAAAATGTCGTAAGTCATGGCACCCGACGGTACGGTTACCTGTACGCTTTCGCCTACCGAGTGACCCAAGAAAGCATTGCCGAGCGGTGAGGCGTTGCTAATTTTACCTTCCATTGGATTGGCTTCGCTTTCACCAACAATTTCAAAACTGCGCTCCTGACCACCGCTCTTAACTTTAAACTTAGAGCCAAGGCCAATCTTACCTCCCTTTTTTTCTTCGACAACGACCGCATTTACCAACATGTCCTTGATTTCAATAATGCGCGTTTCGTTTTGCGCTTGCTGATCGCGGGCTTCGTGATAAGCAAAATTTTCGGACAAATCACCCATCTCTTTTGCATCACCGATTTTTTGTGCAATTTCGGGACGCAAAACTTTCTCACGGTGAGTGAGTTCCTTCTTTAATTCATCGAGCGCGACTTGCGAAAGATAGGCTGGACCAGTCATATGATGTTTCTTAACGAAGCACGCCGCCACACGGCGGCGTCGACACTGACCCAACTATGCAGGCATTTTACTGAAGCGTCAAGCCGCCTGTTAACACGAATATTTACTTGTCTTGGTCAAAATACCAAGACAAAATATCCTTGGCTATAGGGACGGCGACCGTCGTTTTACCCCCCTCCTCCACCAACACCGTAATTGCTATCTGCGGCTGGTCATAGGGAGCAAAACCAGTGAACCAAGAATGAGGGTCATGCGTGTTTGACCATTGCGCGGTTCCCGTTTTCCCGGCCACTGGCACGCTTACCGCCTGCAAAGAAGTCGCGCTGCCATTAGTTACGGTTTGGCGCATAGCATCACGAATCACCTGCGCAATGTCACCAGCTAGAATATTTACGCTTTGTTCTGGTGCTATGGTCGTCAGACGAGGCGTAACCAATTGCCCACCGTTCGCTATAACAGCCGTGGCTCTTGTGACCTGCAAAGGCGTGGCCAAAAAATCACCTTGTCCGATCGATACGTTGTAAGTATCACCGACATACCACGGCTCGCCCTTGGTAGCCTCTTTCCACTCTTTAGTCGGTAAAAAACCATCCGCCTCGCCAAACAAGTCAATGCCCGTTGGTTCGCCATAACCAAACAACTGCGCTCCTTGCATCAACCGATCAATACCCAAACCTTCAAACGATGCGTCGCCGCCGCCAATCATATAAAAATAAGTGTTCACCGAGTCGGCTATAGCATGATAAACATTAGTCACTCCATGACCGCCTGGTCGCCAATCCGGAAAAAAACGGTTACCGAGCATGACGCCACCAGAAGAAAAAAATGTTGTCTCAGGGGTCACCACGCCCTCCTTTAAAGCAATCGAGGCGAAAGTTGGTTTAATGACTGAACCAGACGGATAGCCACCCGCATAAGCTCGTGGAAAAAGCGGCGCGTCGGGATCTTGAAGCAATGACTGATAAGTATTTACATCAATGCCGCGAGTAAACGCATTGGCATCAAAGCCCGGAGTTGAAACCAGGGCCAGCACTTCGCCATTTGTGGGGTTCATCATTACCACTGCCGCTCTACGCGTCGGAGTTGTTTGTAGACGTTGCGCTAAAACCAACTCAATATAAGCCTGCAACTTAGCGTCGATGGTTAACGTAATATTTTGCCCATCTTGAGGCGCGGTACTCGATAAAACGCGTGGGGTTTGACCCTCGGCATCGACTTCTAACTCATCGACTCCGTAGGTGCCGCGTAACTGTTTTTCGTAATAAGCTTCGATGCCGGACTTGCCCACGGCATCAAAACGACGATAGCCCTGCTCCGCTAAGGTTGCATATTCTTCTTCGGTAACTGCCCCGGTGTAACCAAGAACATGTGACAATGTTGGAATAGTGGTTGTTAGGTAATGCCGCACTTCAGAAAACGCTACTCTAAAACCCGGATACTCCTCGTCGTTAGCTATAAATTTTAAGGCTAAGTCATAGGGCACATCTTCGGCTAACAAAACTTCCTCGCCACGCTCGGCCTTTAGCAAGATAGACCGTATGTCTTCGGTTGATAAATCAAGGTCCATTGCCACCCTGTCTTCTAAGGCAGCCCTCTGATCAGGGTCGGTGGGCAAATCATTTACATAACCCAAAAGCTGAAACGAGGCCATGTTTTCTGCTAACACTACGCCGTTGCGGTCATAAATAACGCCTCGATGCGACGGCAAAATTCGCGTTCTGGTTCGGTTATCATCGGCAATCGAACGGTAATATTCGCCATTAACTACCTGTAGAGTGGCGGTTCGCGCAAAAAAGAAACCGAACATGCCTAGCGCCAGCGCAATGAAAAA
Organism: uncultured Gammaproteobacteria bacterium; assembly: GCA_964644265.1. Lineage (GTDB taxonomy): Bacteria > Patescibacteriota > Patescibacteriia > UBA9934 > UBA9934 > JAGORL01. The sequence goes on from CAZXUX010000005.1 coordinate 3,808, forward strand.
AAATCGTCGGCGTTTGCCCATGATCCGACCAATAATCGCGCCGCGGGCCGGCAGCTGGGCTGGGCCCATAACCATAGACTCTAACTCACCGTCAAAAGATTCGGGCAAAGCCCAACCTTGATTATCGGTAATTAAACCGAAGGGGCCGCGGGTGTTATCTTGTCGACGAGAAGCCATAAATATCATCGCGACTAATCAGAGATGTTCCAGCTATGCGCGCCAAACGCCGACGCGCAACCGACACAACCACCACCAACACTGGCACGACTATCGATACAAACAAAAAATCTCGTAAACTAAGGCCCAGAAACCAATCCTCAGCATGAGCTATATTCCAAATAATGTCACCTAAACAACGCAAAAGCAAAAAAGAAATCGCTCCCACCACGGCCACACCAAACAACCCGGCCAAAGAGCGTTTGGCAAAAACTGATGTTACAAGCAAAACAGTAATTATAGCCGCGCCCGTATAAGCTAAGGTCAAACCAAAACCCAACCCACGCCACTCTAATAAAATTCCCGACATCACGAGCCACCACACCCCCCAAGGCAAAGAACGCTCGTGCAATAAAATTATCCCGGCGACTAGCATTAACGGTACGCTGGCCCATGGTTCGCCAAGCGAAGCCATAAAAGAAGCCTGCACAATAACGCCGACCCATAAAGCCAGAGCCTGCATAGCTGCATAAACCAAGCTCATAGTTCTGGGTTCAAAACTAATAAGGCGGTTACTCCACGGGGGTCATAAAACAAAGACAACAACACATCTTGAAAGGGAGCGCTTTCCACGTCGGTCACCTTCATTACTTGCCCCAACAATAAATTTGCCGGCAAATGCCCATCCAGACCGCTCGTCACTACTAAATCACCGGGCATGAGATTAATGTCCTGAGGAACAAATTCCATCGATAACAAATCACCGGCGCGGCCATGAGTTAAGCCAATGGTCGGTGCTTTGCCCAACACGCCGGCGGGTATTTGAACTTCGGGATGCGTCACTAGGCGAACTACCGAGGTCTGTTCGCGAACCGCAAAAACCAAACCGTACAGCATGCCCTCACCCACCACCACCGCCGAACCCTCCACAATGCCGTCAGCCTCACCTTGATCAATCAACACCGTGCTCGGATCACCATCAATTGCTCGAGCAATTACTCTAGCCGCCACCGGTTGCGTTGCTTCTGGCGGGATGTAAGACAGCAAAGCTCTTAGCTCTTTGATCTCCTGTTCGCGCGCCGCGCCATTCACACTGTCTACGGCCAACCTGGCCGTTTCTTCGCGGCAAACCGCTAATTGCGCACCTAAAGATTGCTCGGAGGCAAACAATCTTCCCAAAGCGTTTCCTAAACCAGTACCCGCCTGCACCGTGGCGGCCTGTATTTTTTCCGAAACTCGCTCGGCAAACGGCAATTTAGAAGCCAGGGCCAATAAAATAACAAACCCTAGCGCGACCGCTAACGCTCGCAACAACGTCCTTGTACCTTCTGACATGTACCAAAATCTTGCCATGAGAGATCCGGTTAACCATTACCCGTTGTAGGCAGCGCAATGTCCTTAAGCAAGCGATCGTTGTCTAGCAAGGCACCTGCCCCACGCACGGTAGCTGTAAGCGGATCATCGGCCACGCGTACGGGGATGTCGGTTTCGCGAGCTATGGTACGGTCTAAATTTTTAAGCAAAGCGCCTCCGCCAGTTAGTACAATGCCCCGCTCGTAAATATCGGCGACTAATTCAGGTGGCGTAACTTCTATGGTGGCTTTTATGTTCTCTACGATCTGCTGCACCGAACGATACAGTGCCTCCCTCACTTGGCCGTCGTGAATCATTACTTGCTTTGGCAACCCGTTCAGCAAATAACGACCGCGCATTTCCATTTCTGCCGGTGTGCCCATGTCCATGGTGCTGCCAATTCTGCATTTTACTTCTTCGGCTACTCGTTCACCGACCAAAAGATTAAAAATATCGCGCGCGTATTGAATAATATTTTTTGTCATCTCGTCGCCAGCCACGACCAGCGACTTCCAAGTAACAATGCCGCCCAAAGAAATTACAGCAATTTCGGTTGTTCCACCACCAATATCAACGATCATACTGCCCACCGATTCCTCAACCGGCAACCCAGCGCCAATGGCGGCCGCTAATGGCGCATCAACCAAAAAAGCTTCGCGCGCCCCCGCCGACAACGCGGCGTCCTCAACGGCCTTGCGTTCGACCTCGGTAATTTCTAGCGGCACCGGCATGACGATTCTAGGACGCGGCACTAAGGTAAACGCGTCTTCGTGAACTTTATCGACAAAATACCGCAACATTTTTTCGGCAATTTCAAAATCAGAAATTACCCCTTTCATAAGTGGCTTAGTGGTAACTATGTGCGGCGGCGTCTTACCGAGCATGTCCTTAGCCGCGGTACCAACGGCCAAAATATGGTTAGCCCGAGTATTAACGGCCACAATTGAAGGCTCGTGCATGACTATTCCGCGCTCACGCACAAATACCCGGGTATTTGAAGTTCCAAGGTCAATAGCGATATCTTTGGAGAATTGGCCGAAGAACCGATTAAACATACAAAAACAAAAATGGTTCTGATGCCGCATTGAACCATACCCCCCACCCAGCCTCAAGACTGACTATCCACCTCTTGTCCCCTGTCGGCGCGCTGATCACCAAACAAAAAAAACATTTCCAAAAGTCCAGCCCCCACAACCACCAAAAAACCTAGCAAACCAGTAAATAAACCTGCGGCCATTAAAAACAAAGTGCTTAAAACCAATAACGTCAATAACACCCCTTGGCGCAACGAACGGGTAACGAGTGGCCGCACCTTGGCCTCTGGCGCCCGGCTGGCTCGAACCGTAGTTCCGACCATTGAAAATAAACCAGCCAAACCAAAACCCAAAGTCACATAAAAAGCCACAAAAACCAGTCCCCCAGAAGTTACTGGATTGATTGCTAGCAGAACCACAAACCAAGAGGCCAAAGAAGCAGCCGTGCCCAGGGATAGCAGAAAAAGGTATTGGCGTAGACTCATGCGTCAGTATTGTATCACTTTGTTATTTTTCAAAAATACGCCAACCAGCCCTACCCTTTCTACGAGTGTCGCAAAACGTTAGTCATCGGTTATAAATAAAAACTCGCGCCTCCCCACATGGGAAGACGCGATGATGCGGCGTTGTGCTACGAGCCGCGCGGCCGCTCGGTCACCGTGGCCGCCTCGCCGGCCTTGAGCTTGCGGGTCCCGGCCTCCTCGACGGTGATCACCTCGCCGTCGTTGACCGGCTCGCTGCCGGTCGCCGGCTTGCTCACCGTGATGTTCTTGCCCGTCGGATCGATGCCGGCCGCCTGCAGGGCCTGCGCCACGGTCATGTTGGCCGTGCGATCGACCTCCTTGACCACCGGCTCTCCGTCCACGGGTACCATCTTGACCGTCACCTTGGCCATGTCGTCCTCCTAGACGCTGGTGAGGCTTCCGACTTGGAACCGGAAGCGCCATTTGTTTTTACCGCCCTTCCAGGCAGTAGTCAATCGCGAAACGGCCACCGCGGCCGTCAGCGAAGTCACGTAGATCACGCCGTGCTTACCGCACATGAAGCGGAGTGCCGTGCTGTCAGGGTAGAGCAGCTTAGCGTACTGCCGCGTTTCGTCGGCATCACATGGACGCACCGAGTATACCTCCAGGTATTCCTCGGACGTCCTAGTATCGACGAGTAGGTCAACGAGCGGGTTGTTGTTCACCTGCTCGAAGATTAAGCCCCGCGCCGCCATGGTATCGACACAGCAGACCACAGAAGATCGCAACGGCTCCCCGTTGTACATTTGCCTGCGGATGTTGATCTCAATACCGGTCTGCGCCAACACCAGATCGCGAAGTGCTTCTACCTTGTAACGGCCCAGGTGTTCGGGGCCGTAAGCGGACATGGGTACGTTGTGCGATTCCACGCTATCAGCGTCCCAGATGGTAATGTCAGTTGCGCCAAGTCTGGCCAACATGGACACCACCTGACTGCCCACCGACCCTGCCCCGATGACCGTTACGGGTCGCGCGAGGCCAGGGTCGAACAGCTCCATTTGCTGCGACAGGTTGAGCTTCACGTTTCCTCCCCCGGCGTCTCGTCAGCGACGAGCGGCCATTCTTCGATTTTCACTTCGGCCAACTCGGGCGTGTAGCCCTGCGTCAGCCAAGTGAGCATGTAGCAAACCGCGTCGGCGATCCGAAAATCAGCCAAGGCCTTGGTGATAGCCGCTCCCGCATTACCGAAACACGGGTTACCGCTAGCGCCAATGTGCACATGCTGCACGCCACGAGGATGCGGCGTACGGACGCAGTGCATGCCGACCTCCTGCCAGCTGTTCAGGGTGATGACGAATTCGCCCATGTTGTAGCGCTTGCCTTCGTGCTCAATGACAATCGGTTTGGTGCAGATCTGCAAAAAACCGTCGTCAATCAAGTAGAAGCGCTCAATCTGCGGATGCGCCGCCAAGCGCTCGAATTCGCGACCACGGCTGATGTGTCGGAACTCTTCGGCAGCGTGCTTGCGCCAAGCGTCGCGCATCACAATCAGCTCGCGCAACTTTTGCTGTTCGATGAGCACGTCCTGCTGCAGCCTCTCCAGCTGCTCCTCCGATTTGCGAAACTGCTCGTCGAAGTGCCCGGCCCTTCGCCCCAGACTGGCCTTCATGCCGGCCATGTAAGTCTTGCGCTTGGCCTGCCTGGGCCAACGCACCGACCTAGCCTCGGCTTCAAGCCCGAGTGCCAGCAAGCGCTCGAAAATTTCCAGACTGGTAGATTCGTTGAAGTCACTCATGGTGGGCAGCAACAAGTACCAGTTGTTGTCGACGACCTGGACCATGTCCTGTCCGTCTTCGTCCTTCATGACCACTCCCCGACCAAGAGTCGGGAACTTGGCCGTTACTTCTTTGCCATCTTCGGCGATGTTCAAACCGAAGGCAGTAGCAATTGCGCGGCTGTACTTGTTCAGCCCCACAGGATAAGAATTGGTGTAGATGTGGATGCCATCACGATCGGGGTGCGGAAGCTGTGCTCCCGGATTGCCGTGATGAAAGGTTACCGACCTGCCGGTCACCTGAGCCAAGCGACGAAGCGGATCGGCATAGGCCGCGCAGGCACGCACCTCGGCCAGCTGTCGCTTGGAACCAGCCTCAGCCCACGGTGCCGGCGCTTCGATGATGTAGTCAGCATTGGCGCGCAGCACCATCA
>CAZXUX010000005.1:9122-11857 GCA_964644265.1 uncultured Gammaproteobacteria bacterium
CGCGAACATCTGCCGGATCAGGCTGAGAAACCTTGCTTCGCGCTTAGACAAAGCGCCACGCAGGGTCACCTGCCAAGCCGGGACCTTCAGGAAACCAACCTGCGCGTTGACCGGCCTAGCGGTCACGTTGCGGCTCCGCCACTCCTTGGGCGAGCTGACAACCGCCCTGGGCACCAAGAAAACGGTCACGGGCATGGTCAACAACCTGCTATACGCCAGGTCAGCGCCAAACATGTGAGGCTGCATGGGTTCACCAAACGGTTGATTGTTAAGGTTCACGACCGCAATTTGCGGACCATAAAAACTAGCAGTTAGCGCTTATTTAGTCAACCTAACGCCTATGACTCCCAAGCTTCTTGCCTACTCCAATCATCCGGCCGGAGTTCAAGCTTTACGTTAACGACCGAGATTTCTGGCAGCTCTTGCTCTAGTCGGCGGGCTAGGTTGTTGGTTTGTGGGTTAAGGAAAAACTTAGCGCTGGAGTTGCGACAAATAACGGTCAGCTCGTTATTGTTAAAACTTAAGACTTTAAAATCTTGGCGCTGCTCGGTGCTGACCATTGAGTCTAAAATCTCGTTTCCCCTTAGGACAGCTCGCGCGGCCAGCACCTGGGCGCCGATGCCGTGCCTGGCCAGCATACCGCCCAAAAGGCCACCGAGTGAGCTTGGTGTTTTTTGCATCGGACGGCGGGGTTCGCCATTAGATTTTGGTCGCTGGTAAAAAGCTTTTTCCATAAGCGCTAGGCTTTGGAGAACGGGCAAATGGTTTTGAAATCGCAATACCTGCACTTCATGGCATCTGGCTCGGCGGCAAAATCACTTTGCCCTATCTTCTCACATGTCTCTAGAATCAAATCCCTTAGCTTGTCTTTATCTTTCTCGGTCGGTTCAAACGAAACCACCTGGTTGCTATTTAAATAATAGTAAGTAAGTTTTTTGACCGGTGGAGCATCTGGAAAACATTGTTCAACTGCCATGGCGTAAAGCACCAGCTGCCGTCGGTCATCCCACTCAAGTTTTGTTTTTGGACTACCGGTTTTGTAATCAACAATCTCTAAGCCATCAGCTAAGCGATCAATGCGGTCAATACGACCCTTTACTACAATCTCCCCCAGCTTCAAAGTAAAACCCTTCTCAATGGCATAAATTAGCGGCGTCTCTAATAACACCTGGGCGTGTAGTTTTTTGAGCGACTCCTTGCCTTGCTCCCTATACTCATCGCGTTCTTGGGTTGAGGTGTACCACTCATCAATAAAATTTTGGTCAAACAGTTCCATTAGTTCGCGCTCCGTAGGCACAACCGGCGCTAATTGCTCACCACCAAAAAGCGAAGTTTGTACCGCCTGCTGACGTTCATGCACGCGCTCCATAAAACGCTGCAGGGTGTTGTGCATCGACTTACCAAAACTAAACTGATGTTTACCAAACGTCGGCACCTTAAGAATGTGGGCGTATTTGTATTGCAACGGACAGGTGGTAAAAGCAGCTATCTGCGAAAAGCTCACCACGTCTAAAGCTGGCACGTGTAACTCTTTTTTTCGATTATCAACTTTCTCGGCCAGTATCGGTTCGCTACTAACACTCAGCGCTATCTCCCCCGGCGTGAAGCCGAGCTCCAGCACAAAACGCGATGGCTTGCGCTTGCGTGAGCCACCGTAATCAGTGGCCGACAGCATGTACAAACCCTGCTTGGCGCGAGTCATGGCTACGTAAAACAAACGGCGCTCTTCGGCCACGTGGTCGTCTAGTTCAGGAATGCTTGGCACCAGCTCTGGCGGCAAGGGCAAAAGATCGCTGCGGTTAACAGATGGGAAACGTTGCTCAACCAAGTTCACCAAAAACACGTACTGAAACTCTAAGCCTTTGGCTGCATGCACGGTCATAATCTGAACCACGTCCGGCCCTTCTTCGTCTGCACCGGCCAATGAACCAGCCTCCCCCGCTTCCCTTTCGGCTTCGAACTCTTCTAAGAAGCCGTGAAGACTTTTGTCTTCGTTAGCCACCACGTAGCGCTTTAAGCGCGCCAAAAAACCGTTTAGCTGGCGAAAGATATCTTGTTGCTCAACTTCGCTCAGCCTGGCGACATCGCCCAGCAAACCGGAAGCATTGAGCGTGGCCACAAAAAGCTCGGTTACTGGTTGACGTTTGGCTTTATTGCGCAATTCGCTAACTGTCTGAAAAATCTCCAGCAATCTACTGCGCCCCTCTAGCGACACGCCAATAGCTTGAGTAACACTCTCAATAGCTTCAGCCACCGAGATGCCCTTACGACGCACGTACATCATCAGCTCAGCCAGGTCTTTTTCGCTTATACCTAAGCGCGGATGACTAAGCACTCGATACGCAGCTACGCTGTTAAACGGCAAATCGACTAGTCGTAAGTACGCCAGGGCATCTAGAATGATCGGCTGCGTGTACAAACCAGACAGGGCCACAAAACGATACGGGATCCCCGCTCGCTCTAAAGCCTCAAGAAACGGTTCGGCGGCGTCATTGGCGCGCACCAAAATACACATGTCGCCCCAAGACGCGTCAGTGGTTTCTTTTAGGCGAGCAATTTCTTGCACCGTAGACTCAACTTCATCTTCAAAGGTGGCGCAGTGAATATGCTGAACAAATCCTTCGTGCGGAGTATTAGAGGCCAATTCTTTCGACAGCCCCTCGGTGGCTTCTAGACGATGCGGATTATTGTTCTTGATTAGCTTGTAAGCGGCGTCAAGAATATTTTTTCCACTG
>CAZXUX010000005.1:11867-29142 GCA_964644265.1 uncultured Gammaproteobacteria bacterium
TGCGATAGTTATTAGTAAGAACAATTTTTGCGGTGTCTGGAAAATCAGAACGGAAAGATAAAATGTTAGCCAAGGCAGCGCCACGGAACTTATAAATCGCTTGGTCGTCATCACCCACCACGGTAATGTTGCGCAGTGGTTCGGCTAACAGCTTAACCAACTGGTACTGAATGCTGTTGGTGTCTTGAAATTCATCGACTACCAAATACTTAAACTGTTCACGGTATTCTTTTAAAATGTTTGGTCGGTCAATAAACAGGCGACGAACTTCCATGAGCAGGTCACCAAAATCTAGCGCATTGTTTTCCCGGAGCAATTGCTGATGCGTGGCATAGGCCTTGGCGAGTTCCTGCCACTTCTGCAAATCGAGCTTGTCCTCATCAGACATCGCCACAAAAGCTTCTGGCGCTCCCCCGCTTTTTTTGGTGACAAGATCTTCAACGAACTCACCGTATTTTTCTGGCGTGATGCCCTCGTCTTTGGCTCGTGAAAAATGCTGGAGCATGGAGCGCAGAAATTTTGAGGGATTGCCCTGCGGGCGGAAATAATCCAAATCAAATCTGTCTACGTTGCGGCGCATCATTAGCCAGGCGTCGACATCGGTAAAAATTTGAAAATCCTGAGCCAGGCCTATATGCACTCCGTGTCGCCGCAAGACGCGCTCTGCAAAGCCGTGAAACGTCGCGATCTCCATGTCTACGTAACCCAAAGGCAAAAGCTTATCTACGCGCTCTTCCATTTCCTTGGCCGCTTTCTCGGTGAACGTTAACGCAAGGATATTCTTGGGATCGGCAATTTTTTGCTCAATCAACCAAGCGATGCGCCTGGTGATAACCGTCGTTTTACCGGTTCCTGCACCCGCCACAATCATCAAAGGGCCGCTGGTATGAACCACCGCGGCTTTCTGGGCTTCATTAAGATCGTTGAGCAGGGTGCTTTCTGGCATATAAGGGTTAAATTAAAGTATTAAAATTTTAAAATTAAAGTTGGCTCGCGCGTCAGATCTTTAATTTTTAATACTTTAAATTTTAATTTGTTGGTGCCTCATTCTATACAGCAACCAGCAACTTGAGTAGAGCTCTTGAATAAAGGTTAAAATTCGGCTAGAGTACGCCCATTATGGCTGTTCGCATCAATAAATATCTAGCCGAGCGTGGAGTTTGTTCGCGTCGTCAAGCTGACGCGCTGATTGATGCTGGCAAGGTAATTGTCGATAACCAGCCAGCAACCAAGGGCATGACCGTGGAGGGTACAGAGACAATTGTGGTTGACGGCAAGGTAATTGCTGCCGCTCGACCGCAACATGTTTACCTCGCCTTTCACAAACCAATCGGCATCATGACTTCGGTCGACCCTAACGGTCGCGACACGATCGCTACTTTCCTAAATCTTAAGGAGCGTCTCTTCCCTGTTGGTCGACTAGACGTTGCCTCGAGCGGTCTACTTATTCTCACCAACGATGGCGAATTGTCAGAAGCCATTACCCACCCGCGTGGTAATCACGAAAAAGAATATCTTGTCACTGTCGATCGCCCCATTAAAGACGCCGACCTGCACCACATGGAAGACGGCATGATGATCTTGGGCTCAATGACCAAACGCGCAAAAACGGCTCGGGTAAGCGACGACACTTTCCGCATTACTCTAACCGAGGGTCGCAACCGTCAAATCCGTCGTATGTGCGAGCAACTCAACTACGGCGTCAAAGCCCTACAACGCACTCGCGTGATGAACGTCAAACTCGGCACTCTCCCCCCAGGAGCTACGCGTCCGCTATCAACTAAAGAGCTCGAGGGATTAAAGACGGCTCTGGGCCTCAAGGGCTAATCGTTGACTAGGCAGCCAGTTTCCGCTAAGATCACCCGTCGACAATGTTGTTGACCCATAGGAGACCACATGAACATCAATGAATTTCTTGCCTCCCTGGATCGCGACCAGCGCGCGGAGGTGCTCGCTACGCTGTTGAACGACCTCAAGTGGGGCCCGGACAACCCGATCAAGCCGATCGAGTTCGACGCCATCTGCGGCGCCTTCACGACCACCGGCTGCGAGCTGATGGTCTTGCGGGAGCGGCAGCATCGTCTGATGGGTGAAACTCGCTACGAGGTGCTGCTCATCCAACGTCCGCCGGAAGACAGATTCTACGCTGGCATGTACCACGCTCCGGGTTCGGTTCGCCGCGGACACGAGTCCAACGGATCGATCATCGACCGCATCGTCAAGAACGAGCTGAACGGAGCCGAGCTTTCGTGCGTTTTGCAGATCGGCGCCAACACCTTCCAGCCGCGCCGTGGTCAGGAAGTCACGCTTCTCCACGTGGCACTCCTCAAGGGCGACTACAACGGCAAGGGCGCATGGTTCCCGCTCGACGACCTGCCGCCCAACGAGCAGATCCTGGAACATCACCAGATCATGTTGACTCAGGTAAAGGAGTGGCTTCTGAACCATGACGACCGGTTTCCCGCAACCTAGTCGGCTGTCTCAGACCACCAACACCGCCTCTTTTCTGAGGCGGTTTTCTTTTGCACAAAAAAACCGCCAGTTTACTCAACTTTTTTCGTGGGCACAAAAAACAATCTAGCCAAACGAATGTCCTCGTACGGATACTCTTCTTTTAAGTACTCAAAAGCCGGTTTTAAAAACTCATCACCAACCTTGCTAAAGGCGTGGTGAATATCAGAAAAATCTTGCTCGCCTTTTAGGTGAGCTATGTCTTCAGGCGAAAGTTTGCCTAATGAACGAAGTTCTTCTAGGTGATCGAAAATTGTATTTGGCGTTCGACTGCGTTCTTTGGCTACTTCGGCAATACTCTTGCCGGATTTAATAAGTTCGAGCGTGTGGACCCAGCGTTTTTCTTTCTTTTTGCCACCAGCCTGATTTTTATTTTTTTCTTTTTGTTCTTTTCGCTTCTGCAATGACTCGGCCGTGGGCAACGTTCCACCGTGTAACAAAAGCCAGTGCTCCTGTTGCTCTTTAATGCTTTGCGGATCAATGTTTGCCACCGCTGCATCTGATTGCTCGCGGAAGCTGGCATCGGCGGCCAACACTTGAGCATCAACTTCTAGGGCTCGCGCATTTAACCCGCCGAGCATGAGGCCGGACAGCGTTCGCACCCGCGAAAGAGCGACATACCCCTGTCCATAGGCAAAAGCCCCGGACAGGTCAACGTAGGCCGCATCAAGGGACATCCCTTGGCTTTTGTGCACGGTCATGGCCCAGGCCAAACGCAACGGCAACTGACTGATCGCCGCCAACACTTTGCCGTCATCGTCGATGCTCCAGGTTTCTGGCTCTACGCTAACCCGACGGCCATTGCGTAGCTGCACTGTGGGATAGTTATTATCGCCAGTGAAAGCCACTACCTCCCCCGTGGTGCCGTTAACGTAGTGCTCGTCGAAATTATTCCGAGTAAACATTACTCGTGCTCCAATCTTCAAAGTTAAAACTTCTGGTGACAAACAGCCTTTCTTAAGCTGTTCGACTAGTGGCGCTTTGCCATGCGTGCCCATGGTGTAGTTTATAGCCTTACCTGTGAGCTTTTGCAGGTGCGCTAAGTTAATTCGGTCGACGTCGGCATTATGCGAATACAGCTTAACTAGCTCCTGAGCAGCCGCTGCTCCTCCCTGCCGTTCCTGCAGTTGCGCCACATGATCTTCGTCAACCGCGCCAGCCCGCAAAGCCGAGAGGATGCGCAAAAAAGCTGCATCTTCTTGTCGATGCTGTTCGTGCAAATAACAAACCGTAGGTGCCGCAGACCGCCAGGCCGCCGAAGCGAAGGCAAATTGCGGCACTGGCTCACCCTGTCGACTCACCGGTGGCAACTGAAAAAAATCTCCCACAAAGATAACTTGTATTCCGCCAAAAGCCGACTGATCATTTCGCAAATATCGACACACCTTATCAACCAAATCCAGCGTCGCCCCACTAAGCATCGAGACCTCGTCAATAATCAGTACCTGTGTCTTTTGTACTCGTTCGGCTAATCGCGCTCTAACAGCCAAAGCCTCCAAATGCTGTTTGCTTAAAAATGAATTGATCCCAATCCCACTCCACGAATGAATCGTCATGCCACCAATATGCGTCGCGGCAATGCCGGTTGACGCCGTAATCGCCGGTTCAATGCCGCATGACCGCAAATACTCGACGTAACTAGAAACCGTATAACTCTTACCTGCTCCCGGCTCCCCCGTCAAAAAAACATTCACGCCGGTCTTCAAAATATCCAAAGCTTCGGCTTGGGTCATAGTTCAAGTCTTCAACACGCATTACCGAATGATTTCCGGGTGTTCCGACAAATACTTGTCACGAACGTAGATGCCGAGCGTGGGTGAAATGTTATCAAAATTTCTGTTCGGGTTATTGTAGAAATAAATTTTTAAAAAATCCATAAAAGGTTCGTTAGACAAGGCTATAATTGATTTAACTGCCGATACTTCTACATCGTATTTTAATTTTGGATTTTCACTATCTATGAACTTAAAAAACTCAGCTTTATTTACATTAAAAATATTTTCAAAATCAAAATGCTTAATCAATTCTTTGCCAACATCAGTCAGTTGGAGCGGACTAAAAGTTTGTAATTCAGACGAGTCGAATTCCTGATTGTGTTTAATAAGAAAATTAGTCACTACCGTGAGATTATGTTTGATAGTCCTAGTTGTGTCATCGAGCGAATCTAGAATCTGCAATTTTCTACCTAAATACAAAACACTTCCCAAAACACTTGGTACGCCAACTAGCACCACAATCGAATTAATGACCTCAAGAGCATTCATAATATACATTATACGTTCCACGCAAAAATCAGCCAACTCACAAAAAAATATCTCCCCACCAGCATAGTCGGCCAACCCGACTGATTAGTGAGGAGAAATATATTTGGACAAATAAATATCACGGCTACCTAGGCCTGACAAATTCACCCTGTTAATAAAGCGCCGGCTACAAATCCGTCCCGGAATAGCTGAGGTTTAATGATTTGTTACACAACGGGAAGTCGGGAACGATGTTGCCTGGAGCAAGTTCGCCAAACAGCGCCCAGTTGCAGAACGATGGGTCGCGAACCACATGGCGGTCAATTTTGCCGTCTTTCATGATTACGACGTGCAACGTCTCCCCACGCCAACCCTCGGTTACACCAATCCCCAAACCGTTCTTAGCAGCGCAATCTACTTTATAACGGCCTTCGCCTGGACCCTTGCAGATTTCGGCAATCAAACGTCGTGATTCTTGCAGTTCGTCAATGCGCTGCAAAACTCTAGCGTAAACATCGCCGCCGTTCTTTTTGATAACCGCTGGCACAAAACGATTGTAACCCGCGTGCGGATGGTCGCGGCGCATATCGCGATCTATGCCAGACGCTCGGGCTGGCACACCAACGGCGCCGTAAGCTCGCGCCGCTTCGACCGACAACACGCCGGTGGTCTCTAAACGATCACGCAAGCCATCTGAACGCAGTAGAACCTTCATGAGGCGCAACATTTCATCAATCGCTTTAGTGGCTACTTCCGCAATACGCTGCAATTCGTTGGCATTAATATCTTTGCTAACACCACCTGGCACCACAAAACCACGCCAAAACCTATTGCCAAAAATCTCAGCCGACAAACGCACCAAGCGTTCCTTAATACGCATGCCCTGCGCCGCGCCAACCGTGTAGCCCGTACCGTTACCGATAATATTGGCCAAATCATGAATATGCATGGTGGCCCGCTCTAATTCGTTGGCCAAAGACCTGAGCCCCGCAGCTCGCTGCGAAATTTCTACGCCGGCAATTGCCTCCACCGCCTGCGCAAAAGCCAAGGCGTGAGACACCGCAGCATCACCAGACACCCGATCAACAAATGGCTGTGCTTGCTCAACCGTTTTATCTTCTAATAATTTCTCGACCCCCTTATGGGTAAAAAACAGCTTGCCCTCAAGGGTAATGATGCGTTCGCCAGCTACGTTGAAACGAAAGTGTCCTGGCTCGATAATGCCGGCATGAATCGGGCCAACGGGAATTTCGTACACGCCCTCGCCCTCAACCGTGTGCATGGGGTAAGGAATATTCGCCTTTTCCATCTTTGCGTTCCAAGCAAAATCTTTACGCAAAGGAAAATGCTGCTCTGGCACGTTTTCGTGGTGCACCAAGCGGCGTAAATCCGGATGACCAACTGGCGTAATACCAAACATGTCGCTGATATAACGCTCGTACCAGTGAGCGGCCATTACCAAACGAGTGACCGACGGAAAAGTTGGATCGTTTTCTGGTAACTGGGTTGACACTACCAGCCAAACCCGAGCCGTGTCGTCATGCAACACGGCGTGCACACCAAAGGTATGGTTGGTGGAGCGGTCGTCAGTGGCATACATTGACGACAGCGCCAAACCCGAACCATTTAAAGCCGCTATGCTGGCCTCTAATTGAGTGGCCTCAGTTTGGGCTAGTAAACCGCGGCAATTGACTAGCTCATCAATAACTTCTGTCAATCGCTCGCGCGGAATGCTGGTTCTTAAAATTCCCCGTTCTTCGGTGACGGTCAAGCAAAGAATGTTGGTCAAGATATCGCGTGTGCTCATATGGCTCCTGGGATAGTTGAAGAAACTAGGTTAACCATAAACTGCAAACCGGCTGGTGTCAGAGCAAAAATACAGAGCGCTATCACTAGCACCAAGTGTAAGCTCATCATTAAGTAGGTGCTGTTGAATGGCTCTCTGCTGTCGTGCTCATGCTGTTCGGTCCAAAGCATGTCGATCACATGGCGCATCATTCCCACAAAGGCAATAGTCAAACCAAGAACAACCACCAAGGTTACCGCAACATGCTGCTGCAAGCCGTAACCTATCATGATAATTTCACTAGTGAACAAACCCGAGGGTGGCATGCCGAGCAACAGCACCAACATGGCCATGAACAAAAAGGCCAAGGTAGGCATCTTGCTTGCCAAGTCACGAATGGCCAGTGACTCAGTTGTTTTGTAGCGCTCAAGAATTTCGCCTGAACCGTAAAACATACCGGACTTGGCTAAGGCGTGAGCCGGCATATGGATGAAGGCTGGAATCAAACCAGCTGGACCCAAACCAACCGATACGGCCATTAAACCCATGTGTTCAATGGACGAATAGGCTAACAGGCGCTTGTAGTTCTTCTGGATTAGCATCATTAGCGCTGGCAGCAAAATTGAGCTAAGACCAAAAATCAAGAAGAACATACCGGTCCACTGGCCGCCGTCTTGTAGCGCCGTGTCAGTAATGAACTTAAAGCGGAGCAAGCCAACAAACGCAACGTTTAGCAACAAACCGGACAGCAAAGCAGAAATCGGTGAGGGCGTTTTACTGTGAGCGTCAGGCAGCCAAGTATGCATCGGCACGAAGCCGACCTTAGTACCGATGCCAACAAACAAAAAGACAAAGGCAAACTTTAGAATACCCACGTTCATGTTGCCAGCTGCCGCTATGTCCTGCAACGAAGACAAGAACAACGGCGCATGCTCGCTACCACTTGAGGCAGCCGCACCCGTAAGCAACACGCCAACCAAACCTATCGATATGCCCAACGAGCACAAAATTACGTATTTCCAAGCCGCCTCAATAGCCGAACGCTTACGGTAAAAAGCTACCAATAAAGTCGTGGCTAAAGTTGTTGCTTCTAAAGCGATCCACAAAACTCCAGCATTGTTAGCTAAGGTAGAAACATACATGGCCGCCACGAACAACGGTAAGCAGAAGTAATACAATCGCAAGTCCGCCAACGAAATCATGCCTTCGCGATGTTCGTGTGCCAAATAGCGGTGACTGACCACGCTGGCCGTAAAAGAAACCACAGCGATCATCAATGTCAGCAGAGCCGCCAAACCATCAACGTGCCAGGTTACACCGGAGCCATAAAATTGCGCTGCACCAAAACCGCGCAAAGCTATAACCGTGGCCACCGTTGAGCCAGCCAGCATCGCGCCAACACCCCAGCCGCGCAAGCGTCGCTCCGACATTGGCCAATAAGAAATCACGGCACCGATCAGCAGAACCAAAATGAGTACTAAGGGTGTAAACATATAACTAATCAACAAGTTCATTTAGCTCAGCTGTGTCTTCGACGGCATACAGCTCTTTAAGACGGCTAGACAACAAGCTCATAAGCACAGCGCCAATCGTAATAACAAAGAAGATGCCGATCTCTACCAAAAACGGAATCGCCCCCAGGGTAGCCGCACCGAGCATGGAGATTCCGTTTTCCAGCGTCAAGAAACCAACAATTTGCGAATACAAATCTCGACGCACTGCCAACATAGCCGCACCGAGCGCCATCACCGAAAGAGCGCTCAACATCACCACCGAAGTAGCGGCATCCAAGTCGGCAATCTGCGGTCGCAACAATTGAGTCCCGATCGCCGCAATCAACAACATTAACCCAGCCAAAAAATACGATGGTGCGGGACGCACTAATGACATCAAGCGCCCACTAGCGCCAGACTTTTGAGCACTCCACAAAATTGCCAAGGGAATAAAAACTACCTTTAATAACATCACGCCAACCGCACTGGCATACAAGTGTTCGTCACCCAACAAGGCCAGTCCAACAAACAATAGCGCCAAGAAAAATGATTGAATAGAAAAGTAACGCACCAATTGACCCAAGCGAAACTTGCCACTCATCAAGAAGACCGAGGCGGTGATGGCCACGCAAGCCGTCATGACTAAAATCTGTGGGGTAATCATATATTTAGGCCAGATCGACAAGAATAGCTAACACCAATCCCGCCAAAGACATAAAGAAAATCGCCGTTAAATATTCCTGCACCCGATAAAAGCGCATTTTAGCAATCGTCGATTCTAGTAACGCTACCCCGAACATCGTGACTATTAATTTACCCAAGCTAACCACGGCCACCAATACAACAGCCAGCAGCGCTCCGCTCACCGACATTGGTCCGTTAAGCAACGGCACTGGCAAGATGATGTTTGCTATTAGCAAGGCAAAAATCGTCAGCTTAAGTGCCGACGCATACTCGAGCATGGCCAAATATGGGCCAGAGTAATTGAGTACCATGGCCTCGTGCACCATGGTTAACTCTAGGTGCGTCGCCGGATTATCTACTGGATAGCGGGCGTTTTCTGCCAAGGCAATTAAGCCCAACGTCAGGATAGGCAAAAGCAAAGTTGGTATAGCAACAACCGGAAACCACGGATGACTGCCCGCCAATACGCCAACCATTTCGCTTACGTTTGACGTACCGGTAATTACCGCCAAAGCGGCGAAGGTTAAAATCACGGTTGGCTCAAGCAAGGCCGCCAAAGTCATTTCGCGGCTAGCTCCCATGCCACCAAACGCACTACCAGTATCTAGGGCGCCCATGACCAAAAACGCGGCCCCCAAAGCTAACACCGCCGCCACAACTATGAAATTGCTTAACTCGGCAGCGAATTGTCCAAAACCTGTAAGCGGCAAAGTCAAAGCCAAAAACAAGGCCGTGGTCAAAACTACAAACGGCGTTGCCCTGAACATCCAAGAAGCGGCCGGATAAATCACGTTTTCTTTGCGCAACAAGGTGACTAGCGTCAAATACGGCAACCACGGCGCCGCACCATGACGACCCTGAAACCGAGCCTTAAAAAAACGCGTTAAACCTACCGACAACGGAGCTAAAGACAGCACCAGAGCCAATTGGACAAGAGCTAAAACAAGGTGGTTCATAAAGCAATAATGAGAGTCACCAACAAGGCCACAACTATTAGCGCAACGTACGCCTGAATGCTGCCGCTTTGTATACGGCGCAACAAATTGGCCAAGCCAGTCAATCCAGCACCAAATGGTGCGTACAAGCGGTCGTACCACACGGAATTAATAGTCAGCTCAAAGCGCTTGGTAGCGATCCAAGGATTCGTAGCTAGAACCGGACTGCTAATCACCTGCTTGTTGGTTCGAAGTAAAAACCGGAAAAAGAACCGAATCGGAGCAGAAAAAGCTGTTCCGGTGTATTCCATGCGGGCCGTAAGAGGCTGTCCGCAATCCCAGGTTTGATATTCGCGCTCTTTGTCTGGATTGCTCACTACGTAACGCGTCAACACCACGAGCGCAGCCAAGGCAGCCATCACAATAGTCAAAGCTAGTGGCAACAAACTTCCGCCATCTACCTTAACCACACCTGCCGCAGAATTAGCGCCCACCAGGCTCAACGCCCCCAAGCTAGCCAAAACTTTCGGCGCCAAAACTCCAAACACCGTCACAACTATGGCCGCGACGAAGCTAGGCAACAATAAGCCGAAAACTGGTTCGCTCGACTGTGCCGCCGCCTCAGTGCGCGGCAAACCAAGAAAAGCAATGGCATAAAACTTAACCATGGCAAATAACGCCAATCCCGCCACAAATGCTATTCCGGCTAAGCTAACGAGCAACGCTACAATTAGCGGCATAGCGGCAGTGTTTAAAGCTCCCACAACCGCCTGTACAAAAGTCCATTCCGCAACAAAGGAAGCGAACGGTGGCATGGCCGCTGCCGCCAGCGCTAACACACAGATCACCATTGAAAATTGCGGCATGCGCCGCGCCAGGCCTCCCATGTCTTCAATACTGCGCGTATGCAACTGGCTAACCACAGCGCCAACCGCAAAGAATAGACCCGACTTAAAGAAAGCATGGGCGATGGCTTGGAATAAGGCTGCAAACAAAGCGGCCTGCATAAGATCTTCGTTGCCGCCATTAGCCGCAAACAAGGCCACGGCCACAAAAGTAAAGATCAAGCCCATGTTTTCAATTGACGAATAGGCCAAGATACGTTTTACATCGCGCTCCAAAATGGCGTAGAGCACGCCGAAAATTGCCGACAATAAACCGAGCGTCAAAAGCACAATCGGCAACCACGTCGGTACGCCGGGGATCATGAACAAAACCACTCGCAAAAAACCGTAAAGAGCCACTTTCAACATTACCCCAGACATTAAAGCCGATACGTGGCTGGGGGCCATAGGGTGCGCCTCAGGCAACCAAACATGAAATGGCACCAATCCGGCCTTTGAGCCAAAACCAAACGTCAGCAAGACTAAACTTATAGCTAATGTTGGCACGGCGATACCCGATGCACTGTAAGCAACTAAAGAAAAGGTGCTGAGCAGCGCGCCGCCAGACAAGACGAACAAACCGGCCGCAATACAGCCCGCACCCAAATGGGTCATTGCCAAGTACAACATGGCCGCCTTACGCGAAGCCAAAGTGCGCTCAGCCATAACCAAAAAGAACGAGGTTAATGACATGACCTCCCAGAAGAACATGAAACCGACAATGTTCGAAGCTAAAACCGTGCCCTGCATACCAAAAACAAACAACGCCGTAAGGGCGTTAACATTGCCAATTTTATAAGTGCCGGCGTAATGCGGCAAATAAGAAATGGCGTAAATAGCCGCTAACGCAGCTACCCCGTTCACCACCGAATAAAAAATGGCAGCAAAGCGATCAAGCGTGAAATTCATGTTAAAGAACAGCGGCGAAACTGCTTCTTTAAAATCGTAAGGTACAGACAAAGCTATAGTCGCGCTGGTTGCCACAGTCACACCGACTACCACGCCGAGCAAAGTACTGATTGCCAACACGACATTACTAAGTCTATGCGCCTCTTTGAAAGGCAAAACAGCAATTATTGCTGCGACTAAAGTGCCGAGCAACGAAATAACCACACCGAGCGCCAAAAAGTTAGTGGACATATATGGTTAAGCTTTGGCTTGACGAATCGCCTGCAAAATTCCGCGCAGCATAGCTGTTGGCGTTGGCGGATCGCCAGGAATCCGGACGTGTACCGGTATAACCGCATCAACCGGACCAACTACCGCGTAAGAATCTTTCCAAATGCCTCCTGTGCAAGCGCCATCGCCCACGGCCACTACCAAACAAGGCTGTGGCGCCGCTTCGTACGTGGTGCGTACCGCCTGTTCCAAATTGCGCGTTACTGGACCAGTCACAAAAAGCATATCCGCATGACGCGGCGAAGCCACAAAAGACAAACCAAAACGATCAATGTCGTAATAGGCATTGTTCAGCGCAGTTAGCTCAATCTCTTCAGAATTGTTTGACCCGCCGTCAACGGCACGAATGCGCAACGATCTACCGCCGTACAAGGACTTAATAACCTCCTTGACCTCTTGTCCAACTTGCTCGAATTCAGCATCGTTAACTGCTGTAAAATTCGCGGCACGTTCGGTAACTCGCGATCCCAAAAAAAGCAACTTCAGCAAACGGAGCAGAGCCATACGGCAAACGAGTCTATTTTTAATCGGCAAAAGTGTACGCCCGTCCCCTGCTAACGGTCAATGTGCCGGGGGATAAATAAAACAATTTTAGCCAATATTAAATAAAAAACCGTCGACCTGTTGGTCGGCGGAATAGTCCTGAAATTGCGCCTACGGTGGAGACTCCTGGCAGTCGTCCGTGGTTTCCTTCAACCAACGCGCCGCCTCCTTGCTCGGCACGTGATACGTTCGGCGCTCGCTGAACGTGCCGTCCGTGCGAAGCTCGGCCACATGGAACATCAACGCCGCCACAAAAGGCTTTCCGGGCGTCGAGTAGCGAGACTTGAGATCGTCCTTGGCTTGCACCAAAAAATCGATCTGTTCCCGCACACCCATGCCAGCCAAGTAACAGGCCTTGCACGGATGATGCCCGTACAGGTAGACGGATCTGATCCCGAGCTCGTGGACACAGATGTCCAAACTCGCGAAGGTAGCCAGTCGCTGATCGATGCAGTGTCCATCGACTTGCGCCACCGACAACGGCGAGCCGTGCGGAATGCACAACCCGCCACCAGGACGAGTCACCGGACCGAGCCTTCCCGTGGGAGAAAGATGCGTGTGGAAACCGTACAGTTCACCGAACTGGTTGGCGTCGATACAGGTGACGAGCGCGCCACCGTTGTACTCGTTGAGCCTCTCAGACTCCGCACGAGCCAGTACTCCGCGCCGCTTCAGATCGGCTACCAGCAGCTGACCCTGTTGAAGATATTTCTGATCGAAGGGGGTCACGTGGACTCCATGTGGGGAAAGGAACGGATGGACTTCACTTCGGGGACGAAATGAAGACCGTCATGGTACGCCTCCAAAAAATCCTGACAAGTACCCGCGGTGACTAACGACGCTTTTTACCTTTCAACGCAACCCTGTAGCGGGCCAATTCTCGCTCTAAGTGCGCCGCCGCATCGGCCAAAGAAACGTCTTCACGATTGCGAGCTTCAGTTAGCGCTTGCTCAGCCCGCTGTTTAGCTGCCTCAACCGCGGCTAACTCAAGCTCTTCCGAGCGCTCTGCGGTGTCAGCCAAGACAATTATTTCGTTACCATTTTTAATTTCAAATAAACCGGTAGAAACCGCCAACAAAGATTCGTTGCCCTGAACATCGCGCACGCGCATCTCCCCCGCCTTGAGCAAAGTGGCTAGCGGAATATGACCAGGCAAAACCGTAATCTCACCGCTTTCGGTCATAACCGAAACCGAAAGCGCTTCGCCTTCCATGACGAGTCGTTCAGGGGTGAGGATTTTATAGCTTAACGTGAGCATAAACATTTTGCGTTTACATTGCACTAGGTATTAGGTGTTAGGTATTAGCTGGTTAGAGTTTCATTTAGCTTTATGTTCCCTAACGACCTAACAACCTAAAACCTAATACCTGAGCTTAAGTAAACTAGACAATCTCATCGATACCGCCCTTCATGTAAAACGCCTGCTCTGGCTTATCGTCATGCTTGCCTTCCAGAATTTCCTTGAAGCCACGCACGGTGTCTTTGAGCGAAACGTATTTGCCAGGCGCGCCGGTAAACTGTTCGGCTACGTTAAAGGGCTGGGACAAAAACTTCTGGATTTTACGAGCACGCACCACAGTCTGCTTATCCTCTTCGGACAATTCGTCCATACCAAGAATGGCAATGATGTCTTGCAAATCTTTGTAGCGCTGCAAAACTTTCTGCACACCACGAGCTACGTCGTAATGTTCTTGGCCAACAATGTTCGGATCAAGAATGGTTGAGCTAGAATCGAGCGGATCTACAGCTGGGTAAATAGCTAGCTCGGCGAGGGCACGAGACAAAACCACCGTCGAGTCCAAGTGACCGAAAGTGGTAGCTGGAGCCGGATCGGTCAAGTCATCGGCTGGCACGTACACGGCCTGAATCGAAGTAATCGAACCCTTGGTGGTAGAAGCAATACGTTCCTGCAAGGCGCCCATTTCGGTAGCCAAGTTTGGCTGATAACCCACGGCCGAAGGAATACGACCCAAGAGCGACGATACCTCAGAACCAGCTTGAGTAAAGCGGAAAATGTTATCGATAAACATGAGCACATCACGGCCTTCGTCATCGCGGAAGTATTCGGCCATGGTCAAACCGGTCAAAGCCACGCGGGCGCGGGCTCCTGGTGGTTCGTTCATCTGGCCGAAAACTAGAGCTGTTTTGTCTAGCACTCCCGAATCTTTCATTTCCATGTACAGGTCATTGCCTTCACGGGTGCGCTCCCCCACCCCAGCAAAAACCGAGTAACCACCGTGTTCTTTGGCGATGTTGTGAATTAGCTCCTGAATGAGCACGGTCTTACCAACGCCGGCGCCACCGAACAAGCCGGTCTTACCACCTTTCAAAATCGGACAAATCAAATCAACAACTTTAATGCCAGTTTCAAAAACCTGGGCCTCTGTTGATTGTTCAGTAAAAGCTGGCGCTTCGCGGTGAATGGGGTCGCGGCGTTTAGCTTTAGCTTCGCCTAGGCCGTCAATTGGCTGACCGGTGACATCGAACATGCGGCCCAGGGTTGCTGGACCCACCGGCACGCTGATTGGCTTGGCTTCGGTGGTGACTTCTAAACCGCGAGTTAAACCGTCGGTCGAGCCCATGGCAATGGTGCGCACCAAACCGCCCTCAAGGTGCTGAGCAACTTCGAGCGTAATAACTTGTTCTCCGCTCTTTATTTCGAGCGCCGACAACAGCGGTGGCAATTCGCCACTAAAGCGAACGTCGATAACTGGTCCGATGATTTGTGCGATGGTTCCTTTCATATTTCGTTTACATTGGCTAGCGGTTTTCGGTTCTCGGTTTTCGGGATTCGAGCGATATCTGTACACTCGACAACCCACAACCGAATCCCGACAACCGTCGCTGCTATTCAAGTGCAGCTTTTCCACTACTAATCTCTGCAATTTCCTGAGTGATACTCGCCTGCCGCGCCTGGTTATAGGTAAAGGTCAGGGCATCGAGCATGTCTCTGGCGGCATCAGAAGCGTTCTTCATGGCGATCATGCGAGCGGCATGCTCTGAGGCGGCAGTTTCTAGCAAGGCCTGATACAGCATGGTCTCCGTAATTGCCGGCAATACTCGATTCAGCACATCTGCCGGCGAAGGTTCAAAGGTGAACTCGCCGCTTGGGCTGTGCTGCTGATCTGCGAGCGGCGACAGCGGTAGCAGATCAGTGATTCTGGGAATTTGCGAGATCCCAGAGACGAAGTCAGTAAACGCCAGCTTAACGTTGCGCGACTGCCCATTTAAGAAGTGCTCCAGTACTGCCCGGGCAGCCGGCACAAGATCTTGAAACGTTGGGTTGTTAGTTAATGACGGAAAGCGAGCGATAACTTTTGCTCCAGCTCGCTCCACGGCATCTGCGCCACGTTTACCAAGAGCGATGACTTCGACATCCTTAAATCCAGTTGTTCTAAGATCCTTCAGCACGGCACGAATAATGTTCACGTTAAAGCCTCCGGCCAAACCACGATCACTGGTCATGAGCACCAGCAGTGTTTTGGTAGCCCCAGGTTTGGGTCTAAGCAATGCGTGCTCGACCTCTGGCGAAGAACTGAGCAGAGCGGCAATAGTTGCCCAGGCTTCCTTGGCGTAAGGGCGAGTTTTGGCCACGGCCGCCACTGCCCGACGCATCTTAGATGCGGCCACCAATTCCATGGCCTTCGTAATCTTTCGAGTATTACGAATCGACTTGATGCGCTCTTTAATTATCTTCCTGGATTGGGCCACAGATTAGCTTTGGGCAGCAAATGTGCCGAGGAAATTTTTGAGGTGTGTTTCTAACTCTGACTTAGTAGCCTCGCCTACCTCTTTAGAACTCTTAATGGTGGCCAAGGTAGTAGCCCCGATGCTCCGCATGTAGTTCAGGAACTCATCTTCCCAGCGCGACAGTTGAGCTACTGGCAAACCATCTAAGTGTCCGGCATTCAAAGCGTAAACCACTACTGACTGCTCGGCAAAAGACAGCGGCGCATATTGCTTTTGCTTCATCAGCTCCATAGCGCGGCGGCCTCGCTCGATTTGTTTTTTGGTGGCCTCGTCAAGATCTGTTGCAAACTGCGCAAAGGCTTCCAGTTCGCGGAACTGAGCCAAATCAACCTTCAGAGTTTTAGCTACGTTTTTCATGGCTTTGGTCTGAGCCGCTGAACCGACACGCGACACCGACAAACCAACGTTTAAGGCTGGGCGCTGACCGCGGTAAAATAATTCTGATTCCAAATAAATCTGACCGTCGGTAATCGAGATGACGTTAGTTGGAATGTAGGCCGACACGTCGCCCCCTTGAGTTTCGATAATCGGCAAAGCGGTAATCGAACCGCCGCCGTGATCTTCGTTTACCCGAGCTGAACGCTCCAACAAACGGGAGTGCAAATAAAACACATCACCCGGATAAGCTTCACGACCCGGCGGACGGCGCAACAAAAGCGAAACCTCGCGGTAAGCCCAAGCGTGTTTGCTTAGGTCATCGTAAATAATCAAAACGTCTTCGCCCTTAGCCATGAAGTATTCAGCAATGGCACAGCCAGCGTACGGCGCAATGTACAACATGGCTGCCGGATCAGAAGCCCCAGCCAAAACAATCGTGGTGTAGTCCATGGCCCCAGCTTTTTCTAAGCGAGCTTTGATTTGAGCTACCTTAGATTCTTTTTGACCAATGGCCACGTATACGCACTTAACGTTCTCGCCCTTCTGGTTGAGAATGGTATCAATGGCAATAGCCGTCTTGCCAGTTTGGCGGTCACCGATAATCAATTCGCGTTGTCCGCGACCGATCGGGATCAAGGCATCGATAGCTTTAATGCCGGTTTGCATTGGCACGCCAACGGCCTTACGAGCCATAACGCCCGGGGCAATTTTTTCTACTGGAACAAATTCCGGGTTAGCAATAGCCCCCTTGCCATCAACCGGGTTGCCCAAAGCATCAACTACTCGGCCAACTATTTTATCGCTTACGGGAATAGACAAAATGCGGCCGGTTGAACGCACCGTGTCACCGGCCTTAACACCACTAGACTCGCCGAGCAAAATGGCACCG
>CAZXUX010000005.1:29152-32284 GCA_964644265.1 uncultured Gammaproteobacteria bacterium
CGCGATACCCAAAACGCCACCGCCAAAATCAAGCATTTCTTGAGATTTGGCTTGAGACAGGCCGCTCAAACGAGCCACGCCGTCAGCCACGGAGGTTACGGTACCTACGGATTCTTCGTGCACTTCTGTTTTAAAAGCAGAAATTTGAGCACGCAGAGCTTCGATAATATCCATTTTCTTGGCCATACCTTAGGTAAGAAGTGTTTGCTTGAGTCTGGTAAGAGAACCGAGTACCGAACCGTCTAATCTTTTTTCGTCTATGCGGACTACTGCACCACCTAGTAGTCGCGGGTTGACTACTACATTCAGCTCGGCGCCACCAGCTTTGTCTGCCAACTGTTGTTGCGCGGCAGCGGTTAGTTGATGCGCTGTAACCACCGATATTTTTGAGACCCCGTAAAGTTCTCGCCAGGCGGCATGCAGATCTCGTTCCAGTTCCCGCCAACGCGCTAGCTGACCAGATTGCTGCAGCGTACTCACCACTTGGCGCATAAACAGCCCCAATTCCTTGGGCGACTTATTTGCCGCTTCCTGCACAATTAGTCTGGCTAAACCACGAAGGCTTTTGCGTTGCATACTTAGGTAAGCTTACGCACTACTTCTTCGGCCATGGACTTGGATTTTTGCTCGGTTAAACCGTCGGTCACAATTTTGGCCGCCGCTCGGACCGCCAAATCCACTACATCACGACGCAGCTGGAGCATCATGGCCGAACGTTCTTCGGCCAACTGCACTTTGCCTTGGTCGATAACTCGCTCTACTTCTTTACGAGCCGCTTCAATCATTTCTGCTTTACGTAGCTCCGTTTCGCCCATAGCCTTTTCAACCATCTGCCGAGCCTCCAAACGGGCCGCGTTAAGCGTCTGTTCGCGCTCTGCTTCCATGGCGACGATTCTAGCGTCGATTGATTTGGCGTCGTCAACACTCTTTTTAATCAAGTGTTCACGTTCTTCAAGTTTGCGCATGATCGGCCTAAAGGCAAACCACCACAAAACCGCCAGCACAATCAAAAAGTTGACCAGCTGGGCGGCAAACAAATCGCCACGCAAACCAAAAGTGGTAGCAATGCCGGCTACTCCCCCTTCGCTTGTCTGTTCCGTTGTTGTCGTCTCGCTGGCCATAACTCGTTAAAGAGTGAAGGCAATAATCAAGGCGTAAATAGCGATAGCTTCCGCAAACGCCATACCAAGCAACATCGGCACGAAAATCTTGCCGGCTGCTTCTGGGTTACGGCCAATACCACTCATGGCGGCATTACCAATTAAACCGATACCGATGGCTGGACCAAGACTGCCGATACCGATGGCCAAGGCCTTAGCTAATAACTGCATTGCTTCTGGACTCATAAATAATTCCTGTCAATTATGAATTTTCAGCTCCATGCGTAGCATGGTTTGCCTCGTCGTGTCCATGATGACTCGTGGCCACGACGAGAAAAACCAAAACCAACATTGAAAATACTGTTGCTTGAATTGCCCCAACTAAAACCTCCAGGAACATAAAGGGCACTGGCAAAAGGAACGACACCAGGCTCATCATGACGCCCAAGAGAATTTCGCCAGCAAAAACGTTGCCGAACAATCGCAAAGACAAAGAAGCGACTTTGGCAAATTCGCTAACAATTTCTAGCAAGCCGACAAAAAATTCTATGATCGCCACGCCAACCGCCATCGGCCCTTTGCGCAAGGCCTGAAAAATTCCGCGCACGTTAACAAATTTACTTAAGTAATTACCCACGCCGGTGGCTTGAATACCAGCCGCTTGAACAATTACCAAAGAAAATACTGCCAAGGCCAAGGTTAAGTTAAGGTCGGCTGTAGCTGGGCGTAGCAACGGAACAAGCTCCGTGCCGTGAAAGAAGCCAATGGTGCCGGTACCAGGCAACAAACCCAGCCAATTATTGGCTAAGATATAAAGAAAAATCGTGGCCACCAAGGGAAAGAACATTTTTGACTTCTTGCGATCCTGAGTAACTTTGTCAACTTCATGCAACAAAAATTCAACTACTGCCTCAAAAAAGTTATGGATACCCTGCGGCACCAACGCTGTGCCACGAGAAGCTATCACCGCGATGAAAATAAAAAAAAGAACGACCAGCCAGGCGTTCAACAAAGAATTGGTAACCGTAAATTGACCTAGATGAAAAATTGGCTCAGCGGCCAGGGCAGCCAAACTAAACGTCGGCGCGGTCATCGGGCGAAATGAGTTTTTGGTACTCTTGTCCATAACGGCGAATCTTGTAGACAACAACAAACAGCGACGTCACCAGGGCCAGCAATAAAGTTCGAAAAAACAGTGTCCTAGCGAATGACAGCTCTGAGTACAGTCCGCGCAGCGCCAAGGCGACGAGCGGTAAAAGAAGCAGAGTTCCCGTGATGTCTGCCATGGCTTTAGCGGCAAAAGTCAGATAACGACCGTTGGACGTAGCCATAAAAAGACGCGAAAATTATACGGTTATCTAGGGTTAACGTCAAGGCCGAACAGCTTAATAGCGTTAGCGGTTGTTTGTTCGGCTACAGCTTCTAAGCTAATGCCTTTAAGGTCAGCAATTTTTTGAGCCACCAGCTCCACGTACTGCGGCTCGTTGCGCTTGCCACGGTGCGGCGCGGGAGTTAAATACGGCGAATCAGTTTCAATCAGGATTTTGTCTAGCGGCACGCTCACCGCACTCTCCATGACGTTCTTGCCAAAGGTCACGATGCCAGAAAAAGAGATATAAAAACCAAGATCAGTGTAGCGCTTGGCTTCGGCTGGGGTTCCGGTAAAGCAGTGAATCACGCCGCGTCGTGTCAAACCGCCCCTAGCAATCTCGGCTTCGAGCAACCGCGCTTGGTCGTCATGCGCATCGCGGCAATGAATCACCACCGGCTTGTTGACCTCGCTGGCGAAACGCAACTGTTCTTGTACCTGTTCCTGCTGATCGGCTTTTAACTTCTCTAGATCAACGCCTGGCGGCACCCGGTAATAATCAAGTCCGAGCTCGCCGATGCCTACAACTTTCGGGTGCTTGGCGAGTTCACGGTAATAGTCAGCGTCAAAACGCTCAGCTCGAGTCTTGATATGCGCTGGACCATCGCCCGGTTTAACTTCTGCCCCTGGCGGCAGTTCGTTTTCGTCAAAAAAATCTTGCGC
>CAZXUX010000006.1:0-1835 GCA_964644265.1 uncultured Gammaproteobacteria bacterium
AAATCATCGTTAAAGATATAAGCCTTGCGCTCAAACAAATCGATGATGCCCTTAAACTCAGCCTCTGTGCCCATTGGCAATTGGATTGGGTAAGCGTTCTTAGCCAAACGAGCATGAATCGAAGCCACGTCCTTGTAAAAATCAGCCCCGGTGCGGTCCAACTTGTTAATAAAGCAGACGCGTGGCACGCGGTACTTGTCAGCCTGGTGCCAAACGGTTTCTGATTGTGGTTCCACGCCGGCTACACCGTCAAAAACGGTCACACCGCCATCGAGTACGCGAAGCGAACGCTCGACTTCAACCGTGAAGTCAACGTGTCCAGGAGTGTCAATGATGTTAATGCGGTGATCTTTCCAGAAACAGGTGGTAGCAGCCGCCGTAATTGTAATACCGCGCTCCTGCTCTTGCTCCATCCAGTCCATGGTGGCCTCACCTTCGTGAACTTCGCCAATTTTGTGCTTTTTACCGGTATAGAACAGCACGCGCTCGGTCGTGGTGGTCTTACCCGCATCAATGTGGGCGATAATGCCGATGTTACGAACCCGTTCCAATGGATAATCGCGTTGCATATTACATTTTACATTTACTGTAGAAACCGCAGAATCGTAGAAACGTAGATCCGCTCGTTAACGAGCTGGGCGGTTCTACGGCTTCTACGATTTCTACGATGTCATATGATTATCGAGCCAAGTGAGCAAAGGCGCGGTTGGCATCTGCCATGCGCTGAACATCAGCGCGCTTCTTAACAGCTTCACCTTCGTTCTTGGCGGCGAGCATAATCTCTTCCGCTAACTTGATAGCCATTGGCTTGCCCTTCTTTGAGCGGGCAGCGATCAACAGCCAGCGGTAGGCCAAAGCATAGCGGCGTTCGCCACGTACTGGCATAGGCACCTGGTAGTTAGCACCACCAACACGCTTTGATTTAACCTCAACTGCTGGGACAACGTTCTTAAGGGCGTTATCAAAAACATCGATTGGGCTCTGCTTTGTTTCTGCTCCAATTTTTTCAAAAGCAGCGTACACAATCTTCTGAGCCGTTGATTTCTTACCGTCGTACATTACATGGTTTACCAATTTGGAAACCAAAACGCTCCCATACTTGTTATCAGGAGCGATTTCGCGCTTTGGCGCTTGTTTACCACGCATAGTCTAATGTTATTTTGGCGTTCTCGTTAACTTCCTGTCGTGGAGACAGTACTCGAGAACTGATTAATTAGTGAGGATTAAAGTATTAAAGTTGAAAGATTAAAGCAGCAACATGGTGAGGCACTACTTTAATCTTTAATACTTTACTCTTTAATCTTATTTCTTCCCCGCCTTAGGGCGCTTGGTTCCGTAAACGGAACGGCTGCGGTTGCGGCCCTCAACGCCGGTAGCGTCGTAGCGACCACGAACGATGTGATAACGCACACCTGGCAAGTCCTTCACACGACCACCACGGATCATGACGATGGAGTGTTCCTGCAGGTTGTGGCCTTCACCAGGAATGTAAGCGGTCACTTCAGTACCGTTCGAAAGACGGATACGAGCGATTTTACGCAAAGCCGAGTTAGGCTTCTTTGGGGTCATGGTAGTGACCTTCACGCAAACGCCACGCTTAAATGGCGAACCCTTTTTAAGGGTCGTGAACTTGCGGTGCAGGGTATCCTGCGTATATTGCATGGCCGGCGACTTGGACTTAGCCTTGTTGCTCTTTCGGCCTTTGCGAATCAATTGGTTGATCGTGGGCATAATTACAGTGGCAAGAGCCTAACATAACGGGAAATATTGGTCAAACATACTTTATACCCCTCACATAATGAAACTGACCACGCACAACATGTACGTGATCCGTG
>CAZXUX010000006.1:1845-30102 GCA_964644265.1 uncultured Gammaproteobacteria bacterium
GACCAAGGGCTAAGGATCAGAGGACAATGTGTCCAATGATCCGAGACCCAAGAGTTTAACTTGCGGAGACCGCCGTAGGGTGCTGGGCACTCCACCCGCTGTCGAGCCCGCGGGTGCTCCAGAGCCACCGCGCGCCGGTCCAGTACAGGAACCGGACGTACAGGTGGTCGCCCGAGCTACGGTACACGGTACCCCAGAAGTAGATGTAGCGGGGGTTGTCGTTCGCGTCCGTCTTCCAGGAATCCGGGATCAGCTGGGGGTTGGCCAGCAAGTGATCGAGAACGCTGGCGTTCAGCACCGGCTTGCCAGCGAGCTGCTTACGCAGCTCGTTGCCGACGATGGTTCGACCGTTCTTCTGACCGTCGTCGAGGTGGAAGGCCACCTTGGCCGGGTCGAACTCGAGCTGACCTCCGGGACGGTGCTCCTCGACCCTCCAGCCGTAGGGGCACCAAGGCGCGGTGTCGCAGTCGATCAGCCGCGGCACGCCAGCCTGCAGGCCGTCGAAGTTGCCCTCGACGATCTTCTGGAGCGCCCGTACGACGCGCTCGGGATCGAGCGAACTTCCGCCGGGAAGGCAGAGCTGACGCTTGATCTCGGACATCTTACGGTCGATTCCACGATACTGGTCGCCGTCGACAGGATATCCCGCCATGACAACCTCCTAGACACTAGTCGCTTTGGTTAAACTCGGAGTCATTCCGAATTCAACGCTGGATAATAACAAAAATAGGCAAAAAGTCAACTTGCCAACCATCAATCAAATATTTGTTACGCCCTCTGGGTTTCTAGCTTCGTCAACCTAACATTGTGGTCGTCGATTTGGGGCAAAATGCTTCCGCCAATAACCGCGGCTGTATCGGCGGCAATTTGTCTCCTTAACGTATCAATTTTAAAATCCACCTTCTGCTCTAGTCTATGTTCCGAAGCTCGAATTTCCTGCAGCGTGATGTCATTATTAATCCTGAATCTAGCATCAACTTCGTGTAGTAACTGTTGATTATTCAAACGAAGGGCTTCTGTGATTAGAGCCTTAAAACTATTCAATTGTTTGTCCGAGAAATCATCCATATTTCTCTATAATACTCGCCCGAATAAAACGCACAACCAGGACAAACTGTGTACAGTTAAGCGTTCTCTGAGATCGACAGTCCCGCCAACCTACCTGCTGCCCAGGAGGCTTGGAGGTTGAAGCCGCCGGTGAAGCCGTCGACGTCTAGGGCTCATCTACAAAGAACCAAGAGTCTATTTAAATAACAACGCAAACGAAATCCAATTAAAGTACGTTGCGGGTAGTGCGGCAACCAACACAAGGAAAGACGCGACCTGCATTTTATTTTTTGGAACAAATTTAGCCAAAATATAGCCAACCATCACTGCGAGAACCAAGCCACCAAAAATATACAGGACGGCAATATCAGCGTTTGCAGCGGATCCATACCCTCCACTTAAAGTTGGCTTCAATAAAATCCAAGAAAGCGCTGAAAAAAGTTGGCTAAAAGTTGCGGACAAACTAACCACTAACGAGGCCAGCATTTTTTTTCGTCCAGCAAAATAAGACGAGAGGATTACAAGTAGCACTGTCGGCAGGATAAAAATTAAGTACATTGGCATAAAGATAAATTTATTAGAATTGCTGCCGCACCACGGACTAACGTGATGCGGCGCACGACAAATGTAACTAGTAGCGGGTCGTGAAATCCGACGTAAGCGGAATCACAGCGGCACATGCGAGGACCATTCCGGACGCGATGCACGCTGCGATATCATGATCCGTATACACTCGAGCGTCCACCCCGCCAAGCAGATAGCAGGTCGACCAGAGGTTCTTCGGCTTGACCTTCAGACCGGACCTGTTGTTGTACGATCCGCTCAGATACGTCAGCGAAATAAAGTCGACCGGGCTCTCCGGCGTACCAGCCGGACTACCGCACATCCAACCGTATACGGATCCGTCCCCGTAGATTCCACTGGGTGCGCTACCAGCGCTTCCGAGCAGATTGGACTCGATGTGCTCGACGACGTGAGTTCCGGCACCGATGTGACTCGTGCGAGCCGACTGACCCGAAACAGACGGAACCTGCCAGTCGTCGTACGCGGGCTCGGCCGCGATCATCGCAAGGCGCTCTTCGAGCATGCAGCCGCCACCAAGCTGGAGCAGCTCGTCGAACACATTCGAACCGCCTTCGGCGATCAGGACATCGACGACCGCCTGCTTCTGATCACCACTCAGACCCGTGAACATCTCCACGGTATCACAGGTCACACCCTGCGCGAGGTACGCGTCGGTGACGACATCGACCTCAGACTGCAGCTCAACGGGAGACGACGAGCAGGCCGTCACCAGAAGCAACCATCCCACACTCGAGCGCATACCGACTCCATTTGATCGTGATACTACGACATTTCCGGTGTATTCCGAAACTGCGAGTAACACGTTCAATAAATATACCTATAATCTATATATATATATATATATATGCAAATATCTAACGAAAATTAACTTTATAGATATTTTATCTACTCCAATTTTTTATTTGTTATTAGCAAACAATAAAAGCATCCTGCACATCCTTAGCTATGGATAACCCCGCCAAGCGCCCCGCGGCCCAAGAGGCTTGGAGGTTGAAACCGCCGGTGAAGCCGTCGACGTCTAAGACTTCGCCAGCGAAGTATAAGTTGGGGCAAATTTTTGATTGCATGGTGCTAGGGTCGACTTCACTCAAGTCCACTCCCCCGGCGGTGACGAACTCGTCGCCAGCGCCACGTTGAATGACGCTCAGCGGGATTGCCTTGAGCCAAGTAACAATGGCGTTAAGCTCCGCCTTCGAGACTTCGTTCGCGCGCTTCTCTGGCGCAATACCAGTTTGATCTATGGCGATCTCTGCCAAGGATCGAGGAACTATAAATCCTAGAACATTCGCAAACTGCTTCACACCATGTTCAGCGATAGCATCCTGGAGACGAGCACGCAGAGCCTCTGCGGTTTCGTCAGGAAACAAATCGATTTCTATATCTAGTGGCTGCTCTTTATCGTACTTTTCAAAAGCCACTAGCGATGACAACGCGAACACCGCCGGACCGCTGACTCCGCGGTGAGTGAACAAAAATGGACCAATAAAGCTCGTTCGTTTTTCTCGCTTAGCGGTGATCTTCGCTTTTTCAAACGACAAACCACTGATCGTCGCCGGCCAAGTCTCTTTGGTAAAAAAAGCGTTCAAACTCGGTGCCAATGGCGTAATGGTGTGACCAAGGGCGGCCGCAAATGCATAACCATCACCCTTCGACCCGGTTTGACGATACGCCTGCCCACCAGTCGTGATAACCAAAACGTCGACCTCAAGGGGAATCGGCGAATCTTTAAAATGAATTTCAAACTGTTCTCCGTTTTTACTTACATTCACTACGGACGTTTTCAACATGACTTTAACGTGAGAATCAGCAAACAACTTTTCAAACACCCCAACAATGTCTTTACCATTGTCTGACACCGGAAACACCCGCTGGTCTTCTTGCGTCTTGAGCGGCACGCCGTGCGCCTCGAACCAGGCGTAAAGAACATCCGGCGGAAAGCCGTACATAGCCGATGACAGAAACTTGCCACCACGTGGATACTTGGTAAGCACCGTCTTCACATCCGTAATTCCTGTTGTCACATTGCATCGCCCGCCACCAGAAATAATCACCTTCTTGCCCAAACCATCATTCCGATCAATCAAAAAAATATCAGCCTCCGGCTTGGCTTCTTGCAACGTCGCGGCACACATCATACCTGCCGCTCCCCCGCCGATAATGGCAATACGCATAACTAAATCCCACTCAACACCTGCAAACAAGCACCACCGAGCATTTGGTCGCAGGCGAAAAATGCTGGCGTGCTAACGAAAAAGAAAACGTTGATACTGGTGAGCAAGGAAACAATTACCAAACCCAGCAAAATTTTCGGCCCGTAAACGTTAAGGAACATTCTGGCCTTAGGCATGTTGGCGCCATAAAAAACGGCATCGAGAACTTTGGAGCCGTCGAGGGGCGGAATTGGTACCAAGTTGAAAAACAGGAGGAGTAAATTAACGAACACCATGAGAACTAAAAACACCGGCAGTACACTATCGAAGTTAAGTACGCCAGCCGTTGCCAAAGCATGAAAAGCACCAGCGCTAATAACGGCTAGCAATAGGTTAGCTGCCGGACCGGCTAAAGAGATGGTCACCCCGTCTTGAATTGGGTTCTTGAGATTGCGCGGATCAAACGGCACTGGTTTGGCCCAGCCAAAACCGATGGTCAAAAGCATCAAGGTACCGAGCAAATCCAAATGCGCCAACGGATTAAGCGTCAGGCGACCCATTTGCTCCGCCGTGTCATCGCCGCGCCACTTGCCAACCAAGGCGTGAGCAAATTCGTGAAAAGTTAACGACAACAAAATAGCAGCCACCCAGGCGAGGGCGATTAATGGTTGGGAAAACAGGAGATCTAAAATCATAACAGGATTAAAGTATTAAAGTTGAAAGTATTAAAGAAGCAAATGACTGCTTTAATCTTTAATACTTTACTCTTTAATCTATTCAGCAAACTTAATGTCAGCACCCACCGAACGCAACTTGCCAAACAAATCTTCGTACCCGCGTTCAAGGTGCTCAATACCGGTAATTGTCGATGTACCCTCGGCAACTAGGGCGGCGATAACATACGCTAATCCAGCGCGGATGTCAGGTACCTCCAGTTCTGCAGCATGCAACTTGCTCGGACCCTTGATAATCGCCGAGTGTTTATAGTTGTGATCACGGAAGCGACACGATATTTCGCCTAAGCAGTTAGCAAACAACGTAATGTCAGCTCCCATCTTGATCAAAGCATCGGTATACGCAAAACGTTCTTGGTACACGGTCTCGTGCACTACCGAAGTCCCCTCCGCTTGGGTCAAAGCCACCACAAATGGCTGCTGCCAATCGGTCATAAAACCCGGGTGCGTATCGGTTTCAATTTTCAAACCTCGATACCCCGCCCCACCCTTAAACAAAATGCCGTTTTCGCGGACTTCGTAATCGGCGCCCATACGTCGCACAGTATTAAGGAACGTCACCATGTCGCGGTGCTTGGCGCCCTCGCAAAAAATCTCGCCCCGAGTGGCAATCGCCAAGCTACCGTACGACCCGGCTTCCATTCTGTCTGGCAAAACACGGTGCTTGCAGCCATGCAGTTGTGGTACGCCAATAATTTCTAAATGACGACCAGCCCCAAGCTCAATAATCGCCCCCATCTTCTGGAGCATCATGATCAAATCAATAATCTCCGATTCAATCGCTGCATTTTTAAGCACCGTGCGACCTTCAGCAAGCACTCCGGCAAACAGCACCGTCTCGGTTGCACCAACTGATGGGTACGGTAACTCAATCACTGTGCCCTTAAGTCGACCTTTGACCGTTGCCCGATAGCCATCGTGATCAGCTTCGATCTTGGCGCCCATTTGCTCGAGCGCATCGAGGTGAAAATTCACTGGCCGTGGGCCAATCTTATCGCCCCCGAGCATGGGCACATAAGCCTCCCCCGCTCGGTGCAACAGCGGAGCCAAAGCAAGAATCGCTAAACGATTTTTGCGCGACAATTGCATCGCGGAAGTGGTCGCAATCGTCGGCGTGGTGAGTGTCAGCGTGTGGTCAGCAAGATCCGTTTGCGCGCCAAGCATCGTCACGAGTTCGCGCGCAATTGCGGTTTCTTGTTGCAATGGCACGTTGTCTAGCGTCACCGCTTCTGGCGTAAGCAACGAAGCAATAATCATTTTGCTGGCCGCATTTTTAGCGCCAGAAATCTTTACGCTACCGTGAAGTGGCGCTCCCCCAGTGACTAAAAGCTTCGACATAGATAAGTAAAGTCTATCGTAAAAAGGACTTCTCGTAAAAAAAGACCGCACCCGTTAGCTATCAAGCTAAGTTGGGCGCGGTAAGTTACCCATCGACGTCCTCGGCGATCCAGCGAATGCCGTAGCGGTCCTCCGGGAACCACAGCGGCAGAATGTGCTCACGGATCACCCGGCGCTTGTAGTGCCTATGACCGAGTCCATCGGTGGCGTTCTCCATGTTGAGCCGATCGCCGATCGAGGTAATCTGGTGTTCCACGGGCGCCGCGACCGGATACCCAACCCCTGAATACAACCGGCCCACGATCTTAGTCGCCCAAAAGTCACGGTGCGATGCGACGTTCACCGGGCTCGGATCAACTTCCTCGACCAGCGGATCCTGCCACAGGCGCGCGCGGGCGACTTGAGCGAAGGCCTCAGCATCATCTCGATCTGCTGCCCGAATACGTCCATCGCGCTCCACCGCCACCACCACGTGGGTCAGGCCGCGACGATCGGTCAGCGTGCCGCCACGCTCCAGGCGGAAAATGCCGGAGATGCGCTCCTTGGGACGGCTACTCGTGTAGACGTAATACGTGATCGCGCCGCTTTGCACCAAGCGACAACGAAAACGCAGACGCTCGGCAAATTCGCCGTAGCTGTTGGGCGAAAGTGCTACGTCTTCTTCGCAGGTCACCCTCACACCCCTATTCAGGTCGAGACGACTGTGTCCGCCAGGCCCAAGCAAGTTGTAGTACGCCACCACGTGACGCACGTTCCGCTCATACAGCCGCTCGCTTACCAGCAAGTTGACGTCGGTCAGGTCGCCGGTCACCCGCTCGTACGGGTCAGCCGCGGAAATGCACAAAAGCTGGGTGCCGATGGTCAACTTACGAGCGATTTCGAACAGTCCCAGTTCGGTCGCTTCGTAATTCAACCCAAAGCGCCGCCCCTCGTACATCGCGATCAAACGAAATGGATCATTGCACGACCCGATTTCGTCGATCGGCTCGACTTCCTTGGGGTGGTCGGAGAAATCCGCCACCACGCGTTCCAGCCCAGCCTGGGTGTCATCCAAGGCACGAACGAAACGCTCGTAAAACGCGTAAGCCCCCAAGGGCCGCATGCGCTCCCCAGCTCCACTCACCTGCCAGTTGGTCCAGGCCGTGAAGACTCGAGGCTTCGATTCGAAATGGTTTCTATCGAACAAAGCCACGAGCTCAGGAATTCCGGGAAAAATCTGGCTGAACCTCTGAATGTAAAGCTCACGATCCGGCCGGAAAGGCTCGATTTTCATGCGTCTCACTCCGTAATTGAAAGGAACGACCCCACAAACCTAACAAAACCCGGCAAAAACACAAGTGCCGAGCCGTAGATCGACACTAACGCTTCCAGTTAAATACACAAAAGTAGATGGTAGATCTGACATATTAAGAATCTCCACTCGCCAACAGCGAGTGGAGATTCTTTAGTGTCGATCTACACGAAGTGATCTACCATCTACCTCGATAACTACTCACGGCCATTGCCGAAGTGGTATTTGTCAGTCATCTTCTTGTAATCAACCAACTCTTCTGGCTTAAACCAGACCGCAATCTCGGTCACGGCTTCTTCTGGGCTGCCAGAAGCGTGAATCAGGTTGAAGATACCAACATCTTTAGAATCAGCGTACTTAAATGAAACGTGGGCGTAGTCACCACGAATGGTGCCTGGAGCAGCTGACTTTGGTTCAGTCGAGCCGATCATCTTACGAGTAACCTCGACCATATCAACGCCTTCAATGGCGATAGCGACTACCGGACCCATCTTGAGCATATCAACCATCAAGTCGCGAACACGTTCGCCACGGCGCTGCGCCAAGTCCTCGGTGTAGTGCTTGCGAGCCGTGTCTTCGTCAGACACTAAAAGCTTCATGCCAACAATCTTGGCACCAACGCGCTCAAAGCGCGTAATGATTTCTCCTAGAATTCCTCGATCCAAAGCATCAGGCTTCAAGAGTACGAGGCTGCGTTGCAATGATTCCATAGTTTTTTGGGGAATTTTCTTGTCGTCAGGATAGCCGAATATAAGGAAAAGTCAACTTTATACTGAAGTTCTTTGACGGCGCCTTAAAAAATCTGTTAGCCTCAGGCATCCGTTCATTCAACCTGCGAGGCCAAAGTGAGTCGCATTTTCACCTTCGACGAGATTCGCTTCAATCACCTTCCGACCCCCGACGACTTCGCGGAGGTTCTGAAACTTCTGAACCATCGCCTGCCCGCAGTGCCGGGATTCGTGGGAGCCGTGATCTTCGGTTCGGCATTGACCAGAAGCTTTCGGGTCACAAGCGACATCGATGTGTTCGTGGTTTTTGACGATGACAGCCTGCGGGTCAGTACGCGGGCTCAAGTGGTGCTGAGTCAGCTCTCCGGCATCGCCGCACAGTGCAACGTGCCCATCGACTGGCTGCCGAATACCAAAAAGCAGCTAGAAGAAGACTGTCACACCATCCGAGCCGGCGGTCTCGACCACATCATGTGGGGCGCCGAACACGGCGGAGTGATCGGGCAGAATCCCTGCCCCTTCGTGACTCACAGCGGCCAACGTAAACGCGAAGCCCGCGACTACGTAATCATGGCGCTCGATAAACTGATTCGCGCCAAGGCGCGCTGGAGCACCCTGGCCGAAAGCGAGCGCAACAAGGTTCGCGCCAAGGCGCTCGATCGGCCGGTTGCAGCAGCTCGTCGGCTGCTCGAAATTCACGATCGTCGGATCTGCTCCTGGAACAGCCGGCAGGTCATTGACGCACTCGACAACCCGACCCTCACCAGGCTCGGCTCGTACGGCAGCGGCTACCTGCGCACGGTCGAGCACCAAGTGGCGAATCCCGACGAGCGTCGGTATCGAGACTATCTGAACACAGTTCTCGACGGGCACGTACTAGCGCTGGCTCACGACTTCTTCGCCAAGCTGCTAGAAACCGAGCTCCGCTAGCAACTCTCTCGCCCCACCGGGCGAGATTTTTTTGACTTTTTTACTCAAAAATACTAATATAACGCGTTCCTTAAAAACCTGGGAGGCCCCGATGTCAGCAGAAGAACGGATCGACAACCTGGTCGATTACGGCTTCACGGAAAAAGAAGCCCTATATCTAGTAGAGAAATTTCCGCCCCTCCTCGGCTGCACGGCCGAAAGGACGAACAGTCTGCTCGAGAACCTCGAGACCTACGGCTTCACGAGGACGGAAGTGCAGAGCTTGGTCAAAAAGCTTCCGCCCCTCCTCGGCTGCACGGCCGAGAGGACGAATGGCCTCTTGGTCAATCTCGAGACCTACGGCTTCACGAGGACGGAAGTGCGGAGCTTGGTCAAAAAGCTTCCGTCCCTCCTCGGCTACACGGCCGAGAGGACGAATGGCCTCTTGGTCAATCTCGAGACCTACGGCTTCACGAGGACGGAAGTGCGGAGCTTGGTCAAAAAGCTTCCGTCCCTCCTCGGCTACACGGCCGAGAGGACGAATAGAGGCCTAAGAGTACTGAGTGGCGTCAATCTAGACCCACTCAACAACTACAGGCTGCTCATCTACTCCCCCGAGCTCCTTGCTGCTCGCTGCAAATTCCTGGCCAGCTTAAGCCAACGACCTACAGTCAGGGAACTTAATCTAAGCAACAAGGCATTCGAAAACAAATTTGGGATCAGCAAAAAGGAACTCCTCAAGCTGGACTAACGTATCTCGCCCCCACCGGGCGAGATTTTGTTAAAACATCCTCACAAACGACTTGACCATCACACCGTCATCAGCGAATTTAACCCGAATGTCACCCTGTAAATCCGTTCGCCACACCTCAATGCCGTGATTCAATAAATTCGTCACTACAAACTTGCTCGGATGGCCATAAGTATTACCCTCGCCAACTGAAATTATGGCTTCTTCTGGAGTTGTTGCCGCCAACAATTCTGAACTAGTTGAAGTATCACTTCCATGATGCCCGATTTTTAGCACATCAATATCGCCCAAAT
Organism: uncultured Gammaproteobacteria bacterium; assembly: GCA_964644265.1. GTDB lineage: Bacteria > Patescibacteriota > Patescibacteriia > UBA9934 > UBA9934 > JAGORL01. Next base: position 11,672 of record CAZXUX010000006.1, read on the forward strand.
CATAAGCTTGTAACAATACGCGCTCTTGTTCTATGCCAGCGTCACCAGTAAATAACATCTTCTTACCATCAGCCTCTAGCAACAACATCACTGAACCGTCATTCGGGTCCTCTAAATACTCGCCGTCATAAGAATCTATCGGCCACACAGTAGTTAACGTTGCTCCCCCGCCAAGCTCTATAACCTCGCCCGCCTTAATCACTCGACGATGATCCCCAGCTTCCCGCAAGTACTGTTCAAACTCTGGCGTACCATAACCCTGGTCGGCATCGAGCACTTCATCGACTTTGTATCTCTCAAGAAGCGGCACTAAACCAACCAGGTGATCAGCATGAGGGTGCGTGTTAATTACAGTATCGATTGAACGATCCCACCACGGCAGCACTGACGAAACTTTCTCTACCATAGCCGAACTCGGTCCCCCATCAAGCACTACATCACGCTCTGGGCCATCGATAAAAATTCCGTCGCCCTGCCCCACATCAAAAACCCAAACCGTCACCTCATTAGACTTAGGCAAACTCGGCCAACCAACTAGCCACAACTGACGTGCTAAAAGCACTCCGACCACGAATAAAAAAATTACCAGCGGCAATAGCAGCGCATATAGTCGCCTAGGCGAATCTTGTTCTTTGGCAATCGGTGCTGGCAAACGAAAAGAAATCGCAAAGAATAAAAGCAGTACAGCTAAAGCAATCCCGCTGTAGAGCTCTGGCACGGCAGCAAAAGCCCGGATCAGCTCCAGAATCGCCGTCAAACACACCCAGGCTGGTGCAGCTAATAATGCACCAAAAGAAGTTTGAACTGCGCCAAGCAATGTAGCCACCGATCCGAAAGCCATAGCGTACGGCAAAAACGGCAAGACGAACAGATTGGCTATTGGTCCAACAAAGACAACTCGACCGAAAGCTATAAAAACTACCGGCAACGTGGCTAATGTGGCCGCCAAGGTAGTGGCGAGTGACTCGCGTAGCCCCAAGGTTTCTGGAATCCAAAACAAGCGTTCGCTAAACGGCTTAGAAAACCACAACAAGCCAATCGTCGACGCCACCGAGAGCTGAAAGCCAACGTCATCACGCAACAAGCGCGGCTCGATAAGCAACATGCCAGCCACCGTCAGCAACAAAATGTTTCGCGGCGACGTTTTGCGTCCGCTTTGCTTGGCGATAAGCACGAGCGCCGCCATGATTCCTGCTCGCGTCACTGCCGCTTCTGCGCCCGCAACGATGACAAAAGTAACGATGCCAAAAAGCAGCAACGGAAAAGCTTCCTGTCGCCGTAAACCAAGCGACAATGCAAGTACAAAAAGCACACTTGCCACAATGGCCACGTTCGTGCCCGACGCCGCCACTATGTGCGATGTGCCCGTAGCCACAAAGCGATCGCGCCAAGCATCAGAAAAGTCATTGTCACCAAGCAACAACCCAGCAAGCAGCCCCGCTTGCGGTTCGCCGAAAGTTCGGTGAATTACTCGCACGATGCTCCGGTGAATTTTGTCGAGAACCACCACCGGACTCGGCCAAGCAACAGCATCGAGGACCAACGGAGCGTCTTGCGTACGGCAAGTAGCATAAATTCTCTTGGCCGCGAGAAATCGATCATAAGCAAAGCCATCAAAGACCTCAGGAATCTCAATCTCGCATTGCAGACTCACTTTCGCACCGACTGGCGTTTCCGGGTACCTGGCGACTGTCGCTAAAATGCCGCCATCGTAAGTCGTGTTCGACGCTTGGATATCTCGAAGCACAAGATTTTGCGATTTGTCATCGGCCTCCTGCGATCTGACAATCGCCGTAATAGTTCGATTGCCCTCTAGCAACTTCACACTGTGTTCTCCGGGCCCCGCTGACTCGTAGCGCAGGTAGCCGAGACTCAAACCCACGACGGCCAGGAACACATAAAAAACTTTCTGCCCCGTTTCTTCCCTACGAGTAAAAAAGATGATGACCGTAAACAAAAGAGCCACGGACAAAGCCATGACCCAAATGTTTCCCATCCCTCCCTTCGCGAAGGGAGTGACCCACGACGCCAAAGCCACGCCGGCAATTACGCCAGCCAACACACTCGCCAAGGACAATCCGGGAAGAAATTGTGACCGCACAACTGCTAGACAACGAAGTTCACCAGCTTACCGGGCACCACAACCTCTTTCTTCACTCCATTCTCCAAGTACTTCGCCACATTTTCGTCTTTCTTGGCCAAGGCAATCAACTCAGCTTCCTCAATATACGCTGGCACCACGATATTACTTCTCACTTTTCCATTAACCTGGATAACAATCGTCTTCTCACTATCGACGAGCATTTTCGGATCGGCCTTTGGCCACTCCTGCTGCTCAACAAGTCCATCGCCACCGAGCTTCTCGAATAACTCATTCGACAAATGTGGCGCGAAAGGCACAAGTAGCCGCAGGAATAACTGCAAACTCTCTTTGCTCATGCCCTTTTCGTCAGTAGCAAGATTCACCAACTTCATGAACTCAGACACTGCGGTATTGAAGCGCATGGCTTCGATATCCTCAGTCACCTTCGCAATCGTTTTGTGTAAAGCTTTTGTCACCGCCGGAGATTCAACCTCAACCAAACGTTCCGACAAACGAATAATCTTTTCTAAGAATCGTTGTACGCCAATCAATCCCTGGGTCGACCACGGTACTGGTTCCTCGAACGGACCCATAAAGAGGATATAGGTACGAAGCGCGTCAGCACCGAACTCTTTCACCACGTCATCAGGATTAACAACATTACCTTTCGACTTGCTCATCTTCGTCCCATCCTCGGCCATGATCAAGCCGTGACTATAGCGACGAGCGTACGGTTCTGGCTGTGGTACGAGACCCTGGTCGAACATGAACTTGTGCCAGAAACGGGAATACAACAAGTGCAGCGTGGTGTGCTCCATGCCGCCGTTGTAGAAGTCGACTGGCATCCAGTAGTCGAGCTTTTCTTTAGATGCAAAAGCCTCGTTATTCTTAGGATCAATGTACCGCAAGAAATACCAGCTTGAACCAGCCCAGTTAGGCATGGTGTCAGTTTCGCGTTTCGCTGGACTGCCGCACTCCGGGCAAGTGGTATTTACCCATTCGTCGACATTAGCTAGCGGCGACTCACCAGTATCCGTAGGCTGATACTTTTCAACTTGAGGCAAAGTCACTGGCAATTGGTCATCTGGCACAGCTACCCAGCCGTGCTCTGGGCAATCAATAAGCGGAATCGGTTCACCCCAGTAACGCTGTCGAGAAAATACCCAATCGCGTAGCTTATAAGTGACTTTCTTGCTACCAATTTCCTTCTCTTCAAGCCACGCAATCATCTTCTTCTTAGCCTCTTCAGTCGACAAACCGTTCAAAAACTCCGACCGAATAGCTACGCCATCATCGGTCATGGGCTGCTCCTCCAAAAACTGTCCCCAAATATACGGGCCATCGGTCACATTAACCGTAGTCACTACTTCGTTGGCTGGCACCCAAACTGGTTCGTGTTTTTCTAATTCTTCCGGTGCAATATTAAATGGCTCGTCACCCTCTACCTCAAAGTAAAGAATGGTGATTTCGGCATAACGATTTTGTTTTTTGTGACCAGCGTAATATTCAGTCTGCACGGCAACCGGCAACTCACGAATAAAATCGACTTTCGTCAAACCGACTTCTTCTTGGAGTTCGCAAAGCTGACTCAACCATGTCCTCCCCCTCCTCAACACCTCCAATAATAAACGTCATCGGGTAGCGGCCATCAGGTCGTTGATTCGATTTCCAATTGAGCATCAAAATTGCACCGTCAGTTTTACGACGAACAATAGCGTGCACAGTTTTACGACGAATTGTCTCAGCGCCTTCACGCGGTGGATTTGCCGGCTCAATAAAATGTTTAGCAATTACATGACGCACCGGCAGGCCAAACTTCTTAGCAAAAGCAAAGTCTCGTTCATCATGTGCCGGTACGGCCATAATTGCGCCGGTGCCGTACTGTGGCAAAACGTAATCAGCCACGAACATTGGGATCTCTTCGCCAGTGGCTGGGTTGATAGCGACAACACCCTTAAGCTCAACGCCAGTCTTCTCTTTACCCTCGGCGGTGCGCTCAATGTCGGTACGATTCTTTACGCTCTCAACATAAGCGATAACTTCGTCCTTGTTCTCGAGCACGTTATGATCTCGATCCGTAGCCAAGGTAACCCAAAGATGTTCTGGGGCAAGTACCAAGAACGTGGCGCCGAACAAAGTGTCAGGACGAGTCGTGAAAACCGGAATAGCCGCCTTCTCGCCCCTCGGTCCACGACGATCGTTATCTTTTGGATTCTTCTTAAACAAAAGTTCGAACCTTACCTCCGCTCCTTCGCTACGGCCAATCCAATCAGCCTGTTGCTTTTTGATCTTGGGCAAGTAGTCGACGGTGTCTAAATCGCTCAGCAGTCGATCCGCATACTTAGTAATCGCAATCATCCACTGTTCTTTTTCCCTCTTTTCCACCAGTGTTCCACAGCGTTCACAAACTCCACCAACAACCTCTTCGTTAGCCAAACCGATCTTGTCTTTAGGGCACCAGTTGATCTCGGCCTTTGCTTTGTAAGCTAAACCAGCTTTAAAAAATTGCAAAAACATCCATTGCGTCCACTTGTAGTACTCAGGGTCAGTGGTCGAAACTTCACGTGACCAATCAAAGCTAAAACCCAACGACTGCAACTGTCTGCGAAATGTATCGATGTTCTCCTTAGTAATGTCAGCCGGCGCTCGACCAGTCTTAATGGCGTAATTCTCCGTCGGCAAACCAAAGGCATCCCAGCCCATCGGGAACAACACGTTCTTGCCCTCCATGCGGCGTTTACGTGCGAGTACATCGACGGCGGTATAGCTTCGAGGGTGCCCTACATGGAGTCCAGCCCCCGAGGGATATGGAAACTCAACGAGCAAATAGCACTTCTGCTTATCGCTAAGGTCATCAGCTTTAAAAACCCGGGACTCAGCCCAACGCTTTTGCCACTTACCCTCTATACCCGTATGGTCGTAGGACATAATGGACATAGAGTAAGGAGAAACGGGGAAAGAGTAAAGTCGTGTAAAAATCGTTTGACATCCCTCTTAAAGACTGGTTGAATGTCATCAATCGGGTGAGCATTCATTGCTTCCTTCCTGGTTGACACAATTAAGACTCCTCTACTCTCGGTTACCTGAGTGGAGGGGTCTTTTGTTTATGCCCGGGTATCCGTGGGCTCATGGAGGTAAATGGCAACCTCGCCCGATTTGTCAACCAGGAATGCGGTGTTTGCATTGACAAAAAGCGATTTACCGAGTAAAATTATCCGTTGCACAACAACCCCTACGGCAGGGCAAGCTGAACACACCTGGAGAAGACATGAAAAAGGCGGAACCGATGGCGACCACCATCGCCCTCAGCAAGGTGCTGATCCTCATCATCGTTGTGCAAGGGGTCGCTACCCTCGGCACGTATGCCTTCGGTGACAAGTTTCCGTTGGCCAGCATCGACCTGGTCTCCTGGACGATCATGCTGATGCTGATCAGGGTCAGCTACCAGCTCGAGAGCCAGACCGAGATCCTGCAACAGAAGGCTCGGCCGAAGTCCGAGAGCTGATCGTCGCACACGTCACCCCGTCACCACGGCCCCGCGCGGCTAAGGCTGGCGGGGCGTTTTTTTATTGTGCAAAAATGATTTGACATCATCTTTAGAGACTGGCTAAATATCAAAGTCGGGTGAGGTCAATGACCTTTATTCCGGTTGATACAAAAAATACTCCCTATTCATCAAGTAATGAATGGCGGGGTCTTTTTTGTTTATCCGGCAATGGCCGGATTTATACCCGGGCACAGGGGCCCATGGAGGTAATTGGTAACCCATCCGACTTATCAACCGGAAATTGCGAGTTCGAGCCTCGCTGGGTCCACCAACGTCGGTCGCGACCGACGTGGTCCACCAGAGTCAAAAGCTCGTGCCCGGGGCCAACCCCTCCCTTCGCGAAGGGAGGGGTCAAGCAACACCGCCTCAAAAAGGCGGTGTTTGCTGCTATTTTTGGCTAATTTTATTGACAAAAAGCTATTTTTATGCTATTATTATATGGCTGCCCACCTCACCAAACACCATGGGGAATCACATGAAAATCCTGATTGTGAACCTCGATAGCGTATATGGACGTTCGATGTACGTACTCGCGGCCAACGACGAAGGTGAGGAGACCGTGCGTCGACTCATCAATGCCCACAATCACGAACCCGACGAGGACGGGTGGTTGGACATCCAGTCCATCAAAATCATCGGACTGGCGCTGCCGGACATCGAGGAGGGCGTGATCGACCACTTCTAACGAACCCCGTCACCAAAGCCCCCCATGGCTTCGGTCGACGGGGTGCTTTGTTTTTATACTTGGTAACATCCTCAAAAATCCCGTGTATATACCTGTATAAGACTTAAAGAAATTGTGTTTTATGTTGAAACAATTGTCTAAAATTAGCCTCGTTTTGGCTCTTGTGGCCGGAGTTGGCTTGTCACTTTCACCATTAACGGTTTCGGCCGCTGGAACCGATGAGGCGCAAGAACCACAAGCCCACCATCGTTTTGAAGCTCTACGCGAGCATTTCCGCCGCTTGTTCGTGCGAATGCACCTGCGGGCTAATGGTCATGTAGCTACCGTTAACAGCGTAACCGTAAACGACGATGGCTCGGGCAGCATGGAGGTCACCGCTAAGGAGAGTGGCGAGACTAAAACAGTTGAATTCGACGCAGACACCAAATTTGTTCGCCATTTCTTTGGTCCGGGCGAAGCTGACGACATCGAGACCGGTGACCACCTCTTGATCAATGGCAAAGCTAACGATGACGACACCATTGACGCCCACATGGTTCGCGATGCCAACGTCTGGGTTCGTGGCGTGGCCGCACACATCGGGCAAATACTCAGCGTAAATACCGACACTAATACCATCGTAGTAGAAAGCACTCGCTTTCACGGCGAAGACAAGCAAGTAACAGTCATTTATAACGATGATGCCAAAATCGTTAAAGACGGTGCAACCGTCGACGAAGACGCTATCGACATCGGCGACGACATTCGCGTCCGCGGTACCGCTCGCAAAGAAAACGAACAACCGGTTTTTGTAGAGAACGTAACGGGGATTTGGTTGTCAGCCGAGTAACGTATAGCGCGACGATAACGAGCCGACCCTGAACGTAGGTGAAGGGTCTATCATGTGGGGTCAGGAGAATCCCAATACACCACCCGGTAGATCCTTCGTTGTTACTCAGGATCGTCCCCGACAAGAAGAGCTCTAAATAACGGGCTCTTTTTTGTTTTACTCACAATCAGGTACTATCAAATGCAATATGCCAGCCTCACTCCCCCGCGACCTAGCAGCGCGCCTCACGACTCAATTCGGTCCGTCCGCCGTACGCGACATGGAACGCGTGCTTAGTCGTGATCGACTGACTACTTGTCGGGTGAATACTCTAAAAACGACCGATGACAAGATAATGGGGCTGTTTCGTGAACAAAATATCGCCTTTGAACGGGTCAAAGACATCCCGCATGCTTTTAAAATCAAAAACAAAACAGACCGTGAGCTACTCGAGTTACCGCTGACCGTGGACGGTCTCATTTATCTTCAGGGCATTTCCTCCATGCTCCCGCCGATCGTCCTCGACCCACAACCAGGCGAGATGATTCTAGACATGTGCGCCGCACCAGGTAGCAAGACGACACAGCTCGCCGCCCTAGCCGACAACCAGGCAAAAATTATCGCCATTGAAGAAGACGACATCCGCTACCAAAAACTAGTGAACACAATTCTTATTCAAGGCGCCTCATCGGTTGAAACTCGCCACGGTGACTCGGCTCAAATTTACAAAGAGCTTTCCGAAGCCTTCGACAAGATTTTAGCCGACGTCCCCTGCTCCGCCGAAGGTCGAATTAACCTCAACGAACCTCGCAGTTACAAGTATTGGTCCGAGAAAAACATCGTGGCTCACGCCAAGCTCCAACGCCGTATCTTACGCTCCGCCGTCGCCTGCCTCAAACCCGGTGGTGTCCTGGTTTACTCCACCTGCACCCTTGCTCCGCAAGAAAACGAAGACATGATCGGCTGGTTAATAACCGAATATCCCGACATGAAGCCCGTCGAGGTCACAGTTCCCATCAAAGGCATCCGCAAAACATCTCATAAAACCATCACCGTGCTCCCTACTGATGAAGCGGAGGGGTTCTTTGTGGCGAAACTCAAGAAAAGCTAATCGAAATTCGGCAATCGGTTATACAGCAATGTAAAAATCGCCCGATGAAAATCGGCAGCTCGACTATTAGTTAAAATATAAGCACGCTCTTGGGTAAAATCTACAAAAGCTATCTTGTTGCCGTAAACGAGGACGTTCACGTCGTATTCAAACATATCTTCTTTCGCCGGAACTGCCTTCGAGGCACATTCCATGCGATTTTTGTGCGGACGTTTGCGTAAAGCCTCGTTGGTAATTACAAACTGTTCGATTTTCTTCGCCTTAAGCAGGTCTCGATAATCTTTGGGAATATATTTCTCTACATCGCCTCTTGGAGCACGAGAACTATAACGGTAAAACACTTCGCCTTTCTTTAAAGTCTTTACCAAATCATCTAACACAGCCCGCAGACCCTCGGTTCCTTGCAATTCCTTAACATCACCGCTGGCTAATGGGATATCTTTTAATAGATGGTCTAAAACCTGACTATTTTCATTCTCTGCTTTTAACAAAATTCTTTCCAAGACTGATGGATGGCTAGTCTTAAAAAATAATCTCTTACCTAGAAGAATCGCTTCAACTAACTTAGCCTTACGCAAACTCTTAATCACTCGGTACACCGTTGGTCGATGCAGATCGGCTACTCTACAAATTTGAGAAATCGAACACGGCCCCTCTTGGTCGAGAGCCTCATATACCCGCCCCTCCATCCGGGAAAACCCCGCCCTCACCAGTAGCTCGCGCGTTTTCATAGTTTTCAATTTGTAACGTAATAGTACACTTTTGGCAAATATTGTCATTCTGGTAAAGCTCTATGCTAGCCTCCCACTACGCACCTTCAAATCCCGAGGTCAATCATGAGCAATATTTACGATTACAGTTCCAACGCACCGTTCCCTCCACCGGTGGATGAGCCGCATCAATTCAGCGTCGGGCACAATGACAAAATCCTGTATCACACCGCCTGCGGACATCGTGAATTCGATCTTTCACAGATCGGACTGCTGGTCTCGAGCGAACTCGGCTGCACCGACCGGCTTCGTTCAGATCTGTTACGCCGATTCTGGGATGAATCTCCGCAATTGCAGCGACCGTGGCAGCACACCAAAACCACCGAGCTGCGCACGTGGCTCAACGCCACCGCAGTCGAACATCTCATTGAGCATCTGGCAACACACGATGTTCCGGATGACTGGCTTCAACATCTCGAACATAGACCTCTTCGGCTAGTGTTTCTCGGAACCGTGTACAAACGCCCGTACATGTACGAGGACGATGGAGGCTCCGATTCGTACGTTCGCTGCCTCACGCTGTCCAGAGCTGAATTACCCAGCAATCTCCTGAAAAAACCTGAAAGACCCCTGATCCAGGCAACCCGTGAACTCGTCAATCTGCAATTTGAGTGGCATGAACATCCCGTTCCCACATTGGGTCGCGATGCCGTACTGTACTGGCGAGAATGAGGCAGTTGACAAGTCGTAGGCAAGAACGTACCTTTCCCGGTCCTTCGGGACTACAGGAGTGTGACAGATGAAGTACGCAGAAGACGCGCTGAACAACGTGACCCCCCGAACCCTCATGACGTTCCGGACGGAGGACAAGGCGCCGGGCTGGAACGTGGCGGTGTTCGACACCCTCGGCAACGAGATCGAAGTGCCGGGCGGCGTCGGGCTGGTGCTGTGCAACAACCCCAAGATGGGCGTGACCGCCAGCTACGGGTTGACCCCCGGCGGCTACGACGGCGTGTTGATCCACGAGAACGGCGGCGGCGGCGACATCGTCGTGCCGTACTTCTTCAAGGACGGCGAGCTGTACATCGGGCTGGTGGAGCAGAACCGCTTCACCCAGGGCGGCAAGGTGCTCAACCTGCCCCGCGGCTACCGCGACCCCGGCAAGAACGCGTTGCAGAACGCGGTCAAGGAGTTCAACGAGGAGGTCGGCGTCGAGGACGCGGGCGTGGTGCGGATCTTCACCTTCGACGGCAACGCCGTGAACGCCAACTCCGGCGCCTACGAGACCTGGGGTCCGGGCGAGGGCTGCCGCTTCCACGGCTTCCAGATCAGCCTGAACGCGGTCTCCGACAACGGTGACGGCAGCTGGAAGCTTCAGCCGGCCATCATCAACCGCACCACCGACGAAGACCGGAAGAAGGAGGCCATCTTCGGCGCCGTCTTCCTGCCCTGGCGGCGCGTGGTCGGCACCACCACGGATATGTTCACCCTGGCCGGCGTCATGAGGCTGATCGCCTACATCGACACCAGCACCCGCCAGTAGAACACACGACCCCGCACCTTTTTCAGCCAGTAAGGCCAAAAGGTGCGGGGTCGAATTTTTTTGGAAAAATTCGGAAGGCCAGGCCCTGTCCTCGTTCTAATCACAGCTCTTCCAGGGCTGTGTTTTTTATCCCTCATCCAAACTTGTATACTTCTGTCTGCAACCACGGAGTCAGCATGCCAACTCGCGCAGAAGTTTATGCCGCCATCGACGGTGAACGCGATTACCAGGACGCCCTTGGCGCAAACCGTACTGACGGCTCGGCACACACGGTCGGCGACTACCTGACCATGCTCGACACCTACCTACGCCGGGCCCAAGACGACTGGACCGGCAACCCCGGCAACGAACAAGCACTCGACGAGCTGCGCAAGGTCGCCGCCATCGCCGTTCGCTGTCTGGAAGAACACGGCGCGCCACCCAGGGTCAAGGGGTAGCCGCAATCAAATACCGAGCATTCGGTATTTTTTAATGCTACAATCCGCCCAGCACCTTACATCCTGGAGTTTTCATGGTGATCATTAACGAAAACATGGTCGCTCAATTCGCCGAGCTGATTCGCGGTATGCCGGAGGCAAAACCGCTCGACTTCTACCACACCTTTGACGGCGCGGCTCACGACAGTGCCAAGTACCCGGAACTCAATCACCCGCGGGTGCTAGAGTTCTTCCTGCTCGCCGTGCTACACGATCACGGCTTTTGGCACGGCGACCGCCAGGGCTACGTGGGTCCGATGTACGCCACCATCAACGGCCAGCGGCTCAAGGGCTCGGATGCTCTCTGGACCTCGCTCAAGCGAGCCCTGGACGACGACCCCGATCTGTTCTCGTTCGGTCGCCTGGAGAACGTCAGCGAGCACACCATGTGGGAACGTCTGTTCGTGCAGGACACCGGTCCACTGCCCTTCGCTGACCCCGGAACCCGCTGGCAAGTAACGCGCAAATTCATCAGTCAGGCCAACAAAAACGGCCTACTGAACAGACTGCGCACCATCAACGACAGTCCGCAACACGGACCGCTCAGTGATTTCTGCCGTCTGTTGAAAGACTACCCCTGCTACGGCGACGATCCGTTGCAGAAAAAGACGCAGTTGCTGGCCATGGTGCTCATGAATCGACCGGAACGATTCCTGCAGCCGGCTGCCGGCGAACAATTGAAGCCGATCGTCGACTACCACCTAATGCGCGTCGTCCTGCGCCTTGGTCTGGTGGAATTCACCGACGAGAACGCAGCAACGAAAAATCGGCAACGTGCCTGGGTTAGCCCCAGCATGGAGCACAGCATCCGTCGCAACGTGCACAAGGCGCTAACTCGCGTACTCGAACTGTCTGGCGCCACGCCCGACAAACTCGATTTCGCCCTGTGGAGCGCCCGCAAGTACTGCCCGGAAATGACGCCACCGGACTGCAACCAGTGTCGCTTCAACGGTCTCTGCGCCAAGCGGACCGATCTGTTTCAGCCGGTCATCCGCACGACCTCGTACTAAAAACCCCCGACACCAGGTCGAGGGCTTTTTTTCTTTTACTATTCCTTGCTAGCCAACCATCTTTCAGCATCGAGCGCTGCCATACAACCCGTCCCTGCAGCTGTGACTGCTTGGCGGTAGTAATGGTCTGCTACATCGCCGGCAGCAAACACACCTTCGATGTTTGTTTTGGTCGAACGTGGCTCGGTCACCAGATAACCCTTCTCATCGAGTGTTGACTGCCCCTTAAACAAGTCAGTGTTTGGCTTATGGCCAATAGCTACGAACACACCGTCAGTAGTTAGCTCAGACACATTACCGCTCACAGTGTCTTTGATTTGAATTCCCGTCACCTTTTCCGTACCAAGGATCTTCTCTACCGCTGCGTTCATCACAAAAGAAATCTTAGGATTCTTCTGAGCGCGCTCCAACATGATCTTTGAGGCACGGAATGCTTCGCTGCGATGCACAATAGTTACCTTAGTGGCAAAGCGAGTTAAAAAATTCGCTTCTTCCATAGCCGAATCGCCACCACCAACTACAATAACTTCCTTGCCACGGAAAAAGAAACCGTCGCATGTGGCGCAAGCCGACACGCCCTTACCCTGCAACTCCTTCTCCCCCGGCACGCCTAACCACTTAGCTGAAGCTCCGGTCGAAATAATAACCGCCTTAGCTTCGTGAACAGCACCACTTGAAGTCACGATCTTAAACGGTTGAGCTGAAAAATCTACGCTTGTCACCATCTCACTCACCATCTCTGTGCCAAAACGTAAAGCTTGCTTTTTAAGCTTTTCCATTAGCTCAGGACCCAAAACACCATCAGCTTCACCGGGCCAGTTCTCAACATCAGACGTCAGCATTAATTGTCCACCCGGCTCAAGACCGGTGAACATCAAAGGTGATAACTGGGCTCGCGAAGCATAAATTGCCGCAGTGTAGCCCGCTGGACCAGAACCGATGATTACGAGATCTCGCATATTACGTAGACAGTAGATCCCGGCTGCTGCCGGGTAGATCATTTCGCGTAGATCGACACTATAGCTTTCAACACGCCATGACGAATGCAAACCCTAGTGTCGATCTACCATCTACTCATGGTAGTTAAATAGGAAGCGTTAGAGTCAATTAGCCAATCAGCCCTGCCAAACGTTCCTTGAGCGCCTCCTTCGTCATCGAACCAGAAAAACGCCCAACCTCACTCCCGCCTTTCATAATCACAAAAGTGGGGATCGATAAAATATTGAATCGCATGGCCAGCTCGCCATGATCGTCGGCATTCACTTTGGCCACCTCAAGATCTGGCATCTCATTAGCTACCTCTTCAATTATCGGTGCCATAACTCGGCACGGCCCACACCAAGGAGCCCAAAAATCAACAATAACCGGCTTTGTAGATTGAGTTACAAACGCATCAAAATTTGCCGTTGTGAGTTCCATATATTAGTTTAAAGTTAAAAGTTTTAAGTTAAAAGTTTGGATACAAACAGCCTACAGCTGAGCGATTTTAACTTTAAACTTTATACTTGTAACTGCTACTTCGCACCCTCAACTACCAACAAGCGCGCGTGCTCTTCTTCCTGGTAGGCTTCGAGTGTATCACCAACCTCGATTTTCGTCTTACCGTGGAACGACAAGCCACAATCCTGCCCAGAAATCACTTCTTTAACCGACATTTTGCCCGATTGCAAGGCCTCAATTTTACCTTCACCAATCACCTGCCCAGCTCGCAATATGCGCAATGTGGCGTGTGGCACAAACTTACCTTTCTTTACCTTGGCACCAATAATCATGCCCTTATCAATCTTCTTGAAAACCGCGAGGACTTCACCGGAACCAAGTTCGGTGTACACCTTTTCCGACGGAATAAGCTTCTTCAAGCGATCAACGACATCCTCGAAAAGTTTATAAATAACTGAATACTCACCGATCGTCACATTCTTATCGCGAGCCAATGAAGCAGCATCACCTGGTCGCACATTAAATGCATAAACCACCGCCTGCGTAGCTTCGGCGCGGAGCACATCTGCATCGGTTACATTGCCCAGACCCTTACTCACAACCTTTACGCCAACGTATGGGTTATCGATCTTTTCAATCATGCCAATAACAGCCTCAAGCGAACCGAGCACGTCGGCCTTAACAATGATGTTAAACATCACCTTCTTGTCTTGATCGTCGCCTTCCTCTGCCTTTTGGGTGTGCGTGGTAACGATCGCTTCGACACCTGACTTACGGCCAGTATTCGCCTTCATGGCTTCGAGCTGAGAAGGGTCTTCAGCCACTTCCATAATGTCACCAATCGATGGCGCGGCTTTCAAACCAAGAATCTTTACCGGAGTCGAGGGTGGAGCCTGCTTAATATCCTTGCCATCGTAACCTTTCATGGCCCGAACGCGACCGTAATTTGTATTATGGATAGCAATGGTGTCACCCAACTGCAATGTACCCGTTTGTACCAGCACTGTAGCCACCGGACCAGCACCCTTGTCGACACGAGATTCAATAATCGTACCGACCGCTTTGCGACTTGGATCAGCAACAATGTTTTGTTTTTCCAAATCAGCAACCAACAGCATTACATCAAGCAAGCCATCGATGTTTAGCTTCTGCTTAGCCGAAATCGGCACACAAATTGTCTTACCACCCCAGTCTTCCGGCACCAAACCGAGCTCAGACAGTTTAGTCTTTACCAATTCAATGTTAGCGTTTTCTTTATCGATCTTGTTAATCGCCACGACAAACGGCAACTTGGCTGCCTTGATAATATCGATAGCTTCTTTGGTTTGCGGCTGTACACCGTCATCTGCGGCCACCACCAAAATCGCAATATCCGCCACCTTAGCACCGCGCGAACGCATCACGGTAAAAGCCTCGTGACCAGGCGTGTCGATAAACGTTAGCTTGTGATCTTTGTGCTCCACCTGATAAGCACCGATGTGCTGGGTAATACCGCCAGCTTCACCAGCCACCACGTTAGCTTTACGGATAACGTCCAAAAGTGAAGTCTTACCGTGGTCAACGTGACCCATAACAACAACAACCGGTGGACGTGGCAGCACGTTACCCTTCGCCTTGTCCTCTTCTTTCAAAGTCGCCAAACGATCTTCGCCAGTATCACCAACTTCTTCTTTTTCACCCGTTGAGTGTTCGGCAATAAATCCAAGATCTTCGGCCAAAATGCTAGCCGTTTCAAAATCGATACGCTCGTTGAGCGAAGCCAAAATACCGCTGCGCATTAGTTCCTGCATTACCTTAGCTACCGGCAGGTTGAGCATGTTAGCAAAATCACGCACCGTAACGGTCGGCGGCAACTGGATGCGCGGCGCATCACCGCTAGCTACCTGAGCCTTGCGGTCAGCGCGAGCC
Source organism: uncultured Gammaproteobacteria bacterium (assembly GCA_964644265.1). GTDB lineage: Bacteria > Patescibacteriota > Patescibacteriia > UBA9934 > UBA9934 > JAGORL01. The sequence goes on from CAZXUX010000006.1 coordinate 26,993, forward strand.
TTTTGCTCTTCCATTTTCTTTTGCAAATACTGACGCTTTTTCAAATCCTGCCAGGCGTACTGGATTTTACCCACGTCTTTGTCTGGCACCTTGATGGCCTTATTTCCAATGTCAAAACCCAGCTCTGGGAGCTTGGCGCGTAATTCCTCGGTCGGGACCCGCAAACGGCGGGCTAGTTCTGAAATATTCATGCGGCTCAGCTTAGCGAAAAAGAGGGTTTCTGTAAAGCCTGACACGAACTCACGTCTTATTGTCACCTCGACGTTAAGGAGAGGTCTTTCAGTTTACTGGTATCTGCGATTTCCTGACTTTCCAAAACATCCAAATAGATCTCTCCTCACGTCGAGATGACAGAAAGTCAATTACAATTCGTGCTCCAGCTTCACCTCCCTCGTCGCTGCCCCGCAAGCGCCGACCTCGATTCCCTCGTCAACAAACTGTAAATAATAGCCAGGTAAAGACACAGTAAACAGACGTTTATTAGGATCTACCGGCAGCTCTGGCAATAAATCATGTTCCAAATAACTTCTAATCGGCAGGCAGCTATCGCTCGTGACGTAATCTCGACACTCTGAACCATGGGATCCGGCGCAATTACCATCACCAATCATTACCCGCATATCGCCAGCCGACTTAACCCGTTCCACCATGCTGGTAAAAAGCTCTGGATTTTCAGCTTCCAGTTGCATGGCTGCCGCCATTAGGGCTCGCACATGCTCAGCCCGCAATTCATCTCGGGCCTTAGCTAAAGCCCTTACTGGCCCCACTACAACCACCACGCACAACAAAACAAACCCCAAAATCGCCAAAGCCGTTAGCTTGTCTAATCTTGTGCCCTTGGCATGCGGATTATGCGACATGCTCGTATTGTAACAAACAGCAAGCAACTTTAATCTTTAATACTTTAAAACTTTAATCATTCCTGGCACTGAGAACAATAATGCGTCCCTCGTCCACCAAGAGTTATTTTCTTAATTAAACTTTTACACTTTCTACATGGTTGCCCATCACGTCCATAAACCTTTAAGAACTCCAAAAATCCGCCCCTCTCCCCCGTCGTATCAACATAATCGTTCGCCGTAGTGCCCTTTTGCGCTAATGACTCGGCTAAAACTTTCTTCACCTCGGTAGTAATCCGCAAACGCTCATCCGCCGTAAGCGTAGACAAACGTCTGGTCGGCCTAACACCGGCTCGATGACAAGCTTCATCGGCATAAATGTTTCCAATACCAGCAATCGTGCTTTGATCGAGCAAAGCCTGTTTGATCTTTCGAGTTTTTGGCCTCAGCAATCTCTCGGCAAGCTCGCTGGCAGAGGTCACAAGTGGCTCCGGTCCATAAGCCTCTAAAACTTTCGCCAACTCCCTCTCATTAACTAGTCGCAAATAGCCAAACATTCGCACATCCGACCAAACCATGTGCTCCTTGCCCTTATCGAGGACGAAGAGCATTCGATCATGCTTATTCGATTTGTAATCCTTTGGTACAAATAAAAACTTCCCCGTCATTTTCAGGTGACCCAACATCGATCGACCGTCATCAAGTTTAAAAATCAACAACTTCGCCCTGCGCTCAACTCCCGACAACCGGCTCCCAACAACCGCGGTTGCAAATTTCTTCCCCAACGGCTTCTCTCTCCCCACTTTATACACAATGACATCACGAATAACCCTCCCTTTAAGGCGGTCATCTAGCTGTCGACGAACTGTTTCGACTTCAGGGAGTTCGGGCATAGTTAGACTTTCTTCTTAGCTCTAAAACCAATCTCCGGTTTAGGCGACTGCTCTTCAACTATTAATCGCTTAATGGCGTCAAACACGATCTTAAACTGTTCATCGTATTGCCTCTCCATCAATTCTACTTTTAATCTAAGTTGATCATTTTCCAGATACATTTCGCGTAACTGCGTAAACGTTCTCATGATTTGAATATTAACCGAAATCGCCCGCTTGCTCCTTAGTACGCTTGAAAGCATCGCCACACCCTGTTCAGTAAAAACGCATGGAAGATAACGCACACCACCATGCTCAGAACTTGAGGTCACAAATTGTGACCTCAAGTGCGCATACTCATCTTTTGACATCTGAAACATAAAATCAGACGGAAACCTATCAATGTTTCTACGAACGGCCTGATTAAAAGCCTTAGTTGTCACCCCATAAAGCTCCGCCAGATCCCTATCAATCATCACCTTCTTAGCGCGAAGAAAGTAAATCTTAGCTTGAATTATCTCATTTGGAATTAAATCTGATGCCATATCAATAGGATCTCTATTACTTTTAAGATTGCTTCGTCGCCATTTTCTAGGTACGCTCCTCGCAATGACGAGAAGGGCTCGCACTCCACTCCCCGAGACTTATTCCACTTGAGGGACCCTTCCCCCGCACCTTTTTCAGCCGACAAAGTCAAAAGGTGCGGGGTCAGGGACTAACTCACGCATGGGCTCGCGCTCCGTGAACTGCTTTACGCTTAACGCTACAAGCTATCAGATATGCCCTTCTTACTCATCGACAAACCCGCCCCTCTTCGCTGTAATAACCAAAAAGCTTCGAGGGACTGGCTATAATTTTATGCCTTTTCTTCTTATTGATAAGCCAGCCGGAATAACCTCACACGACGTGGTTGACCGTGTCCGGAAGATTACCGCAGAACGAACAGTTGGTCATGCCGGTACACTCGACCCGTTTGCTACGGGCTTGTTGATTGTGGCCGTCGGCCGTGAGTCGACAAAAAATATTGCCAAGTATGTAGGCCTCGGCAAAGAGTATGAGGCAGAAATCGTCCTTGGCGCAACTACTGAAACATTAGATCCAGAGAGCGCCGTGGTCATGATGAACACTAAAAGTGGTCAGCCGGGGCAGCTGCCCGGTCAGCCTATTGTCATTGAACAAGCCGAGCTTGAAGCTGCCCTAAAAGAACTCACTGGCGACCTGCAGCAAATTCCCCCAATGCACTCAGCCATTAAAGTTAAGGGCAAAAAACTTTACGAATTAGCTCGGGAAGGCAAAGAAATCCCCCGCGAACCCCGCCCCGTACGAGTCGATGTCTTCGAGCTCCTGTCGCCGCTTAACGCTTTACGTTACGAGCTACCAGCCACGCTTAATGTCAAAA
>CAZXUX010000007.1:0-27761 GCA_964644265.1 uncultured Gammaproteobacteria bacterium
AGCTACGGTTACGGAGCTGACGGCTACGTCTGGTTTTTCTGGCGCGATCCCAATCACCAACAGTGGCGATTCAACACTTACTTTTACTACCTGGACCCAAGACGCTGGAACATACGACGGATCAGCGCAAACGGCCTGGAACATAGGTACTTTTACTCGTTCCGCCGGATCATTCACCGCGCCAACAACTGTTACATCTAACGGCGCTAACGTCACCTGGAACGTGCCAACTTCGCAAACTTTTAATAACTTTACCCGAAACGGAACCAGCGCCCTGGGCATCACTTCCGGCGACACGCTGATTATTACCGGTACTCTAACTCTAACCAACGGAACCGTGTCCACCGGAACTCTAGAGGCACAGGCCGGAGTTACGGTTCAGTCTACCTATGACGGCGGTAACGCGCCCCTAACATTTAGCGGCACCGCAAACCAATCGTTTGATTTAACTGGCGCAACCGGTCTTTACAATGGTGACATCAACATAAACAAAACTAGCGGACAGGTTAACTTAGCTTCCGATCTTGTAATGGACGCCGCTAGTCAGGACTTGACTATAGTGGAGGGCACTCTGGACCTGGTCGGACACGCACTGACGGTTAACGGCACTTCCGGCACCTTTGTAGTGCAGGACGGGGGTGTCTTTGAGTTGTACGGCAACGAAACCATTACTCTAAACGCCAGCAACCCAACCCTAGAGACCGGATCCACCGTTCGCTTTACGGGTGATGGCGACGCTGCTTCTGATACTTTCACAGTAACCACGCTCAGCGCCTCTTATTATAATTTGATCATCAACAGCACTGACGGGGCCACCGATACGTACCAGCTAGGGGCGGCCATAGACATGAACGGCGCCTTTACGCTAACCGCCGGTACGTTTGATGTTACAACCAGCAACTTTGCCATGACCGTAGGTGGTGACTGGTCTAATTCTGGCACCTTTACCGCCAGAAGCGGTACGGTTACTTTGGATGGTACTGACCAAACCATGAGTGGCGCCACGACCTTTAATAACTTTACAAAAAGCGTGGCCGCTGCAGCGACTTTGACCCTGCCGGCGAGCACCACTCAAACTTTCTTAGGCACCATGACACTGGCTGGTGCAAGTGCTGGCAACCGTCTGTCGCTACGCAGTAGCTCGGCAGGTACCCGTGCCCTGATTGATCCCCAAGGCACAAGAACTGTTAGTTACCTTGACGTTAAAGATAACAACAACGCCAACGCCACGGCCATTACCTGCAGTACTAGTTGTTTTGACAGTGGTAACAACCTGAACTGGTTGTTCCCGGGCATCCAGGTATCGGCAATCTCTGGCAATACCACCGAAGCTGGCGGCACGGCTACGTTCACAGTTGTTCTTGGCTCGCAGCCGACGGGCGACGTAACTATCCCTATAGCCAGCGACGACACTACCGAGGGTACGATTGCTGTTTCTACCCTGACCTTTACTGATGTCAACTGGAGTACCCCGCAAACCATAACGGTTACGGGAGTTAATGATTTTGTTGATGACGGCGACATTGCTTATAACATCGTATTGTCTGCGGCTAGTTCTACGGATCCTGTTTACGACACCGTAGACCCTTCAGACGTTGCGGTTACCAACACCGATAACGACACCGCCGGCGTCACTGTTTCAGCAATTTCTGGCAACACCACCGAGGCTGGGGGTACGGCAACGTTTACTGTTGTACTTGATAGTCAGCCGACAGGGGATGTGGTTATAGATAGCGCCTCTAACGACTCCACCGAAGGCACAGTGACTGGTGGTTCGCAGCTGACCTTTACCACCGCCAACTGGAGCACGCCGCAAACCGTAACTGTAACCGGCGTTGACGATGCTCTAAATGATGGCGACATCGCCTACACGATTGTCGTTACCACGAACACTGGACTTACCGCTGACGCCCTGTACGACGCCATAGATCCGAGCGATGTTTCGGTGACCAACACCGATGACGAAAACCCAGACATTTCTGTAAGCACAATTTCTGGCAACACCACCGAGGCTGGCGGCACAGCCACGTTTACTGTTGTCCTTACGACCTTGCCGACGGACGATGTTACCATCCCAGTGGCTAGCAACGACACTACCGAAGGTACTATCGCAATTTCTACTCTTACTTTCACTACTGGCAACTGGAGCACGCCGCAAACCGTAACCGTAACCGGCGTCGATGACTCGGTTGACGACGGCAATATTGCATATTCAATTGTGCTGAGCGCAGCCAGTTCAACCGATCCAGATTACAACAACCTCAACCCAGCTGATGTTTCGGTGACTAACACTGATAACGACACCGCCGGAGTGACCGTTTCGGCAATTTCCTCTCATACTACCGAGGCCGGTGGCACGGCTACGTTTACCATGGTGTTAACCTCACAGCCCACCGGTGATGTAGTTATAGATTCTGCGTCAGATGATTCCACTGAAGGTACGGTGACTGGCGGTTCGCAGCTGACCTTTACCACCGTTAACTGGGCCACGCCGCAAACCGTAACCGTTACGGGAGTTGATGATTTTGTTGATGACGGTAATATCACTTACTCCATTGTTACTACAATGAATACCGGTTTGACTGCTGATGCTACCTACGATGCCATCAACCCGAACGACGTAACCGTTATTAACGATGACGATGACGGTGTTGGGGTTACCGTTTCGACTATCTCTGGAAACACCACGGAAACCCTTGGTACGGCCACCTTTACAGTTGTTCTCGATACAATGCCAACGGGTAACGTTGAAATTGATTCGGTATCAGACGACTCTACGGAGGGCACGGTCACAGGCGGCGCCACACTCACCTTTACTACGGTCAACTGGGCCACGCCGCAAACGGTTACCGTGACTGGTGTAAACGATTTTGTTGATGACGGTAATATAGCCTATAACATTCTAGTAACGGTCGATGCGGGCAACACGGCGGACCCTGCCTACGACGCCGTAGATCCGTCAGATGTATCTGTGACCAACACAGATAACGACACGTCCGGAGTAACAGTGACAACCATTACCGGTCACACCACTGAGCTCGGTGGCTCGGCCACGTTTACCATGGTTCTAACCTCGCAACCTACTGGTGATGTGGTTATAGATTCGGCATCCAATGATTCTACTGAAGGTACGGTCACTAGCAATGCAACGGTTACCTTTACCAGTAGCAACTGGAGCACCCCGCAAACCATAACAGTTACCGGCGTCGATGATGTAGCGGCCGACGGTGACATTTCGTACACTATCGTTACCACCATGAATACCGGCAGCACCGCCGACGCCCTTTATGACGCCGTTGACCCAGACAACGTTTCGGTAATAAACAACGACAATGACAGCAAGGGCATAACGGTTTCGTCTATCAGTGGACCGACCACAGAAAATGGCGGCACAGCTACCTTTACAGTTGTGCTAAATGCCCTGCCGACAGGTAATGTGGAAATTGATTCTGTGTCTTCCGACCTGACTGAGGGCGTTATTACCGCTGGCAGTACTTTGACTTTTACTACCGGTAACTGGGATACGCCGCAGACGGTTACTATCACGGGTCAGGACGATGTGGTAAGCGATGGTAGCATTGGTTATACGATTTTCGTGTCTGTTGACACTGGCAACACAGCCGATTCTGACTATGACCTCATTGACCCTGCCGATGTTTCGGTTAGCAACAGTGATAACGAAACTGCGGGCATAACGGTATCAGCAATTTCTGGTAACACTACCGAAGCCGGTGATACGGCTACTTTTACGGTCGTGTTGAACAGTCAGCCTACCGATAACGTAGTGATTGATTCCGTAACCAATGACTCCTCAGAAGGCACGGTAACCGGCGGATCGGCTCTGACTTTCACCACCATTAACTGGGCTACGCCCCAAACGGTCACGGTAACTGGTGCGGATGACTCTTTAGACGACGGTGATATCGGCTACACCATAGTCGTCACTACAGACACGACTAACACGCTAGATTCCAACTACGACATCATCGAACCTGACGACGTTTCGGTGGTCAACACGGATAACGATGTCTCTGGCTTTACTGTATCGGCCATCTCTGGCAATACCACGGAAGCCGGCGGCACGGCTACCTTTACCGTAGTATTGAACGCCCAGCCGACAGCCAGCGTATCTACTGGCGTGAGTAGTAACGACACTGGTGAAGGTACTGTTTCGCCAGCTTCTTTGACCTTCACTACCGGCAATTGGAGCACGCCGCAAACTGTAACCGTAACCGGCGTCGACGATTCCGTAAATGATGGAAATATTGCCTACACTATTGTGTTGGCAGCGGCTACCTCTAGTGATACTAATTACGACGGCATAAATCCAAGCGATGTCTCTGTAACTAATACCGATGACGATAGTTCTGCCGGCGGCGGGACTACGCCCGAAATCCCACCGGTTAGCGGCGGCTCATCAGAAGACACCATAACCGTTACTTATCCGAATGGCGGCGAGGTTTTCTTGGCCGACGAAGAGACTATCATTAGCTGGGAAACTACCGGCGCTAACATTAGTCATGTAAACATCGCCCTGTCTACCGATGGGGGAGCGAGCTTTAACACCTTGGCTTCTGACGAAATCAATGATGGTTTCTATGTCTGGATCGTGCCTGATATAAACACAACCAACGCCCGAATCTTAATTGAGGGAACCGACCTGTCTACGCTCCTAGCTTACGATGTTTCAAACAGTGTCTTTAGCATTATTGGCACCCAGCCAGTCGTCGAAGAGCCGCCAGAAGAAACGCCAAGCGATCCATCTACCACCGACAGCGATGGCGACGGCATTCCTGACTCAGAAGAGATTTACTCGATAAGCGAAATCCAACCAGGGGACTATATCAAGGGAGTTTCATTCGATACCGTTTTTTGGATGGACAACGATCTGAAGCGTCACCCGTTCTACGATGAGCAAACCTTCTTCACCTACGAAGACAGTTTCGATGTCATTAAGCTCATCGCTGACGAAGATTTGCCGGCCTTCCGGGTATCGTCGCCTCGTCTACCTAAACCAGGGGTTATCTTGGTGAAGATTAAGAGCCAGCCGTATGTTTATCATGTCGACACCAACGCCACGGGCGATTATGTACTGCACTGGATTCCAACGGAGGCATTGGCTGCCTATTTGGTGGGCGATAATTGGCGAGCGCAAATCATTGACCTACCGCCTACAGTTTGGATCCATTATCTACTCGGATCTGAGCTAACTGTTAACGACACTATAGATAGCGGCCTGTTGAACATGACTCGTCTTGAATTGAACTCGCACTAAATAACCTTGGCTTGGCTAACAAAAAATCCTTTCCCCAGTTAGATGGGGAGGGGATTTTTTGTTTATTTATAGTGGTAGAATATAGGCAATATTTATGTCTATGACTGTCTTAGAAAGTGCGCGACCTGAGCGTTTGCTTTGGCCGTTGACGCAGTTATTCTTTTTGCTGGTTGTTCTTGCAGCAAGCTTTCTGGCGATGCCAAAATTCGCCGCGGCTGCTGTTCGTACCTGGGATGGTGGCGGAGCTACCAATAATTGGTCTGAAGCTACCAACTGGTCAAGCAACTTAGTGCCCACGGCCGCTGACAGCGCAGTTTTCAATGCCACGTCAACGAAGAACGCGGTTATCGATACCAATGTATCCGTGGTCGGCATCGCCATGAATTCTGGCTTTACCGGTACTCTTACTCAGTCGGCTGCTAACACTATTACTATTACTGGCGCCGGTGATTTTATAGTTTCCTCGGGTACATTTATTGGCGGCACGGGAACCATTAGTGTCGCCGATCAGATGAGGGTGAGCGGCGGTACCTTTAATTCCACGAGCGGGGTTTTGCTGGTCGATGGGGGAGACTTCGTGGTGTCTGCGGGTGCTTTTAATCCCGGAAGCGGTACCGTTAAACTCAGTCGGTTAGCCATTACGGTTAATGTCAACGTAACAGAAAATTTTAATAACTTAGAAATTAGTGAAGGTAATAATCTAGCCGTGACCATTGCTTCTGGTGACACGGTAATTGTAGACGGCGTTCTCACCCTAACTGACGGCGTAGTCAATACGGGCGCCATTAAGGCTCGCGGTACGGTTGTCCAAGAAGCCTTGTTTGATGGCGGAACGTCAATTCTCGATTTCGATAACGACACCTTGGCGCAGACTTACACAGTCAATGGCGGCACCAGCCCCAGCCTGCGCTTAGACAGTCCAGCCGATGCTAGCGACGACATTCAGTTTGCGGCTAGCGGTACTCTGTCGACCCTCACCATTGCTGCCACTTTTGGTAGCAACCCTATCCCAATCAGTAACCCCAACAATGTTCCGGTTGCCATCAAGACCTGGAACCAATCAGCGGGTGATTACGACGCCAGCGCTCAGTCTGCCTGGAGCTTTCAAAGTTTTACGCGTTCGGCTGGTACTTTTATAGCTCCTGATACCGTCACGTCTTTTGGCTTGGCTGCAACCTGGAACGTGCCGGTGGTGCAGGAATTTAGAAATTTTGTAGTCAATAAAAATCCTGGCGTGGCCATGGCTGTGGCCTCGGGCGATACTCTGGTAGTCTCAGGAGCGGCAACTTTTAATGAGGGCCTAAGCAATAGTAATACTATTCAGGTTTCCGGAAATGTTAAGGTGAACCCTACCTACGACGGCGGTACGACTGTCTTGTCCTTTATTGGTAGTGCGGATCAGGATTTTAATCTGGCAGGCGCCGAAGGCTCGTACAACGGAGACATTATCGTTAATAAACTGTCCGGCAAGGTCAGCCTTAGTAGCGGACTTACTCTAAATGCTTCCGGTCAGGATCTAACCATCCAGCTCGGTATATTTAACTTGAACGGTAGCGCGCTTATCATCAACGGCACATCGGGTCGTTTAATTGTGCAAAGTGGTGCCAACCTGCAATTGCAAGGCGGCGAGACGCTGACCTTCAACGCTGGCCAGCCCACGTTAAATACCGGTTCTACCGTAACCTACACCGGTGACGGCGATGGCGTATCGGATGGTTTTACTATTACCAGGCTAAAGGGCGTGTATCACAACTTGGTTATCGACAGTCTGGATTTCGGTGGCTCATCCGTCGACACCTTTGTGCTTGGTGGGGCGCTTGACGTCAACGGTAACCTAACTATTACGCACGGTACTTTAGACGCTACGCTTAGTAACTATTCCATTAACCTAGCTGGTAACTGGTCAAATTCAGGTTCGTTTACGCCAAATCAAGGCACTGTGACATTGGATGGCGCTAGTCAATCACTCATCGGCGGTAGTAATTTCTACAACCTGTCAAAGACGGCTACTGGCGCAGCGACTCTGACGACCGATGCAAACTTCGCTCAAAACATATCCGGCACGCTGACTTTAATTGGCCGTAATGCTAGCACCAAGATGTTATTGCGCAGTAGCGTTGATGGTTCACGGGCCAGAATCACGCCCACCGGCCCGCGCACCGTGCGGTATTTAGATGTTAAGGACATCGATAACGATGACATTACCGAATTGCCCTGTTTAGTGGGCTGTCTTAACTCCGGCAACAACGAGAATTGGGTCTTTGCTAGTTATGGCTTGACGCCAATTTCCGGCAATACAACAGAGTCCAGTGGCACCGCTACCTACACCTTAGTGCTAAACAGCCAGCCCACCGCTACCGTTACCTTCACCCTGACCTCTACCGATACCACCGAGGGTACGGTTTCTCCGGCTACGGTTTCGTTCAGTACGACTAACTGGGCTACGCCGCGCACGGTAACGGTTACCGGTGTTGACGATACATTGAACGATGGCAGTATTGATTATGCTATTCACCACGTTATTTCTGGCAGTGATTTGGCCTTCAGTACCCTGCCGCCATTTGACGTAGCTGTAACTAACAACGATAACGAAACCGTTGGTGCCGGAATCTTAGTCTCGCCGAGCACGGGTAATACTACCGAAGCTGGCGGCACGGCAACGTTTACCATAGTTCTTGCCGCTCAACCGCAAACCAACGTTTCCATTGGTCTGTCAAGCACCGATTCGACCGAGGGCTCGGTATCCCCCTCGTCGGTGGTTTTCACTACCGCTAACTGGTCAACTCCGAGCACGATCACCATTACCGGAGTCAACGACGCACTTGATGACGGCGATGTGCCATACAGTATCGCTACTGCTCCGGCCGTTTCTGGTGATCCGGCCTACAACGGCATGGACGGTGCCGATGTTTCGTTAAGCAACCTTGATGATGATACTGCTGGCTACACCTTGAGCGCTATTTCTGGCAATACAACAGAGGCTGGTGGCACTGCCACCTTTACGGTTGTATTAAATACGCAGCCAAGCGCAAACGTTGTCCTGGGCGTTGCTGCTAACGACTCCACCGAGGGATCGGTTTCTCCGGCCTCACTTACCTTTACTCCTGCTAATTGGAATGCTCCGCAGACCGTAACTGTAACCGGCGTAAACGACCAGCAGGACGACGGTGATATTGCCTATTCAGTCGGCTTTCCGACGGTGGCCTCTACGGATAGTTCTTATAACTCACTTAGTCCCGGCTTGGTAGCCGTTACCAACTTAGACGACGACACGGCCGGAGCTACTGTATCAGCTGTATCTGGTAATACCTCAGAAGCTGGCGGCACCGCTACCTTTACGGTTGTATTAAATACTCAGCCTAGCGCCAACGTAGGCATCGGTTTGGCTACTAGTAATACCAACGAGGCTACGGTTGCCCCAGCATCGTTAATTTTCACTACTGCCAACTGGAATGTGCCACAAACGGTTACCCTTACTGGAGTTGATGATGATATTGATGACGGAGACGTGGGTTTTACAGCTTTGGTCGCGGCCGCAGTCTCTACCGACCAGCAATACAATGGTCTTAACCCATCTGATCTAAGCCTTTCTAATATCGATAACGACACCGCTGGCTTCATCTTCACGCCTATTTCTGGCAACACCACCGAAGAAAACGAAACCACAGCCACGTTAACCGTTAGGCTAGCTACCAGGCCATTTGCTGACGTTACTTTATTCGCTGTTAGTTCCGATACCACCGAGGGCGAGGTGTCGCCCGGCTCTCTGGTTTTCTCAACCGCCGATTGGTCAGTGCCTAAAACAATTACTGTCACTGGTGCCGAAGACGCGATTGACGATGGTGACGTTTCTTACAGTGTTAACTTCACCGGTTCGGTCTCTACCGATAGCGCTTATGCCGGTCTTGTTCCGGGCAGTATTAGTTTGCTCAACATCGATAACGATGCATCTGGATTTATAGTTTCACCCGCTTCGGGCAATACTGCTGAAGATGGGACCACGGCTACTTTTACGGTTAGGCTCTCTACGCAGCCAGTAGCTAATGTGACCATCCCAGTTTCTAGTAACGACTCAAGCGAGGGTGTGGCGGCTGTAGCCTCGCTTAGCTTTACGACGACTAACTGGTTTACCCCACAAACGATTAGCGTTTCCGGAACAGATGATCTAATCGATGACGGAGATTTAACCTACAGCATTATTCTGGCAGCGGCCACTAGCACCGACTCTGGTTATGCTGGCGCCGATCCAACCGACGTAACATTGACTAATATTGATAACGACACGGCCGGAGTGACGGTTTCAACGCCAACCGACTCAACAACTGAGGCCGGAGGCACCGCGACCTTCACTGTCGTGTTAAATACCCAACCGACTGCCGATGTACATATTGGTGTGATTGGTGGCGACTCTACGGAAGCAACGAACTCACCAACGCGCCTTACCTTCACGGTTGCGAATTGGAACGTGCCACAAGCGGTCACCTTGACCGGGGTCGACGATACCGTGCTAGATGGCGATATTACTTATTCAACAATTACCAATCCCACGAGTTCAGTCGACCCAGCCTATGACGGCATCGACCCAAGCGATGTCACTAATGTAAATCTTGATGACGAAGTGGTGGATGTTATTGTGACGCCCCATACCGGCAACACCACGGAGGCTGGAGGTGCTTCTACCTTCTCGGTTTCTCTGAACGCTCAACCTAGCGCCGATGTTATCTTTGCGGTCATGTCGGATAGTCCAGGGGAAGCCGTGGCCGCTCCGTCAAGTTTGACCTTCGATGCTACCAACTGGTTTACGCCACAGTTAGTTACCGTTACTGGTGTGAACGACGATGTAGACGACGGCGATTCAGCCTACGCGGTCGTTATTTATGCCGCCTCTTCGGCTGACCCTGCATTTAACGGTTTTGATCCAGGTGATTTGACTATTAGCAACCTTGATGACGACACCGCGGGCATCAGTGCCTCTGCACCGTCTACAAGTACTTCTGAAGACGGTGGTGCGGTAACTGTATCGGTTACCTTGAATTCGAAACCAACCGCCGATGTAATCATTGACTCAGTAAGTAGCAATGCGGCTGAAGCCACAGCAACGCCAGCGCAGTTACATTTCACTCCGATAAACTGGAATGTTCCCCAAGTCATAACTTTGACGGGGTTAAACGATGCTATCGACGACGGGGACGTTTCTTACTCGCTCAATTTTAATGCGGTTACTTCGACGGATCCAAAATACAACGCTTTTAGCGTACCAAATCTGCCGTTCTCCAACCTCGATAACGACACGGCTGGTGTTATCGTTTCGCCGGCTTCTGGTAATACGACCGAAGCTGGCGGCACTGCTACCTTTACCGTCGTTTTGGGCGCCGAGCCGGTAAGTATTGTCACCATCCCCATGGCCAGCGACGACGCAACCGAGGGTAGTACTGCCTCGTCTTCTATCACTTTCACACCAACCGACTGGAATATTCCCAAGACCGTCACGGTAACCGGTATAGATGATGCAATTGATGATGGCGATATCACCTATAGCATCATAATGTCTCCGGTTAGTAGCGCAGATCGTGCATATCAAGGATTGAATCCTAACGATGTGACCATGGTGAACGTAGATAATGATAGTAGGGGGTTTGTCTTGTCTGCGCCATCCGGACCGACCACCGAGGCGGGCGGTACAGCTACCTTTACAGTCACCTTAGCTTCTCAGCCGGTAAGCAGTGTTACCGTCGTGGTTACGAGCGGCAACGTATTTGAGGGTACTGTAAGCGGTCCTTACTACACCTTTACAACAGCTAACTGGAACGTACCGAAAATTATTACCGTCACCGGTGTCAATGATTCTGTGGTCGATGGACCAATAGTTTTCCCAGTGACCGTTGCCGGAGTTTCCGACGGCAGTTATGGCGGAGTTTCAGCTCAGGTGCAGATTACAAACAATGATAATGACTCGGCGAACATTGTAGTTTCACCTATCGCCGGTAATACTACAGAGTCAGGTGGTACCACCTCCTTTACAGTCGTTCTTAGTGCTCAGCCGAGTGCAGAGGTGGCCATTGGTGTAACTACCGGTATACCATCGGAAGTTACAGTAACCCCATCAGATCTTAGATTTAACAGCTCCAACTGGAACGTTCCACAAACTGTTGTTGTTACTGGCGTCAACGACAACTTTGACGATGGCGACATGGCTTCCGCGGTGGTTGTTAATGCCGCCTCGTCAGCAGACCCAGCATTTAACGGCATGGATGCGGGCGACTTGACGGTTACTAACTTGGACGACGACACGGCTGGTGTTACTGCCTCTGCTCCAACGGGCGACACTTCAGAAGGTGGTGGCACCTCGACCTTTACGGTCGTTCTCAATTCTCAACCAACGTCTGCGGTGACCGTACATGTCACTTCAAGTAGCGCCGAAGCTACGGTGACACCAATGACCATGACTTTTGATGGCTCGAACTGGAATCAGCCACAAACAGCTACAGCCAGCGGTGCTGACGACAGTTTGGCAGACGGTGATCAGCCTTATAGTATCGTGTTCCAGCCAGTTGATTCTACCGATGCCAAGTACAGCGGTTTTGATCCAGCGGATATTAACCTCATCAACCTCGATAACGACACGGCTGGCGTGATAGTTTCTGCTGCGTCCGGCAATACCACTGAAACCGGAGGTACGGCCACCTTTACTGTGGTATTGGGAGCCGAGCCTGTTGGCTTAGTAACAATTCCCATGGCCAGCGATAACCTGAGCGAGGGTAGTACCGCCTCAGCAGAGATTGTATTTACGCCAACTGACTGGAATACGCCGAAGACGATTACGGTTACTGGAGCGAACGACTCCATTGACGATGGCGATGTCGCCTACAATATTATTTTGTCGCCAGCCAACAGCACTGATCGCGCTTATCAAGGTCTTGATCCGAACGATGTCGCTTTGTCCAATATCGATGACGAGTCAGCTGGCATTATAGTTTCGGCTGTTTCTGGCAACACCACCGAAGCCGGCGGTACGGCAACATTTACTGTACAGCTGGGAACTCAGCCCACGGCCGACGTAACGATGAGCGTGAACAGTGATAATCCCGCCGAAGGTATTGCCTCTGTCTCATCGCTCACGTTTAATCAAATCAATTGGAATATTCCGCAAACCGTCACCGTCACCGGTGTGAGCGACTCCCTGCGGGACGGCAGCGTGGCCTATAACATCGTTCTGAGCACGATCATTAGTTCGGATCGCCTGTACGATGCCATGAGCCCAATTAACGTCGGCTTGATTAACGACGAAAGCAATCCTGACGCCTTCGTGATCACCGACATCACTGCTCATACTACCGAGGCCGGTGGCACCGCTACCTTTACGGTTCGCCTGTCATCGCGACCCATAACGAGTGCCATCGTTGTTCTGAATAGCTCCAATGTGGCAGAAGGTACAGTTAGCGGTCCATACTTGGTTTTCACGGTTAATAATTGGGATACGCCGCAAACGGTCACGGTGACCGGTGTTGACGATTCTTCGGTTGACGGTCCAAAGACTTTCAGCGTTCGGGTTGCTGGCGCTGCCGATAGCGCCATTGGTGCAGCCGTTCCAATGTTCGTTTCGGTGGTCAATGATGACGATGACGTGGCTGGTGTAGTTATCGACGAAACTGACGGCCTCACACACGTCACCGAAGGTAGTGCCGATGACACCTACACCGTCACCTTGGCCTCAGCGCCAGCCGCCGATGTAACCATAACCATCTTTGACGACAGTCAGGTAGACGTTGATTACTCCACCTTCACCTTTACACCAGCTGACTGGAATGTGCCGCGTGTAATCACGGTAGTCGCAGTAGAAGACGGCGTTTCGGAAGGTGCTCATACCGGCACCATAACCCACTGGTCAAGTTCTGCTGACCCTGATTACAACGCCATCAGCGTAGACGATGTCATAGTTAGCATCACCGATAACAATATCTCGGTAACCATTCCAGTTTCGGGAGGCGGTACAGAGCTAGCGCCTAGTAACCGTCAGATAGTTTCCACGGTATCCTTACTGTCACCAAACGGTGGAGAGTCGTTTACGGCTGGCGAGTTTGTTAACATCAATTGGTCGGCTCCGGCTGCTAGCATCTCTTATATCAATGTCGAGCTATCAATCGACGGCGGGGCTACCTTCACTGATTTGGCTAATAATTTGCCGAACAGCGATGTCTACACGTGGAAGGTGCCAAATATATCCACGACCAAGGCAAGAATCCGCATCGAGGGTACCGACAACGTTTCGATCATTGGCACAGATACTTCAGACGGACCATTCACGATTGTTGGCGAGACACCGGTGGCAGTAGAGCCGCCTACTACCACGGTACCCGGGGAGGGCATTAGTGCTGATAGTCCAGGTTACACCGACCTTTCAGCCGGCGACTTTGTTCGCGGAAACAACATCTCTACCGTTTTCCAGATGGTGTCTAATGGCCAGGGTGGATTGATTGCACGACCATTCATCGATAGCCAAACTTTCTTCACCTACGCTGACTCATTCAGCAAGGTAAAGACTATCGCTGATCCACAATTCGCGTTGTACACCATCGGGGCTCCTATGCTGCCAAATCCGGGAGTGTCGTTGGTCAAGATCGTGTCTAGTGAGCGCGTGTACATGACCATCGCTCGCAGCAACGGTGGGGTAGAATTGCGACAGATCAGTTCAGAAAGTTTGGCGATCACCATGTTCGGCGCTGATTGGAACAAATATGTAATTGACTTGCCGCCAACCATCTGGAGCAAGTTCATAATCGGTGCTCCGCTAACCGATCCAGTGCCGGTTGACCTGTCACGCATGAGAACCCGTGATCAGCTCAACGGATTCTAAAAGACAAAAGACTCGAGCAAATGCTCGAGTCTTTTATTGCTCCGTCTTTCAGGCGGGGCTTATTTGGCCCGGCCGTTAGATGGTGGAAATGGTGCGAATATCAATCGCCTTGCCTTCGGCCATCCATTTACGCAGGGTGCGCAAACCGCGGGTTGAAATCAAAACGCGTTCCTTGCGGCCGGTGGCTGGATTAACCAGCAAGCGGCTCTGCAGATTTGGATTCTGGCGACGCTTGGTTTTGTTGTTGGCGTGGCTGACATTGTTGCCGACAAGCGGCTTTTTGCCAGTAATTAAGCAGATTTGTGACATACATTGGCCAAAAATTGTTGGCAGTAGCTTACCGTATTGCGTGGACGGTGTCAATAATACTGTTCCCAGCATTGGTTCGAGACCTGCCGCACGTGTTTTTTGAGACAAGGAGCCTAATAATATGAGGCAATCAGACTGTGAATAAAGTATAAATAAACCTTTAATTCCTGCAGGAAAAGCATATATTTTTTATTGACAGGTTAAATCGGGGGGGGTATACAATCGTTTTATATTATGAAAAAAACTTCATTATCAGTTCTCATTGCGGTTGGTGTGGTCGCATTGGGTGGAGGCGCGGTTCTAGCTGCTGGCGGGCAGAGCACCCAAGACAAGATAGATCAAATATTGGTTCAACTCCGTAGGTTGACCGAGCGCGAGATGGCGACGGGGCAAACAGTGACCGACGAGTTCGGTACGTATTTCGTTGGTGATTCTGCAGCAAAAATAGATCAGGCCCACCAAGAGGCGCAAGCTCAGGTTGATGCTCTGATCGCTCGTCCAGCGGCAAGCAGGGTGATGGCGGTAAACGCAATCCGTACACTAGAAAATGACCCAACTCTCGATGTGCAATATCAGCAAACGGTTAAGTCCACATACGATAACTCTAAAATGGCTGAAATCTACTACGCCGATCAGAATCAGTATGAGGTTATGATTGCTACGAATAGAGTCGTACAATTTGGCCCACGTCCTCTCGAAGTAGGTGTCGCCTCCAAAGAATTCGTCACCACTCCCGAGAAAACGGAAGCTCAACTTGAGGTTATCGCCCGTGAATTTATTGCAAAAAATGGATCCACTGATCTAGGCAAGCTCACCTTCGAGAAGGGCAGCAAGACAGATATTCTCTTTTTCCGATGGGTCGATAAGAGCAGGGCTTTGCAAGACGGCATGCCGCCATTTATACAAGTCGGAATTTCAGTCGGCGGTGAAATCGTGAGCTATACCGATGTTGTTCAACTTTAATCGAATATGCAATACAAAAACGCATTTAAACGTTTGGTGGCATTATTTGCGGTCACCGTTTCTCTAGCGAGTGCGGCACCGGCATACGCATTGTCCGGGATTTATATTTACGCGAACGGCGGCGGATACTACACGCAGTATGGACCAGTCGGGTACTGGTACACCGCAAGCAATCAAGGATACTGCGGCCATATCAGCGCCGGATGCTCCCCCTCAGAGATGAAGTGGACCTATGGTAGTGAGTGCATTGGTTCTGTTAACTACGCCCAATGGAATAACATCGATTCATACCAGAACGGTGTCCACAAGGTTTTTATCCCTGCCGTAAATGCTACCAGTGGCATGGCGCCATACGAGGTAATATATAATGGAATTTCTCAAGACGCCTTTACGATCAACCAGAATGCCTATTACGACCAGTGGATATTGACCGATACTTACTACGATATCCGCACCACCTGGCTGCGTGACAATCCTTGCGAGGGTACTCCTTACAAAAAGATAGGTTTCGACGAAATTCAGATAGGTTACTAACTAGAGCGGACTAGCTCAAAACACGACCTTTATTGGGTCGTGTTTTGCTTTCATAATCGATCTACCATGATGTCGCGCATCAGCTCAATGTATACTGTCAGCTATATGGAGGACCGTCACAATGGCAACGGCCACGCCGCTTACGTGGTCGCGGTTAGCATGGGTTATGGCCACGAGCGAGCCGCCTATGCCCTAAAAGCCATTGCCCACAAAAAGAAGATAGTTATCGCCAACGAATACAAGGGCATTCCAGACAAGGATAAACGCTTGTGGGATTTTAGTCGTCGTTGGTACGAGCGTATTTCAAGGTTTAAGCGGATCCCGGTGGCTGGCCCGATTGTCTTTGGCGCCATGGATAAAATCCAAACCATTCCTGATTTTTATCCGCGTCGAGATTTGTCTAAGCCCACCCTGCAGTTGCGTCAGATGTACTCTCAAATTAGGCGCAGACAATGGTGTCGTCATCTTATAGATACTTTAGCCAAGGATCCTCGGCCGCTGGTCTGCACCTTTATGACCGCCGCCTTTGCCGCTGAAGAGTTTGCGTATCCGGAAGACATTTACACCGTGATTTGCGACTCCGACATGAGCCGCGCCTGGGTGCCGCTCGAACCCAAAAAGAGTCGAATTAAATTCTTTGCCCCCACCGGTAGGGTAGTGGAGCGCTTAAAGCTCTATGGGGTTCCAGAGAAAAACATTATTTTCACCGGCTTTCCGTTGCCTCCAGAAAATATTGGCGGCGTAGAATCAGAAATTGTGCTTGGTGATTTGGCGCGCCGCATGTGTAATTTAGATCCTCTGGGGGTTTTCGCGACCCACTCTAGAGTGGCTATAGAGGCCACCCTTGGTACAACGTTTTGCTCTAACGTTGATAGAAAAAAGCCAACACCAATTCACGTTTCTTTCGCTGTTGGTGGCGCTGGCGCACAGCGTGAAATTGCCATGGAAGCCGTTAAGAGTTTGTCACGAGACATTTCGCGTGGCCGACTGTCATTCACCTTGGTTGCAGGTACTCGCCGCGAGATTAATGACTACTTTCATCATGAGCTTAAGGCGGCGCGACTGTCTGGCCTGTTAGCTAAAGGAAAAATCGAAATACTTTATAGTCCCAAGCGCGAAGAGTATTTTAAGGGCTTTGCTAAGCTCATGCGCAAAACCGACATACTTTGGACCAAGCCATCTGAATTATCGTTTTTTGCTGGTTTGGGTATTCCAATTATCATGTCACCTACGGTGGGTAGTCAGGAAGACTTCAATCGCAACTGGCTTTATCAGGTAGGCGGCGGCACGATGCAATTAGACCCTAAATACGCCAACGAATGGCTATGGGATTGGATCAACGGCGGGGGTCTAGCGCGCATGGCTTGGAATGGTTACGTTAATGCTCCAACCCACGGTACTTACCGCATTGACGACGTCATTCACGGGCATCCTACAGGCGTTCACCCATTGCCGCTCGTCATCTGACGTGGTACATATCGACACTAACGCTTCCTATTTAACTACCATGAGTAGATCTCGCTTCGCGGTAGATCGACACTAAGGCTTTTTGGCTCGTGACGAGCGAAAGCTATTGTGTCGATCTACCGGCGATAGCCGGATCTACAGCGAAGCGATCTACTATCTACGGATTGGCAATATGTTATCCAAAGCCCAACAACGCCTCCTGCTAGCTTTACAGAAGCGTAAAGAAAGAGAATCTAAGCGCATGTGCATCATTGAAGGCGAAAAGTTCGTGCGTGACGCACGTGATTTGGTTGAGTTTAGCTTTACGCCACGCGACACAACCATTTTCCGCGAAGTCGTCTCGACTGACGCTCCGCAATCGATGGCCGCGGTGGCTCGTATACCCGAATGGACGCTTAAAGACGTAGCCAAGCACCCCATAATAGTCATGCTCGACGGTGTGCAAGATCCCGGCAATGTCGGCACCATTATGCGTGAATGTTTGGGTTTTGATGCGAGCTTAATTCTCGTCGAATGCGCCGAAGTCACTAACCCCAAAACTGTTCGCTCCAGTGCTGCGGCCGCTCTGCGCGTGCCTTATGTAACAGCGAGCAGGGACGAAGCCAGGGCTTTAGCCGAAGAGCTTGGTCGACCGGTGTATCGTTTAGAGAAAAAAGAGGGGGCAATAATTCCTGAACAAGTAGCGGGTGAGAAGATTTTGCTCATTGCCGGCAACGAAGGAAAGGGAATCCGTATTGAAATCCCCGGCACCTCGGTTGTGGTACCGCATCACCCAGATCTTGAATCGCTAAATGTCGCAGTAGCGCTTGGAATTACGCTTTACGAGATATGTCGCATTTCTCCGTAACTAATCGCCTCGGCGAGGCGCGACGCGGAGTTTTAGAAACGGCTCACGGCGCCATTCAGACGCCAATTTTCATGCCGATTGCCACTGCCGGATCGGTGAAGACATTATCGGCTGAAGAAGTTAAAGAGCTCGGCGCGTTGATTATTTTAGCCAACACGTATCATTTGCTACTGCGTCCAGGCAAAGAAGCCATGACTGCCTTGGGCGGTTTGCATAACTTAATGCGCTGGCCAGGTCCACTGCTAACTGATAGCGGGGGATACCAAGTGTTTAGCTTGGGTAATGTCAATCGTATTGACGATGACGGCGTAACCTTTCAGTCGCACATCGACGGGGCAACGATTCGCCTCACGGCTGAGTCGTCCATGGCCATGCAAGATGCCATTGGCGCCGACATCATGATGCAATTCGACGACGTCGCGCCGGGAGTTTCAACTCGCGAACGTTACGAAGAAGCCATGGAGCGCTCGCTCCGTTGGGCTCAGCGTTGCAAAGATGTGCTCGACAACCGAATCCCGCATGCCCTGAGCGAAGTCGAAGGGACAACCGACAACCGACGTTCCTTATTATTCGGCATCGTCCAAGGCGGCACCCACGAAGACCTGCGCCAGCGTTCAGCTCAAGGGTTAATAGATATTGGTTTCGACGGTTATGCTATTGGTGGTTTGTCGGTTGGCGAATCCAGGGAAGACACATTCCGCATAGCTAAACACACGGCCGCGATGCTGCCGGCAGACGCACCGCGTTATTTTATGGGCGGCGGTATGCCAGAAGAGATTATTTATTACGTTAGCGTAGGCATAGATATGTTCGACTGTGTGTTGCCGACGCGCAATGCTAGACATGGTCAGATTTTTGTTTGGAAAGGCGATCCCGCAACTTGTGTGCGCGAGGCCTTCCAGCGCGCCCAAGAGGGCGCTGCCGATTTCCGCATTGCCGAAGTCTTGTACGAAAAAATCCACATCACCAACGAAGCTTACACCACCGACCTGTCGCCGATCGACCAGTGGAACAAAGCACCAACTTCTCAAAATTACTCCCGTGCCTACCTTAGGCACTTGCTCAAAACCAACGAAATCCTCGGCCTCCGCCTAGCCACCATCCAAAACCTCGGCTTTTACCTCCGCATGATGGAGGAGCTCAGATCGCTGATCTCTGGTTGAGTTTTTAGTATGAGCGATCTTTAAATTTTAATACTTTAATTTTTAATTTAGTTTTTAATCCACGGTATACTACTGTCATATGGCAAAAATCTCGGCCTCCGAGGTAGCCGTCACGATGGTGGGTGACTTGGTTTATTTTCCTGTTTGGTGGTACTCCTCTGGCCTTGGCGAGGCAGTCTCTTTTGCGTTGAGAGCCTTACGCGGCTACAGTCGAACCCTTGGCTTGAGTGTCTGGGTGCAAAATCTTTTTGTGCCCATGTATGGGCAAAACGACTGGCAGAGCCGGATTATCAGTTTTTTCATGCGCCTGGTGCAGATTATTGGACGAGTAATTATTTTAGCTGTCTGGTCTTTGATGATTCTCGGTCTACTTACGCTCTACGTTATTGCTCCGGTTTTGCTTATTAGTTTAGCGCTCTACCATCTGCTTGGTGGTCTGGCTTAATATGGCCGACATACTAGACATGATTCAGCAAGCCTCCACGCCCACTAATCGCTCGGCGGGTTTGGCTGGCGTACTCCTAGAAGGCACATTTTGGTATTGGGGGACCGAAGTTAATAGTCGCAGTATCATTAAGCGTGCATCAACGGCCGCCGCTAGACGCTTACAGTTGTGGTTGGCATTAATTGTCGCCATCTTTTGTTTTTTTGTCTTTGGCGCTAATGCCGTTTTGGTTTTGGGTCAAGCCACTTGGAGCTCGGCTTTACTAACCGAGCCGCGCCTTGGTTTATTTTGGCCGTTTGCTGGCGCCCTGGCGCTGCTTTTTGCTTGGTACAGTCGACGTCGCGCGGCTCGCGAAGCCAGGCTCTTGCCACGTTCGACAGCGGCTCAACCACCAACCCTGACTTCGGTGCCATCACCGGCCGCGGTCTCTGTAAGTCGTAATATTGCAGATACAGCTGAGCCAGTCGTCTTCGATGTCTTAGAGCGAGCTTACACGCTTGCTGAACGTAGTAGGCACGCCGAGGTCGGTGCTTTGCACATTTTTGCTACTGCCTTAAATACCAGGCCTGTCCAAGTGCTTTTGGCTCGTCTTGGCGTGCCTTTGGCCAATTTAGAAGACCCCTTGCGCCGCAAACTTGGGGCACAGCCAGCTGGCACCACGGCCTTTGGTGTGCAGACCAATCAAATAATTGCCACCGCCTTTTTGTCTGCCCTCACTGCTCACCGTCGCCATCTTTCGGCTCTGGAATTATTTGCTGCCGCCGTTGAACACGAGCCGTTTCTGCAAGATCTGTTCGATTCTAAAGACATCAATCAAGACGAATTCGCTAATGCAGTGGCTTGGATTCGGGTTAATGAAGAGCTTCGGGCCCGCATAGAGGCCTTTCATCAGGCGGCGGTATTTAAGCCAACCGGCAACATGAACCGAGCCATGACCGCGGTTGCTACGCCGTTCCTCGACGCGGTGTCAGAAGATTTAACGCGCGCCGCAGTGCGCGGTCAGACCGGCGTGTTGATCGATCGCGAGCAAGAGATGACTCAACTCATGCGGGCCATTGAGGGCGGTGGGCAAAGTGTTGTCCTGGTCGGTCAACCGGGCGTTGGCCGAGGAGCCATTGTTGAAGGCATAGCCGATTTAATGGTCGAGGAGCGTGTGCCAAAGATTTTGCAAGACAAGCGTCTCTTGCGTCTCTCTGTGCCACACATCGTGAGTGCTCAAGGTGGCAGCGGCGCCGAGGAAAGATTCCTCTATGCTCTGCAGCAAGTGGCTGCCGCCGGCAATGTGATTTTAGTTATTGAAGACATTCATGAATTGGTGGGCGATAGCGGGGTAAATTTAGCTTCTATTTTGTCGAGCGAACTTAGTCGCGGCTACACCTTTGTTATTGCCACCACTACGCCAGAGGCTTACACGCAAGTTGTTGAACGCAGTGTACTCGGTCCATCACTCATGCGTATTGACGTGACTGAACCAGATCGCAATGCAGCTATTCAAATGGTTGAATCTAAGGTTGGTTTAGTCGAGGGTCAGCACAAGGTTATATTTACTTACCAGGCCGTAGCCGCCGCGGTGGATCTATCTAGTCGTTATTTGCACGATAGCGTCCTGCCAAACAAAGCCATAGAGCTAGTGCGTGAAGTCGCCTTGATGGTGGCCAAGCGGGGTCAGTCACCGGCCTGGGTGGCCAAAGAAGATGTAGCGGCGCTAATTGCTGAGCGAACAAAAATTCCTGTTACTAACGTCACACAAGCAGAGAGCGAGAAGCTGTTAAATCTTGAGCAACACTTGCACCAAAGAGTGATTGGCCAGGAGCAGGCAGTCACGGCTATCGCCGCCGCTTTGCGCCGAGCTAGAACGCAATTACGGAGCGGCGCCCGACCGATCGCTAACTTTTTGTTCCTGGGGCCGACCGGTGTTGGTAAAACAGAGCTGGCCAAGGCTACGGCACAAATTTATTTTGGCGACGAACATTCGATGATTCGTTTTGATATGTCAGAGTATCAAGACGCGGCTTCACTGGCTCGGCTTATCGGCGGCAATGGCCAGGTTGGTTTGTTGACCGAGGCGGTTAGACGAAACCCTTTTTCTCTTGTCTTACTTGATGAGCTAGAAAAAGCTAATCCCGACATTCTTAACCTTTTCCTTCAGGTCATGGACGACGGCCGTCTGAGTGACGGGCAGGGCAGAACCATTGATTTTACCAATATCATTCTAATTGCCACCTCTAATGCCGGCACTCAGTTTATTCAAGACGAAGTAGCCAAGGGTTCTGATTTGGCGTCTATTAAAAACGCTTTGCTAGAACAAGAGCTTCGCACAGTGTATCGACCAGAGTTCCTTAATCGTTTTGATGACGTTATTGTTTTCGCGCCGCTAACCCCAGAAGACATGGTTGATATCGCGTATCTCTCAATAGACAAAGTAGAGGCACGGTTGGCCGAAAAGGGCATTCACCTAACCGTCACCGATGCCGCCATTCAGGAGTTAGCAGCAGCTGGTTATGACTCTAAGTACGGAGCCCGCCCTTTGCGACGAGCCATTCAAGATCGTGTAGAGAATCCTTTGGCTGAATTTTTACTTAAGGGCAACGTAGGTCGCCGAGACGCTGTGGTGCTAGACGTTGGTGGCCAATTCTCTATTCATAAGGCCGAAGAGCTCTAGTCGCCACCGACTTTACTCTTTATCCTTTCGGCTTTATTCTGCAGTCATTATGCCCCCCTGGTCACTGTTAATTGTTATCTGCGCCTTCGCTCTAGCGGCTCTGACTACGCCATTGACGGCCATGATTGCTCGCCGTGCCCGAGTTCTCGATACGCCTAATGGCGAACGCAAAAGCCACGCCAAACCGATCCCTTTGCTTGGTGGTTTGGCAGTCATTTTTTCGGTTGCCCTCGCCACAGGTCTGGTACTTGTTACTAGTGATCACCTAACGAGCGGCGCGATCGATCTTGGGCATTATCTGGGCCTTGGATTATCGCTGCTCATTTTGTCTGTCGGCGGCATTCTTGACGATCGCTTTAGTCTACGGGCCCGCTATAGTTTCGTTTTTCCATTAGCGGCAGCCATCATTGCGGTAGCTAGCGGCATCGGCGTCGACAAGCTAACGAATCCACTTGGCGGTTGGGTGCCGGTATCGTCTTTGTTGTCCGCGGTTATTACTTTTTGTTGGCTGCTCGGCATGACCTATACAACAAAGTTACTAGATGGCGTCGATGGTTTAGCGACCAGCGTGACTACCGTGGGCGCGCTAATGATTGCCGCCTTAGCCATGTCGACGGCGTATTTTCAACCCGATGTCGCTTTGCTTGCTTTAATTTTTGCTGCCGCGCTGATTGGTTTTTTAGTTTGGAATTTTCCTCCGGCCAAGATTTTTTTGGGTGAGGGCGGCAGCACGGCCTTAGGTTTTATGCTGGGTGCCTTGGCGGTTATTTCTGGCAGTAAATTTGCCACCGCTCTGTTGGTGCTCGGTATTCCTATGCTCGATGTATTTATTGTGCTAATCCGTCGCGTTATCGACCAGCGTCCTTTAGCGCAGGGTGATCGCACGCACCTGCATCATCTGCTAACGGATCGTGGCTGGAAGTCGTGGATGATCGTAGCGCTTTACAGTCTTTGCGCCGCTGGGTTTGGTTTAACTACGCTCATCCTGTCGTTCTGGCAAAAGCTGATCGCTCTTCTAGTGCTCTTCGCCCTCGGCGCCTGCGGCATTATCATCGCCGGCAGGAATGCTAAATAAGCAATGGGTACTATTCAGCCGATCATGACCCCGCACCTTTTTCAGCCGACAAAGCTAAAAGGTGCGGGGGAAGGATCCCTCAAGTGGTGACGAAGGGGAGCGGCGAACTCTATACGTCCCTGAGTTTAGTAAGAGCGATATGTACAAAAGCATCATCAAACTCCCTGTCTTCATCCTTTGTGTCAGCGTGATCGGCGTGCTCGGGGTGGCTATTTTTCTTGGAGTCAATGGCGGAACATCTATGGGTACTGAACAAGTAAGCGTCGGAGGCAATATCCTCACCGTGCGTGTAGCCGACGACCAAGCCGAGCAGATTCACGGCCTCTCGGGCTTTACTCCCGAGACTCTCGGTGCCGACGGCATGATCTTCGTTTTCCAAAACAGCCAAGAGCGCATCTTCTGGATGAGCGACATGAAATTTGACCTCGATATTCTTTGGGTCAACGACGGCAAAATAGTCAAAATAGAACAAAACGTCCCTGCTCCTCGGGGCGACGAGGACCCTGTGCGTATGTATTCCGCCCCCGAGGTTAGCAATACGGTCATCGAGCTCCCAGCTGGTGGGGTAGAAAAATGGGGGATTTCTGTGGGGGATACGGTTCATTCGGCTAAATAAAGGGAAAAGTTGACGAAAGGTGGGGAGTTTGTTACTATTTCGCAGTCTTAATTTGGCTTACGTAAGGTCTTAAAGACCCAGCACTTTAAAAAGGTGCGGGGCACCTGAGTAGCCCCATTGCTATGTACGCAGTAATTACCACCGGCGGCAAACAGTATTTTGTCCGCGAGGGTGAAAAAATCCAGGTTGAGAAAATCGACCTCAAAGAGGGTGAGACCATGACTTTTGACGCTTTGCTTATTGCTGATGAAGCTGGCGAGAACGTCAAAGTTGGTACCCCCACCGTGGCTGGCGCCAAGGTAACCGCTAAGGTTGCCGAACACGGCCGCGCTGATAAGATCTCGGTCATCAAGTTCAAACGCAAAGTGCGTTACCGCCGTAACGTTGGCCACCGCCAGCCGTTCACGGTGCTCGAGATCACCAAAATTGGCTAACGCAGAATTCACACAGATCCTTCCACGGATTTACACGGATGGAAAAACTCGAGCATACGTGCTCGAGTTTTTGTAACCAGCCATCATCTGTGTGAAATCTGTAATAAATAATCTGTGTAAATGAGGTTGGATTATGTTTCTGATCTGCCTGACAGCGCACTCGCCAGCGTGACCTCATCGGCGTACTCAATGTCTGCGCCCATGGGTAGGCCGCGGGCCAGGCGGGTGATTTTTTTGTTAAAGGGTTTAAGCAGGCGGCTAAGATACATGATGGTGCTTTCGCCGTGGACGTCGGGGGAGAAGGCGAGGATGAGTTCTTTGATTCCGCCATCATTCGTTAGGCGCTGTTCGAGCTCTCGTACGTGCAACACGTCGGGCGTGAAGCCATCGACCGGGTTAAGTACGCCACCGAGCACAAAGTAATAGCCGCGATAAATGCCCGTGGCCTCTATGGTGGCAATATCACGCGATTCGCCAACCACGCAGAGCGTTCCCACGTCACGAGTTTTATCGGTACAAACATCACACAACGCATCCTCGGCATACGTAAAGCAGCGACTGCAGACGCTGACACGTTTGAGTCCCTCTATACTGCGAGCTACGAGTTCAATTTCGCCTTTGGGCAAACGCAATAAGGCAAAAGCATAGCGTAGAGCCGTTTTTGGCCCTACGCTAGGCAATTTCCCAAGAGCAGCAGCAGCGTTATGGATCGGCGAAGGGAATTTTCTCACAGGGGTGGTGCCGACAGCCAACTTTAATCTTTAATACTTTCAAACTTTAATCTATTAACCCATCATGCTCTTAAAATTTTCCAAGCCACCGCTAGCCTGAACTTTTTTGATCAGCTCCTGCTGTAATTTTTTTGAGCAATCAGCCATAGCGTCTTTGACGCCTTGTTCAATGACAGTTTTTTCTAAGCCATCAGCAATCTGTACGCCAATCACTTCGTGACTGCCGTTCATGGTAATCATGACTTTTTGGCCAGCGCTAGCACCGACCACCATAATGTCATCAAGTAACGCCTTCATCTGTTTGCCCTGATCACGCATCTCTTTGTACTGTTTTAGTTTCTGAAACATATTATGTTGATTATTTAGTGAGATTGTTTTCCACTGATGAATGGTTTCTTCCGTATACAAAGGTAAGGATCAATACTAGCCAAGAACCAACTACTCCTAAGGCGAAGCTAATGATAATAATTGCATCGTTATGAATAAGACCATAAATAAGCCAAGTTGTGGTGCCAAGGGAGAAAATAGAGAACGAAACCCCAGACACATTCTGCGCGGATTTAGTGGTCAGCATTTTCCAGGCCTGGGCATAATACCCGAGTGACATTGCAACGCCCATTATGGCCGCCGCTAGGTCAATAATTTGCCTCATAGTGATCAATGCTTAGGCGCGAAACCCTTTGGCGGAATGCCGGGCGGCAGCCCGATGTTTTCTGGCCGAGGACCAGACTGCATCGGAGCTCCCGCGGCTTCTGCTGGGGCGCCACCGCCACCAAAGGATGGGGCCTGACCATAGCGAGTGTCAAGGTTGCGGAAAGAAGCCCGTGGCGCGTCCCAAAACAACTTAACTAGTCCGGTGGGGCCGTTACGGTGTTTAGCGACATGAACCTCAGCTATTGTTTTTTCTTCGGGAGTCAGCTCTTCCGGCTGATAGTTACGGTCAGCGGCCTTGCGATACAAAAACATCACCACATCGGCGTCTTGCTCAATAGATCCGGAATCACGCAGGTGAGCCAAGCGGGGAATGGCTGGTTTGTTTAATTCTACAGCACGCGACAGCTGAGCCAGGGCTAGCACTGGTACATTTAGCTCACGGGCAATTTGTTTAAGACCACGGCTGATCTCGGCGACTTCTTGCACGCGGTTATCGCTCGAGTTCTTGGCTTCCATGAGCTGCAAGTAGTCAATTACGATCATCGACAAACCGTGCTCGCTTTGCAGCCGCCGCGCCTTGGTGCGAATAGACATAATCGTCGCGCCCGGCGAATCGTCAATGTAGATTGGGGCTTCTGACAAACGCCCTAGGGCATCGCCAATACGCGGAAAATCGTCATCGTGTTCTGACAAGCGGCCAGTACGTAGTTTCCACAAATCAACTCCGGCTTCGGCACAGATCATGCGGTCGACTAGCTGTTCCTTGGACATTTCTAAGCTAAAGAAACCGACCGGCAACTTGGTCTTCATTGATACGCTACGCATTATGTCTAGCGCAAACGATGTTTTACCTACCGAAGGACGCGCGGCTAGAATGACCAGGTCAGAGCGCTGTAACCCGGCCAACAAATTATCGACTCCGGTAAAGCCGGTTGGTACGCCGCGGAGCTTGCCCTTGTCTCGGCTTAGTTCTTCAATACGGTCAAAGGCGTCGGTCAAAATAGTACGCAGCGGGACGAAACTCTGTTTAATGAAATTTGTCGATACGTTAAATAGCTTTTGCTCGGCCTCATCAATCACCACGTCAACGTCTTGCGTTTCATCAAAGCCCAGCTCAGATATGTCTGCGGCCGCTTTTAACAAACGTCGTAGAGCAGCCTTTTTAACAATGATTTCAGCGTAGTTACTGATGTGCGCCGAAGTTGTCACTATGTTTGTCAGCTCAACTAGGGTGGTACGGCCGCCGATTTGCTTGAGCACACCTTTTTCTTCCAGTCTGTTGCCCAGGGTAAGTAAGTCGATTGGTTGGTGGCGAGTAAACAGCTCGGCCATGGTATCGAACAAAATACGGTGCGAATCTTTATAAAAATCTTCGGGGCGAACAGCGTCACCAATTTTGATCATTGCTTCTTGGTCAATCAAAATAGCACCCAAGAGTGATTGTTCAGCCTCAAGATTATGAGGAGGGATCCTGCCCACCGACGACATAGTTCCCGCATCTTACCGCAGGCTCGCGGCGGGCAGAAGTGGACAGGCGGGGGATAGCTATCCAGCCTTTAGCTGTTAGCCTTTAGCCCATTACATAGCCGTTAGTATCTAGCTTTTAGCCCTGAGCGCCCTGACTAGCCTCTAACGGCTAAGAGCTAAGGGCTATGTAAACGCTAACCGGCTAAGGGCTAAATGCTATAATGCGATAGATATGTCAGAGCCGATGGGTGGGTTGTGGCGTGGT
>CAZXUX010000008.1:0-21620 GCA_964644265.1 uncultured Gammaproteobacteria bacterium
GCATCTATCCTCTATTTCGTTCACAATCTGATCCTCAATGATATTTTTAGACGATACATATCGACAAATGATAAATATCGCATAACAAATCACTAGCACGATCATGAACCCAAATACGTAATTATACTTCCTAGACATATTCTGGAAATATTAGTCGTCCATAAGACCGTCATTGCCCGTACCCGATAGACTCGAACGGGCACTGCTATATTCTTCGTCGGTTAATTGTCGCCGTACTACATCTACTTGGTCGCCATTCCGCTCTACAACGTATAACCCATTATTATGAAAGTAATCCAAAGTTATCATGGCTAATTCCTTTTCAGAGGCATTGGGATTCCGTGAGCCAATTGATCTGCCAATCTGGTTGTTAAGCAAATCAGCAGTCTGATCAGCTCTTTCCCACGATCGCTCCCCTACACCAGAAAAACTTCTAACGGATAGATTAGCATAAGGATTATTTTCATGAGCATTGCCAATTTTACGCGCTATGCTAGAGCCATACTCTTGGGTAATCATTGACTGCCAAATGACATGTCTAAAGGCGTTACCCTGAGATCCCCGACCATGGCCATCACCGTATGCTGATAGATGGGAGTTTATCGCAAAATTACCGGCATATGATGATATATTTTGCCAATCTCTATTATATGAGCCCACCTGCCATGCAATCACAGGGTGAGAAAGAGCGAAAGCAATTTCACGATTCTGCCAATAACCCCAAACAGCCCAAACAACAAATCCCACAGAATAATTGCCGTCAGGATCTATATTTGCATACGGATTATTCCTCGCATAAGCATAGCTATTCCACATCTGCGGATCAGCAAGACCGGAGAGGTCGCCGAGGCCGAGGTTCAAGAACACCGGATCAGCACTCATGAACTGGCCGCGGTTGTTGTCGTAGTAGCGGGCGCCGTAGTATTGCCAATTCGTCTCGCTGTCTTGTTCCTTGCCAGTGTACTTGTAGTCATTGCTGTAACTACCAGACTGCCAGCTGTAACGAACCTTACCAAATGGTTCGTAGACCATGTATTGCAAGGTGTTGCCGAGATAGTCGACCTCGACGTGCGTGCCGCCAAGGTGATCGGTAAGGTGGTAGCGGGTAGTGTCATACGTAGGGTAGCTCATCATTGAAGCAATGGAGCCTACGCCAGGAGCCACTATGTGGTGGCGAGTCACCGTACCCTCCACTTCGTATTCTGGGGTGACGTAATACGTCGGCACACCACTAACCGTATCCGTCTTCTTTACGCGAGCGCCGGTGTGGTCATAGGTATAGGTAACAGTGTTCCCTGTTTTTGCAGAGGTTACCAAACGATTCTTAAAGTCCCAGGTGTTCGTCCAGGTACCATCGGTTAGCTGGTTGCCGTTTTTGTCGTAGGTGTAATTAACCGTGCCGACGGTGGTAGGGGCGTGAGGATTAGAGTAAACACCTGAACCAGTGTTGTTATAAGTGTAAGTGCCGCCTTGCGTGCTAGTCAGCAAGTTACCAATAGCACTGTAGGTAAAGTTACGCGTTCCAGCTAAGTTAGGATCCGTACTCGTGGCCGTAGCCGACGACAAACGATGTACGTCATCGTAAGTCATGATGTGTGTTACCGGAGTATAAATGGTCGGATCGTCGACTAGGTTGGTAATGTTACCAACAGCATCGTAGGTGTAGGTGAAGTCCTGGAATTCGGTCGCATCCTTCACCGACTTTTTGTTAGTCAACCTATAAAGCTTAGTGGCGTCATAAGTGTAAGTAGTAACTACTCCATTACCAAGAGTAACCGTCGCCGGCGCACCTGTTGGCGAATAAGTCACCGAGGACATTAGCGTACTTGTTGTTCCAGCTACGTTACGCCACTTGGCGTTTAATGTGCGGCCGGCGGTACCGTAAGTAAATTCATTTTTACTGCCATCGGGATGCGTCTGAATAAGTAAGTTCCCCTGACGATCATAAGAATACGTAGTGGTTCGTGCCACGGCGTCAACGGTCTGCGTCTGACTGTCTATACGACCAAGCTTGTCGTAAGTGTAAGCCGTGGTCACTCCATTGATATTCGCCACCGAACACAATCGACCAACCCCGTTAGTGCAGGTGTCGTAGGTATAAGTAACGTCCGTGCCGGTTGTCGCCGGATCATTCTCGGTCAAAATACGATGCAAATCATCGTACGTATTTGTAATCACCTTGCCGTTAGCATCTGTGGTCGTAAGTAAATTACCAACCTTATCGTAAGAATATAGCCAGCTACCGAATTGCGTGTCTGAAGATGGGTGCAGATCCTGCATGGCCGTACGGTAGCCACGCGGATTAAACGTAAGGGTGCGGAAATTACCCATTGAGTCGGTATATTTCACCAGGTTGCCGTTGGCGTTATAAGAATACTGAGTAGTCTTAGTTACGCCAGCAATATTCTCCTTTACCGCAGTCAACAACTGCCGCCAGTTGTAGTCGTACTCTTTAACCTTACCATCAGCATCAGTCTCCGTTACATTCCACTGATCATAAGCTGAGGTAGTCGTGCCAACGGCATTAGCTACTGAAGTTACCCGATCAAGAGCGTCGTAAGTGTATGTTTCTAGCAACGTAGCGTCGGTGGTTGGGGCGGTATAAGAGCTGCCCGTCAAGTTGTACGGCATGGACTGCTTACTCAATCGTCCAAGCGAATCGTAAATCGTATCCGCCACAGAATAAGTGCCGGCAGTCTCGTGCTCCGTACGGGTCTGCACGGTTCTACCAAAGCCATCAAAATAAACGTACTGCTCGGCCGATACTGTGCCGGAAAGATGATTTGTTACCTTAACAGAATTCGGCACCCCCGAATCGGTATAAACATACGTTCGCACGTCTTCTACCCCACCCCCAGCAGCCAACGACTGCTTTTCGGCCAACGGTCGACCCAGGCCATCGTAAACCGTCTGCAAAACTCCCCCGTTCGGATCGGTAGTCGTCAAAACCTGGCCAGTAGCGTAATCATAAGTGTAAGTAGTAGCCTGACTCAGATCATTAGTAACAGTCAGCGGATAAAGATTGTTTGTATCGTAAGCCATGGTCGTTACCGCCAACTCAGGATCGGTCGACGACGTCACCAGCCCATAGACTCCGTCATAAACATAAGTCGTGTCCTCGTAGCTTGTGCCAGTAATCCACTCAGCCTTTTTAGTCACGTTGCCCTTAATTACCGTACCCAAATACGTAAGCCCGTCATAGTAGAAGCGCGTCTGTTTTCTGGTAACCAAAGCATTGTCCCTGGTGTACTCAGTTTGCACCGCATTACGAATCAACCCCGCAGCCTGCACGGCATAAACGTATTGCTTGGTAATACTATCAGCACTAATGTCCGTGTACGTGCCGTCTGCATTGCCTAGCACTTCGCCGAGGTAGAGTTCATTTGTAAGGTTACCAGTCGAGGCTACGTAGGTGTAATCAACCAACGTATCGCGATGGTCTGAATCACCGTCATACGACATGGTCATCTCGGTATTAGGCGAAACGAAAGTTGATGCCGTTCCCAACGCCACAGAATCCCAGTTGGTAATAACCATCTGCATTACCTGACCAGAAGCATTTTTAACTTCTTCCCGATACTTATAACCAATCCGCGAATAGCTATCCGTACCTTCATAAGTCGCCGCATCGGATCCGTTATTCTGATGGAAGTAACGGGTGACCGTAGCTCCATCCGGACGCGTCATCTTTATGCTCTGAAAGCCGGCAAATTTTTTGTCTTGCGGTGCCGCCGAATCGTAATCAACTTCCCCACCGGAGTATTCGTAGGAATATGTACCCACCCCACCCAACCCGTCATCAAAAGTGATCTTATCGACCGTCGTCAGACTGAAACGCATGTCGGGATTTAACAAATTACCGCCAACATCCCGGTATCTAGTAGATAAGCTGTAAGTAACATTAATGCTCCCGCCAGATGGCAAAACAACTACCTTTAATAAATCAGAGCCTATTCTATAATTGCCAGTCTGTTCCGCAGCCGTATCGCCCTCTTGTAAAATCACCCTTGCACATCCCGCCGAGCCATTATCGGTAAAAAAATCATCCAAACGATCACCATTCATGTCCACGACTATGGTTTTACTCTTCGAAAAAGCGCATGTAGGAGAATATAGATAGTTATAAATCTGAGGCGGCAAATGTCTTGCAGAATCAAACACCCACTCCGATCCATTATTAATATAATATTTTCCACTCAATTGAGGGTTCGGTTGAAGGCTGTAATTAAATACATCAACCAGTCCATCTCCGTTCACATCCATCATTCGACTTCCGTAGTCATTTTGAGCGCACGAATTACAAGAATGCCAGTCAAAAGCAAATATAGTTTCGTTGGCATATGTCCCCGGCATATCCCACGACGACTGCAAAGTCCATCCATATCCATTATTTATATACGTCGCCTGCTCTACATAAGCACCTGATGAAGTCCAAGTATTTGGATTATTATCTAAATCTTTTAATAAATGTTTTAGAAGATCCGGCAATCCATCGCCATTCAAATCAGCAACCCTCACACCGGCATCATATCCATTGGAAAAAGCTAGTGGCACAGGCACTGACCAAGATGAATTCAAGTCCCAACCGTTGCCATTATTAAGGTATACAGCCTGAGCAGTTTCGTTATTATTAAATATATCCACTAAACCATCCCCGTCCAAGTCAGCAAATCTGACACCCTGATCGTTATCTATATTACAAATATTCACAGGCACAACCCACGTGGAGTCCAACGCCCAACCAGACCCATTATTTATATACACGCCCTGCGGATAATCAACTCCGTTAAGATCTAAAAATACACTGGAATTTTTATAAACAATATCCGCCAAGTCATCTCCGTTAACGTCGATCACTGAAGCGCAATGATCGTAAAT
This sequence comes from uncultured Gammaproteobacteria bacterium, assembly GCA_964644265.1. GTDB lineage: Bacteria > Patescibacteriota > Patescibacteriia > UBA9934 > UBA9934 > JAGORL01. The sequence continues at coordinate 4,879 of CAZXUX010000008.1, forward strand.
ATTTCCGTTTGAATTCTGCGTGTCGTTAAAAGCAATGGGAACCACCCACGAGCTATCTTCAACCCAATCCGTACCCGTGCTAAGAAAAACCTTTTGATCTGCCCTGTCCGGAATATACCTATTAGTAGTCTTGTAGGAATACATCGCGTCAGCCAATCCATCCCCATTTATGTCCCCAAATCTTATATTGCCGAACTCAAACTCTCCAGTGTTTGCTATAACCTGTCTGAATTCCTCACCATAATCAGTCCAGGTACTTTTCACATAAGAAAGATCTAAAGGCGACAACACCGTAGCTACACCCGACAAGTCATATCCGGTTGTAGTTAAAGTATCCAAAAGAGAGCGTTCGCCGTCTATACCGGACGTGTAAGCAAACACAAACTTCTTCCGCAACACTCCCCCAACCGCAACCTCAATTCTTGACACACGTTTTGTGGTTGTCACCTCAAACCCAGTGTCGTAATTTGCAATAACATCAGCGCGATCTTCGTAGAAAAAAGTTACGGTATAAAAACCAGCATTTACACCGTTCGTGGTGTAGTTAATGGTATTTGGATACATCTGCGTACCAATCGTGGTGTATGTATAAACAACGCCATTACCGTTAGGATCTACAATTGACTCTACATACCAACGAAACACCTTGGTGGCATCGGCCGGGTCGGCTAATCTAGCCGTACTAGCCACACCAAAGGTGTAAACAATACCGCTCGGGTCAGTAGCTTTCCATGATCCATTAGTTAAATACTCAAATTTAACAAAACCGGGCGTAGCGATCCGTGGCAAATAGGTGCCATAACCATTCGCGTCAACTACGTCAGCAATCAACTCGCCACCAGCCAATGAACTTACAAAAGTTTGGCTCGTGTATAGCTCATTCAAACCGTTCTTATTTAGTCGCTCGATTGTTGGCAACGACAGCGACCAACCATAACCAACAATACTCCCCTCGCTGGTTGCACTACTGCTGTATTGCAATTGCAAATCCGGCTGCATACCGTTGCGACCCTGGGGAATTTCTAACGGGTAACCGTAAGTAAATGCACCGGTTTGCTCGTCAATTTTAGAAAAAGCATCAGCTGCCCCACCGTAGGTTTGATTCATGGACTGTCCACTGGTCGAAGTGCCACCGCTGCCACCCATCAACGCCGACGTCTGCCCCTCTCCCGCCGGTGCGGCAGAGGCGTCTTTGGTGGCTGCAGCTTGGTCCTCAGTAGTGACGCTCTCGGCCGTGGTATCAGTAGTCGCATCTGGAGCCGGCTCCTTAGCCGCAACCGCCGTGTCTTCGCTTGGCGCTACCGCGGCTTCATCTATGGCTAAAACCTGCAATGGTCTAACGGCACCGAGAAAGAAAAAAGAGAGAATAAAGAAATACGGAACCACACGCGACAAGCGTTCCATAAAAAAGCTCGATCAAAAATTACAACTCACGCCACAAAGATAGCACCGCACCAAACCAAAACAAGCCAGCCTGAGGAAAACTATTTTTATAAATATTTTATTTTTATTGGGAAAAATACGAAATAACTCGCGGATACGAACAAACTGATAGATCTCTCCTTAACGTCGAGATGACAATAAGGTCATCGCTCGGTAACCATTCACGGTTGACCTCTCGTCGCACACTAACGATTGTCACCACTTGAGGGACCCTTCCCCCGCACCTTTTGGCTTTAGCGGCTGAAAAAGGTGCGGGGTCAGGGACGTCCCCGACATTCGTCTCGCACCTCATGCATGAGGTTCGTTGCTTTTTCCGCTCGTTGCAAACTAACGACCGTCACCACTTGAGGGATCCCTCACTGTCGTTCGGGAACTACAGGCTTTTCGTTTGAATACGCAAAACCCCTCGCCGAAGCGAGGGGTTTTGGCTTGTGAACACGCTGTCAGCTAATCAAGTGATTAGAAGACGAGCGCACCACCCGTAACTGGGAGGTTGTCCACCAAGTGAGCACCGTAGCGCTCTTCAGCACCAGTAGTAACGGCGGTAGTACCGTCGTCCTGCCAGAGGAAGGCACCTGGAACACGGTCAACGTCGTCAGCGGCATCGTTAAGAGAGCCGGTATCTGGCGCCGTTGCCAAGTATCCACGAACAACCGTGAGGTCATTGGTAGCAATGCCTACCACGAGCATCTTCTCATCAGCTGCTCCACAAGCATCGTCAGCGGTATCCATACAGATAACATCGCCAACTGCGTAAGCTGCACCAGACGTTACGCTGAGCGTAGTGTCGGTAGAAGTTACGTTGCTCTCGGTCAAATCGCTAGCCGTGAGGAAGCTAGCAGAAGCCAAGATCGGATCTGTAGCCAACTCAACCTGCAAGCTATCATCGTTAGCCGCCGAAGCCAGAGAAGCATCTACCCACAGTGAGTAGGTGTAAGTCTGACCCTTTGGCACAATCTCTTCAGTCGTCAACGACAAGCGCTCCCATACCAAGTCACCAGTGGTGGTTGTACAGTTAGCGCCCGTAGCTGTCATACCAGTCCAATCAGCATCTACGTCAAGCGCCTGGGCTGTACCCTGCTCGCTCAAGTTGTAGAAGTCGAAGTCACCAGCATCAAGAGTCGTAGCCGTAGCGTCGGTATCACAATCATCCCAAAGACTTGTAGCGTTGTCGCTAGCACTAATCTTGAAGAGAATGTTCTTGAAGACCAAATCTTCATTAGCCGAAGCAGCTACGTTGAAGCGCAACGCTTCCTGATCTCCAGGCACCTTAGCGCCGGATGGCGAAGAAGACGACAAGGTGATGGTCGGCTTGGTTTCGCGGACTACGAAGGTAGCGATACCGTCAGTAGCATACGCGTCATCACCGATTGCACCCTGGTCATCGTCATCAAGCGTGGTGCCAGAACCAGCACCTACCGCCTTATAGTTGTCATCGTTCGTCGTGTCAACGAAGAGACCCATACGAACCTTTTCGTTCGAAGTGGCGCTTCCACCGGAATCACGAGCAGTCAACGGAACGTTAACAAATACGTCAACGACACCTGGATCGTTTGGTGCGACGTACATGTCAAGAGCCGAGAACTTAGCTTCGTTACCAGTGACCGAAACCGTCTTAGAACCAGTGCTGCCATCAGCCTTCGGATATTCAATGGTAACCATTCCGAGGTTGTTGGTGTAAGCAGTCGAGTTCGTGCTATTAGTGTCGTCTTCTGCCTGCTCTTCCGAGAAGGTCAAAACGTTCACATTGAAGCCCTCGTTAGCCGCAGTAAAGCGGTAGCTAGCAACATGGTTATCGTTGGTGCTAGTCAAGAGGAGATCGGCTGATGGGGTGCTGGAATCAGCGCTAACCGTCAAAGTACCGGAAGCGTTGACGGTTACAACGTTTGTTGGCGTTGTAGTGCCGTTTGGACCATCGGTAGTTGGATCAACGTCATTTCCATCCTCATCTTCCGCTACTACGTCCTCTGAAAGATCGGCGAGGTCAAAGGCGAATGCATCTGCATCGGAACCCGTAGAAGGGTTGGCGAAGCTACATGCAACCTTTAGCACCTTGGATTCACCAGAGTGAACGGTCCAATCGACGTTATTGAAGTCCATGGTCTCACCAGTCGAAACTGGTGTTTCTGGCCCATCAAGAACTACGCCCGCCGAATCCGTAAGGACACATGACTCAATGAAGTCATTAACGTCAACGTTTGTCTCGTCACCAATACCGAAAGTGGCTACGTCGGCAGAGTACACGCTAACCTGAATGGTATTCACGAGTACATCGCCACCGTCACCGGCCGTAAAGTTAAACGACTGAACATGTACATTATCCGTACCACGAACCGTCGTCACATCTCCCGGCGTTGAAGCCAAAGCAACAACTAGTGATGCTGCATTTGCTTCCTGGGCAAATCCTTGGATATCACCCGATGGAACGATATCTGAGGTGGTCAAGGCATCGCCGTTAACATCTTCAGCCGACAAACCGCTGATGTCGATCTTAGCACCGAAGTCGGTGCCAGAAGTGACGTTATTGTCGACGTCGGCCGTTATAGCCAAGTTCAACGTTTCGCCACCAGACAACGAGAAGTCGTCAGTAAAGTCAATTGTCTGAGTTCCATCATTGGTACCGTCTGCACCACAAGTGGTGGTTACACAGTCCAATTCAAGAGGACCCATGATCACCGCGCCAGTGTCAGCGTTGATGATCTTAATATCAGTCAAGTTACCCTCACCATTAGTGTTGATAAGACCGTCATTGTCACTACCACTGTCGTCACCCGGGGTGAATGGAAGGCCATTGCCGTCATCTTCACCACCAACGATAACGTCAAGATCCTTGATCGTCACATCCTGAGCAGCGCTCATGGAGAAGTTCAAAAGAACCTGATCCTTGCCGTTAACCTGGATATCACCAGCCGAAGGACCGTTGCCTACCAAGGTAAGCTCACCGCCCTGGATGGTGCTGTAAGAACAGTTACCAGAAGCTGAGGTACAGCTGGAACCATCGTAGCTACCAACTGCGGCGCTAGAGGTACATGAGGTCGAACCAGTGTCGACACACATGCCAAATCCGAAGTCACCACCTTCAGCAACAATGTCTACGCGGTTGTCCACGTATACCTTAACCGTATCAGCGCTCTGACCACCAACGTCAGCCGAAACACTGAAAATGTTCGAGCTACCTTCGTCGATAGCAAATGGTGAGCTTGAGAGATCGAACATAACAAGGTCGCCGCTGACGTTAGAACCCTCGGCCAAGGCGACAGTGCCGTCCCAGAGCCAGAAGTTGCTGTGGTCAGAAGCGTTATCAACCTTAAGCGTGACCGACTGTACGGACGCCGCTTCGGAGTTGGTCGTAACCTTGAAAGTACCGATTACGGCATCCTGTTCACCAAGAGTTGGGTTGATAATCGAACCGCTCTTGTCGACCTCCAACCAGCCGGCATCACTGCCAGACATGGTGAAGATGTTACCAGAAACCGGGAATGAACCACCGACATCACCAGAAGCTACGACATCCGTGTCTTCTGAGATTTCAAAACCGATGGTGTCTGAAGCTGTTTGCGCAACCGCAATTTCAGCGCGAACCGTCAAAGTAACGTCATCACCAGCGCCAACCGCGAGGTTGAGGTTGCTGAAGGTTACCTGGCGGGTTGAAGAGTTGACGGAGCGAGCCTCAGTCAAGCGCTCGTCACCGTTGTAAAGGTAAACGTTAGCGATGTTAGAGGTAGCACCCGCACCGATCATCTTCAAGGTTACTGAATTGAGTTCAGCAGCCTCTGCGCCAGCCTTAACGTTGAAGCTCATGAGCTCAACGGCATTGGTGCGACCTGGAAGGGTCATACCAGCTGGAGTGGAAGAAGATAGAGAAACCGTGATGTCGCCACCAACGATCGCGCCGCCCTCTTCGGTCTGAGCAGCGTCAATGAGTGCGAGCTCTGCGCTCGTCACGTCATCGCCAGCCGACAAACCACTGTCGTCGATACCAGAGCCGTCCATGACGAACATGGAATCAAATCCGTTCGCGCTCATGCCGGCAGAAGTAACTAAACGCATTTCGCCGTCCCATACCAAATAGGTGCTGCCACCCATTTCGTACAACATGCCTTCGTAAGCATCAGCAGACATCAATGAAGTGCCAACTGTGTAATCATCGAAGAACACGTCTGGAACGTCGATAATTCGCTGGTTCCAGTTAGAACCTGCAAAATCCACAGCTACGGCTTCTGATTCAACCCAGTGGATAGAACCATCGCGAGCTACGGCGTAAACTTTTGGATCAGATTGAACCTTGATCCACCAAGTACCTGGGCGAACAACTACGTTGCCACCAAGGGTGATTGCTGCCAAAGCAGAATCAGAAATGGTAACTACGTCGCTGAAATCTTGGTACCACGAGAAATAAGTCTTCTCGTTAGGGAAGGTGTAACGCAAACCGTCGTAACCCTGGTAGTAAACCGTGGTCAAGGAAGTACCCTTGATCAGGTCGCCAGAAGAAGCGGCGTCAGCGGTTGCTGGGGCTACAAGAGAGCCAGCACCGATGGTAAAGGCGATCGTCGCAGCTGCAATAGCTGCTGAGAAAGCGCGTTTACCGGTTGAAAACACATTTTCCATAATATAACCCGAATCCTTTTTCCTTAGGAAAAGAATAGAGGTTGCACCTGACCGTGCGGTCTCGACCTTTTCACGGTGCTAACCAGGGGAATGCTCTTTGCAATTCCCTTTCCCCCGCACCTTTTTCTCGTGATACGCAGAAAAGGTGCGGGGACAAGGGCTTACAACTTACTGGGCGGGACTTGAGTTTGAGGAGGTTGAGGAAGTTAAGGAGGCTGAGGGGGTTTATGGGGTTGAGGGGGTTGCTGGGGCTTCGTCGATAGACTGATCGGCCGGCTCTTCTGCTGGCGTATCGACTGGCTCAGTGGCCGGAGGTGTGGCCTTGATGTTCATTATGGCGATCTCTATCTGCGCCAGGCTAGCCTCGACTGCTAGCAACGAACTGCTGGCCTCGTCAAATGTTGCAAAAGCTGTTTTATAACCACCAGCCGCGAACATCTCCATCGCTTCACCAATCGCTTTTTCAGTGTCTTCAATGGTCACCACGTACAACCTAGTTTGCTCCGCACTTAGTATCGGATCGTTAGCTATAACTTCGGGATCAAGCTCGCTTAACATCCCCTCTATAACCGTCACCCGCTGTAGATCGAACTGCTGACGAGCTTCTAGGTCCCCTAACTTTTGCTTAAACGTTTCTTTTAAGGCTATTGTCGATTCTTCACTTGGTGCTTTGTCGTGCACGTCTACCGCCACACTTGCCGCCAGACGACTGGCTTCTTGCGTAGCTTCTTTAGCTGCCAAAACCTGTGAGCTCTCGGTTAGGTCATCTGTCTGAGCCAGGGTGGCGTCTAACGCCGTATCTACTGAATTGAGATTCTCTTGAATGGAAGCCACCGTGCTAAGTGTCGCTTCGCCAGACAGCGCCATGAGCTCTTCGCCGGCATAAGCCAATTCCATTTCGTAAGCCTCTAGCGCCTGCGCCACCAGCGGATTACGTTCTGGCTGGTCTGCTGACGCTGACTGTAGTCGCGTGGCTTCTTGCAAACGATTTTGTGCAAACTCGGTATGCAGCACCGCCTTGCGATCGGCAGAAGCCAACGAAAGCTTGGCTCGTTCAGTCAAAATCTTGACCGAGTATAGCGTATCGCCAGGTAGACTTTCGGCTGCCCGCGCCGTCGCCATCCAGCCACTAGCCACCATGGCAATACTGAACGCTCCGGCTACTGCTGGACGCGACACATATTGTGACATGAGCCACGAAGCATAGCTCCAGCCACGGTGGCCACCAACCTGAACACCTATCTCTTGCTTGATTTCAATTGTCTGCGCCTCCGCACGAACCACGCTCATTACTCGATTTTTTTCTTGCCGATAACGCAACTCATCAACCGCACCAAATGCTTGGTGGTTCTTCAGGGCGCGGAGTTGTTTTTTTAGGGTGTTCACAGTTTGCGAGATTGGAGAGACAAGTGATGTTTGTGGGTTACGGAGGTTGAGGAGGTTTATGGGGTTAAGGGGGTTGACCCTTCGACAGGCTCAGGGCAGGGGGGGTTGAGGGGATTCTAGGGAGTGCTGGTTCGAGCGCGTAAGGCTTTCATCGCTCTATGTAATATGACTCTAATGTGATTTGGCGTCTTCTCTAACGCTTCGGCAATTTCTGCAATATCCATTTCGTTTAAAAACCGCATGACGATGACCTCGCGGTACTCTGTCTTAAGCGACTGCAAATGCACCATCAGCTCCTCTGCCTCATCTTTTACCATCGCGCTTTGCTCTAACGACCCGGGAGCCGCCAAAAACGGTTCGTGTTCGTCGAGCGATTCTGGCGCCTTGTGGCTACTCTGATTTCGATAGAAATCAGCTACCAGATTACGCGCTATGCGGTAAACAATTCCGGTAACACTATCGACGCGACTGGAAGTCATGTACTCCCAAGCTCGCAAAAAAACCTCGCTGGTAATTTCTGTAGCGTCCTCCGGCCGAGGCAGCTTAGTTACCAAGTACCTATGCAGCCGCCGCCAGTACAATTCGTACAATTCATCAAAAGCCTTCGCATCGCGGCTACGATAGATACGCAGGGCTAAGAATTTTACGTACTGGTCGGACATGATATTAGTCGAGAAAATCGTTCTAACATTACAGTCACGTATATTAGCGACTTATCTAACACACAAAGCACTAGCCTGCAAAGATTTTACAAAAAATCTTTGACCAAATCGGCAAGTTTGGCTACACTAGTGTAGACAAACAAACTTATAAACAACGGTGGCTACTACTTACGACGTTGACTCTGTCTCATCATTACCACGCCTCATCAGTCGGACGTCGTACGTCGGGTCCTCCAGATCCTAAATCCCGACGGTCGACGAACGACGAACCTCACAGCTTCTAGTTTTATGCAAACCCCCATCCGCCTATCCGTATCTGAAGCCTCAAAGCTTTTTGGCGTTAGCGCCAGAACCATTCGCCGCGCCATCACCGATGGCGATATTACCTATATCGTAGTCCAGGGTCGCTATAAGATTAATTTCGAATCCCTGCTTAAGTGGTCGCAAGCAACCACCACGGTACGTAACAAAATGAACCGTCAGGGCATTGGCCAATACGTAAACCAGTGGAACATTAAGAATCGATTATACTCGCCCAACAAACCCATAGACAAAGACGAGGGCACTAACGCCAACGCCAAGCTACCACTGTGAACTACCTAGACGAACAAGCTTTTGCGATCTTGCACCGATTGCCCAAGCTGCCATTCGGCCAGTTACTAACCCCCGACTCCGCCGAGGCTACGTCGGGCACGCCCGACTCCGTTGCCACCCTCTCGGCTACTGCTCCGCTTTTTTCGTATTCCAAAGCTCAAGCCTTTGACCTTGATCATTATCGCACGGCGCTCTCTCGCGCTAGACAGGATATCGACGCCCTGACGCTCAATGACACGGTGCGTCAACTATACGACGAGAAGCTAAGTGAGCTGGAGCTGAGAGCAGACATCGTTGAAGCCGTTAAGCTCGGTGATGACAGGGCGGTTACCGAATTAAGTACTAAGCTATACCAAACACCACTTGATAGATCCTTCCCCCGCACCTTTTTCAGCCGACAAAGTCAAAAGGTGCTGGGTCAGGATCGACACGCGACCTCACTCGACGAATACAGCAACGAGTTCAACGAGCATCTGGCAAGAGCTCGAAGTAACGAGGTTCATCGCCACAGCGAACGCGTGGATGCTAGAGCGTTCGTAGCGATGGCCAAGGAACGTCTGCATAGCTACGGCATAACCAACTGGCGTGTTTTGCTATCTAACCGGCCGCTAGTACAAACGGGTCACGCCAAGCTAAGCCAAGCACCGATTTTGCGCGTGCCGAAAAACCTCAAAATATCTAAAGCGCGAGCTCGTCGTCTGTTAACACATGAAATCGACGTACACGTATTACGCGGCTCAAACGGTGCGCACAGCCCACTGCGCTTATTGGAACGTGGTCTGGCCGGCTACACCACCACCGAAGAGGGTCTAGCAATTTATTTGCAACACTTAGACGACAAGGCGGCTAAAAAGTTATTACCCGGCTTTTGGCAGGCTTGGACAATCGCCCTGCTTAATGAAAGCGGTTGGTCACACGCTTACGCCACGCTCTACCAGGCGCAACTTGAGCTTGGGCGAGCGCTAAACGCAAATTCGAAAAACCAACTTGAGGATGCTGAGCTAGAAAAAAGGGCGCAGGAAGCTGTTCGCAGTCTGCTCCTCAGAACTAACCGCGGCATTACCAAGCCCGGAGCCGCTGGTTTATTTTTTGCTCGCGATCAAATTTATCGTACGGGTTACGAAATGATCAAAAACCATGTCGAGACCTTCGGTATCAAAACGCTAGCTGAACTTTTTGTAGGCAAAATCGCCTTAAGTCATCTTGCTGCAATTAAGCAACTAGAACTCAAGCCCCACCGAATTCCATCGGCACTTCGGGCGACCCTGAGTGTAGACGAAGGGTCTCTCAAGCCGGTAAATGGTTAAGCTATGAATTGCGGGGTCTACATTATTACTAATAGCTCTCATCGCTCGCTCTATATTGGCATGAGTACGGATCTTTCAGCACGCATAGCTTCGCATCGCGAAGCGCTTGTCGACGGATTTGCCAAAAGATATCGCTGCAAAAAATTAGTCTATTACGCCGCCTGTGAGACTCCGGATGAGGCCTATCTTTTAGAAAGGCAAATGAAAGGCTGGACCAGAGCAAAGAAAATCGGATTAATTAATTACACAAATCCCAGTTGGAAAGATCTGTTCGAGGATCTGATACGAGACTGTTCATAACCAATACAAGTTTCGAGAGATCCTTCACCTTCGTTCAGGATCTTAAAGTCGGCAAAACCAAAAACCCAAACCGTAGCTATTACCAAAATTACACCCTCTATCCATAAACACTCAACCGCAACATCAACGACGCGATCGGCGAACTGGACGACGCGCAGGAGCGCTAACCGGAGCACTTTTTGGTGGTTGATTAATTGGCGAAGCAATCACCTGCCCCGATCGGCTGCGACGCAATAAAAACCCACTCAAAATTACCAACATTGCAGCGAATATTGCTAAAACAACAGAGTAAAAAACTCTAGCTAGGTCAAGCGGCGTGGACTCTAACGTTGACTCAGCCGCTGGCTGTAGCGCCACAAAATCAATTACCGTTTCTTGCGAAGCGTTCCCGGCGGCATCATAAGCAACTACGTGCGCACGATGAGGTCCTGGCTCCAAGCCAACAAAAGCATACTCACTGTTAACTAAATCACCGGCCATCACCTCTTGCGGCACTCCATCATCGACGGTCAATTTATACTTGAACACGCCAGACAAATCATCGCTAGCAGTCAGTACGATGGTCGGAAGCTCAGCACTCTCCACAATCACAGCTTCAACAATTTGCGGCGCCGTTAGATCGATGCGAAATACGTAATGACTAGCATCTCCCCAACCATTTTTATTTTTAAGTCGTATATGGAAGTACCAAATGCCTCCTTCGACGTTAGCGTATTCCCGACCAGAAAACACACCGTCCGAAATCTGGCCCGGATCAGTATTAGGTTCATTGTCGACTAAAACACTCACTCCGGTAATACCGCTCGGTAAAGACCAGTTGAATTTAACGTCATTGGCTGCATACCAAGCAGTCTGATCAGGATGCGTCGACGATGCTACTGACACCGCTGCCGGCACCCCAACTGTCAGCGTGGGAGATTCCGGCTCAAGCGTTGACCCTGGTTTTGGCGATGACTCTACCGGTATTGGTTCTTCGACCCCGACTATTGTGTAATTAGCGTTTTCTATGCCTGTAAGAATATCCGTGCCGTGACCATCGTTAGCTAAAACTGAACTCTCAGTAAAAGTAATCTGCGCCGGGCCAGCAGCCTTAGCCTTGAAAGTAAGGGTGATAATTTGACCGCCGCTACCGGTGAAACCAGGATTTAACACCAAGCCCTCAAAATTAACTACACCATCAGTATTCGAATATGTTGGCCCCTGTACCCACAGTTGTGTAATACCACTCTTTGACAGGTCGACTACTTCCAATGTGTCTTTAGAAAAAAGTAAAGTTCCAGAATAACCATTCAACGCTTGGTCAACACTGGTCACGTACACACCGATAGAAAAAGTATCACCGATTTTTACGCTATTAGAAGCAGGCGACAAATAAAGAGTCGCCGCTAAAGCTCGGTGCGGTCCCCACAAAAACCAGGCTGCTAGTACACAAAAAATAGCCGCCAACACAATTCGACCGCGAACGTGACGACTTACGATCGACAATTCAATCATTATTGCCTCCATATTTTCTGACCACCAGTTATTGCGAGCTCATTATAGGAAGCACGAGAATATTTTACCATTATTAATGGCCTAAAAATGAATTTTTATACACCCGAATTTTAATAAGTTTTATTTGGTTTAATCAAATAAAAACGAGCCCGCTTGGGCTCGTTTTTATTTGTTTTTTCTCTCAAGAATGCTATTTATTTACTGGTGGTATGCAGCTGAGGCAATAGGCGCAACGACGCTCGTTTTACGTCGTATAGCTGCACCACTTCCTTTGCGATATCATCCCAATTGAAGGCGTCCTCAACGTAGGTGCGAGCCAAATGACCAAGAGCCGCAGCCTGAGTCTGGTCTTCAATCAATTCAATGATTTTCTTAGCCAAATCATTAGCCTTGCCCCTAGCAAACGACACTCCATACTCACCCATAACTTCCAGATTTTCCGGAATATCAGCCGCAATTACAGCCTTACCGTAACTCATTGCTTCTAACACAGCGATCGGCAATCCCTCAGCTACTGATGGATGCACCACGAAGCGCGAACCGGCAAACAACGCCTCAAGCGTTTCGCCAGTTTGGTAGCTGGTGAAAACGATTGACGAGTCGCTCTTAGCTAAAAGCTGCAAGCGAGCCACGTAATCGTCTGTGAAAGCCGAGCCACCGACAATCGCTAGCTTCATGTTGCGGAACAACTCTGGTCGCAAAGTCTTAGCTTTCTTCCAGGCCGTAATTAGCGTATGCGCGTGCTTATGCGGCACCAAACGCGACACCATCGTCACAAAGCGATAAGGCTCCAAGCCAAACGGCGCAAGCACAATCGAATCCATTGCTACGCGGCGTGGCGTAATGCCATTCGGCACATAAGCTACAGTTTTACTGTAAGTCTGCTTAACGTACTTAGCGATTGTCTTAGACACAGCAATCGTCTGGTGCGGAAAGGCAACCGCCGCACGTTCGCCAAGCGACAGCGCCCAGCGACCAAGCAAGCCCCACTTCTGGTGCAAACGATCAATCGAATGGAAGGTCACCACTACGGTAGCACGAGGTGCTAACAGACGCGGCACCCAAGCCAACAAGGCTGGACCAACGCCATGAAAGTGATACACGTCTGGACGCACAAACAACAAAGCGTGAACCAACGAAAATCCAACGTGCGTGATGGTATCGAAGCACTTAGTGTGCAGCGACAACACTCGCACTACCCGCACGCCATTCACCGTGGCGATGCTCTTGGGCGTGTACCAAAAACGAGCATAAGCAAAAACCGCGTGACCAGCACGCACTAGACGCGTTGAAAGCTCGGCTGCGTGCGTTTCCACGCCACCAAACGAAGCCGGGATGCCTTTTTGGCCAAACATTGCGATTTTCATAACCGAGCATAATAGCAAAAAAAGGCCATTTTGTCAATAGTCTAATATCACATTTTCCTTTTATTTTAGCTAAAAAGTAGATAGTAGATCGCCCTGACGGGCGTAGATCGACACTAAAGCTTTTAACTGGCACTTAGCGAGCGGAATAAGCCTTGGCGTCGATCTACCGCGAAGCGAGATCTACCATCTACTATCTACCTTCTATCATCAAAGCCTCCTCGTACACCGCCTCTACGCGAGCCAAATGCTTCTCTGGACTAGCCATCTTTCTGGCCCATTCCCTACCCCTCTTACCCATATCTTGCGCTCCTTCTGGCGCGGCTAAAAACTTCTTGAGTTGGCGTACAAAATCACCTGGATCATCAGCTTTAAATATTCTCCCAAACGAATTATCGCGCACTAATTCTGGCAATGCACCGCGATCGCTTACTAGAATCGGAGTGCCAATTACCAACGCTTCTAGCGCCACCAAACCAAAAGGCTCTGCCCAGAGTGACGGCACGGCCACTACCTGCGCCGCGGCCATCTGTTGCCACATGGCATCGTCCGACAAAAATCCCAAGTAACGAACATTCTCCAGTCTACTAGCGGCTTCCACAATCATTGCTTCCTGCGACCCCTGACCAGCAAACAAAAACTCGGTGTCAGGCATTTTTTTGGCTGCTGCCAAAAGCACGCTTATGCCCTTGTAGGGCTCTAGTCGCCCAGCAAACAACACTCCCCTTCGAGTCTTTGCCTTGGCTGGCAGTCCGTCCAATAACAGCGGAGCCGAAAACGGGAATAGCTCAATAATTTTTTGCTTAGAAAAATGCGCCTGCACTAATTCTTGCTCCATGTAACGCGAAAACACCATGAAACGAGCTATCGATCTTTTGTAAACGCCAAGCATTTGATGCAGGCGTTGCACTATCGTCAACACCAAGCTTGCGACGTACGAACCTTTAGCAAAACGCGTACTCGCCGTCGCTAATAATCCTCGACGTTCTCTCTCGAGCACCCCTCGCCCAGTCCACAAAGCGTAATTAGCCGAAACCAACGAATAGTCGTGCACCGTCATAACAATCGGCACACCGTGACGTCTGCAAACGCTGAGTATTGACGGTGACAAATGATTGTAAATGTTGTGTATGTGCACCACGTCCGGACTAAAAGCCTTAAGCATGGCTTCCATTTTAACCGCCGCTTCCCGCGACCATAAAGCTCGAACAAACTGTCGCCACGCTCGCAGCCCACCAGCGACGCGATGCGTATCTAAATTAGAAACAAAATAACTACTCCAGGGTGATGGAATATTTCGTGGATCAACCATCGCAAAAGGCGCCACCGTGTGACCTGCGGCCTCTTGCAACTGCATAAGCTCCACCATGTAGCGACTGGCGCCGTCCTCGCGGTGGAAATATTTGTGCACGTGCAAAATACGCATACTTCGTTACCAGGCATTAGGCATTAAACATCAGGCTTTAGGCATTAGGCGGTTAGGGACATTAAAGCATTATGTCTACCAACCGCGAGCGGAAAGCATCACGCCATGTAAACCCTAACGGCCTAATGCCTAAAGCCTAATGCCTCCACCCATAGTTAAAGTAACCGCTCCCGCTGCCCCTGCACCACAACTGCCGCAGTCATCATCCATAAATACGGAGCCAACGTGCGGATCTCTAAAAAGCTAGCCAGAAAAGCGTTTAACCCCACGGCCAATAAAGCAGCAGCAACACCCAATGCCAAGGTTCTGGTTTCTGGATCTTGTGAATTTTTAGCGACATAAACACACACAAACAACAAAGCGCCAAACATCCACAAGTACGCAACCAAACCGAGCGTACCAGTTTCGCCCCACAGACTAAACCAATTGTTATCGATGTAACCGCCGGTACCGAAAACGCCAAACGGCAAACCCAGCTCATCGTAAACCGTAGTGTTGCCCAAAGCTGCTACTGCTCCCCCGCCAAAAGTGCCGGGACCGTGACCAAAAATCGGTGAGGCTGGAACTACGTACAGCACAGTCTGCACAACCCAAAACAAACGACCTAAACCATAGTATTCGCCCTGCCAACGTTCATAAGAAAAGGCTTCAAAAAATCGATCTGCAATGTTTTGTCTCGGCACATCAATTAATCGATCAACCACTAGACCCGTGGTGGCGACATATAACACGAGGACTAGCGGGATGATGATCGCCGCCAAAGTCACCCGCCTGTCGCGCTTCATGGCAATGGCAATAAACAAAAAACCCAGCACAAAGCCAAACCAAGCCGAACGCGAATAAGTCAAAGCTAACACCGCCAAGCCCGACAGAATCAATATCCACAAATAAACTCGTTGCTCTCGCGCTACAGTCTTCTCGTAAACAGCAGCCACAGCCATCAGCAAAAAGAAGGCCAAAAACGTACCGAGCTGGTCATAACGACCCATGGTTGCAAATACTCGCTGACCGGGATCCCAAAACTGTATTGTGCCAGTAGTTAGCTGCAGGTCGCCAAACGATCTGGCTGCGCTGGGCAACAAAAATGCATCGAGCGATCCGCCAACAACCGCCTGTGCGGCGCCGAGCGCGATTTCGAAGGCCACAACGCCAAACATTACCAACAACAAACTTCGCATCCATTGTTTTGATGGTTGCAAATAAAGCACTACAAAAAATAACAAAATGAATCGTAATATTTGACGAGCTCCCAACAAAGCAATAAAGGGCGGAACTAAATTAACCACTACCGAAGCAATCAAAGCGACGATAAACAAAGCAAACGGCACATCAATCGGCGAACGTCTTAGCTTGATTTCTCCGGTTAACAATCTAAAAATAACTACCGCCACCAACAAATAAACAAGTAACTCGGAACCGTAGCGAACAAACACATAGATGTCATCGGGAATCCACTTCAAAAGAAACGGCTCGAACGGCAAATAAACAGCCAAAAAAGCCAACATGATGGTTGGTCTGGCAAACGCAATAAACACAGCGGCCACCGCCACAACGATTCCCACCACGTAGCTTGGCGACAAAAAAACTACGCCGACTAAAGCAGCCAGAACCGTGGTCAGCACGCCGGCAATTAACAATTTGCTCCGCGCCTCCACTGCCGCGTAAGTCGAATGCAAATTCGGGAGCATGCGCACATTATACATTGCACTGAGGCTGTTGGCCGTTAGCTTTTGGCTGTTGGCTCTGAGATACCTAATGTCACCTCGACTTAAGGAGAGGTCTTTCAGTTTACTCGTATTCGCAAGCCCACCTCGAACGAAAGTGAGAGGATAGGGACGGACGCAGCCTTTAAACCTAACTTCTCACCTTCGTTCGAAGTGGATTGCAGGTTCTCCCATAACATCCAGACAGACCTCTTCCCAAGTCGAGGTGACAATAAAGACAACCTGAACAGCAAAAAAAGAACCGGCCCACCGAACCAGAAGGTTCAGTAGACCGGCTTGTCGGCCGTAGCTTCAGCGAAGACTCACGGCGCCAACGTCATCTCACGCACCGCGAGGTGCGTGATGTTCACACCTCCCTGGAGCGTGCCACTGCACAGCTCCAGGTACACCTCGCCGTCGACGTTGCTGAACGATCCGATGCCGGACCGCATGTC
>CAZXUX010000008.1:21630-22832 GCA_964644265.1 uncultured Gammaproteobacteria bacterium
CATCGGCACGACGCTCGTGCCGGATTCCACCCCGTTGACCACCAGGTAGATGGTGTTGTCGACATTGGTCGTCGACCGTGCGGTGAACGCCACCGCGTACTCGAGTGCGGGGTCGATCGTCATCAGCAGACCGATGCACTCGTCGGTCGACACACCGCCGACCGTTCCCACCAGCACCGACAGCGACCAGTACTGGTCATAGCCGTAACTCGGCCAGCTGACGTTGCTGGGGCCGAGGTCAGCCGCGGTCTGCCCGGACGCCGAGTTGACATCCCAGAATCCGACTCCGGGATCGGGTTCGCTGCCGGGCACCTCGAACGCCATCGCGGAGTTCAGCAGGTTGTAGCCACACAGAGTGACTCGCCTGCCGTCCTCGAGCACGAGCGACTCGGGGTCGAGGCACTCGCTACCGGTGTCACCGGTCGAGCCGACCACGCCCGTGTCGGTGTCGGCGTCGGAGTCGGCGTCGGCGTCCGTGTCCGAATCGGTGTCCGTGTCCGAATCGGTGTCAGCGTCGGTATCGCTGTCCGAATCCGCGTCGCTGTCGGTGTCGGTCTCGACAACGCCGGTGTCGCCGGTCGAGGGCGGCGTGGTCTCGGTCACGTGACCGGAGTCCTCCGCCACGTTCGACGCGTCCTTGTCGCAATCTCCGAAGCAGAAGCCATCGGGGAACGGCAAGCAGGCCGTGATAATCAGAATCAGCATCTCACTCTCCTCGGTTGACGTGAAAGAGCATTTCCGAACAATGAACTGTAGCAAAAAATAGGCCAAAAGTCAACCTTGATGCTGGCCCTTGGCCATTAGCCTTTAGCCCATTACATAGCCGTTAGAATTTAGCCTTTAGCTCCTGAGCGCTTCGCTGAGCTTCTAAAGGCTAATGGCTAACGGCTCAGTAAAAAAACTCCCTCCATACGCAATGCGCAGGAGGGCGTGAACGGCCCGTAGAACTTACGGCACCGTGCACAAGAGGTCGTTGGCGGAGAGCGGGCAAGCGCCCGCCACCCCGTTGACGGTCACCTCGATGGTCGACTGGGGCGCGTAGAGCGCACCCACCAGCCAGCGCGAGGCGCCGTCCAGCACGCCGTAGCCGTTGAGCTTGAACTGGTCGCCGGTGGCGAGGCTCAGCTCGCCGCAGACCTCGGTGGTGTCCACGAGCGAGACGAACGCCCGTTGGAAGAGGGTTGCCCCTGCCTGGCCTGCCG
>CAZXUX010000008.1:22842-26615 GCA_964644265.1 uncultured Gammaproteobacteria bacterium
CGACGCACCATCCAGCGCGCCGTAGCCGTTGAGCTTGAACTGGTCGCCACTGGCGAGACCGTCGAGCTCACCGCAGACCTCGGTGCCGTCGATGAGCGAGACGAAGGCCCAGCTCTCGCGGCTGGACTCGGACATGTCGTCCCAACCCTGCCCGGTGAGCAGCCCGCCGTTGTACTCGTCCGGCCAGTGGCCGGAGTCGTAGACGGGGGACAGCACGAGGACGAACACCTCGGCGTCGACGGTGCCGCTGCCGGTGGCCGTGACGCAGACGGTCACGCCGGTGGAGCTCGTGCTGCCGGTGTCACCGGTCGAGCCCGTGCTCGTGTCGGTGTCGACGTCGGCATCCGTGTCGCTGTCCGCGTCGGTGTCGGAGTCCGTGTCCGAATCGGTGTCCGTGTCGGTGTCGGTCTCGACGGCGCCGGTGTCGCCGGTCATCTCCGTCGAGTCGCTGCCGGTGTCGCCGGTCGTCTCCGCGGGCGCGGTGTCCTCGACCGGCTGGTTGTTGCCCGTGTCGCCGGTGCTGCTCGTGGTCTCGCTGCCGGTGTCGCCGGTCGAGCCGGTCGTGGCGCCGGAGTCGCAGACGCCGTGCGGCTCGTCGAGCTTGGCCAAGAGGCCGTTCGGGTTCTGGAGCAAGATGCCGCCACAACCCGCCAGGAACACCATCATCAAGTAACGCATCCGCTACCTCCAGGCATCTTTTTTGATCATCAACATCGAGAAAAACTCTCAACGCGACCGCATATTATTACCTAATATTAGCTAATTTGTCAAGTGTATGTTGAATGGCACTACCGCTCGTAAGCGAGAGTAAATCTGTGTAAATCCGTGAAAAAATCTGTGTAAAATCTGTGTTTAAAAAGGAAATCGACCCACCGCGCAGCGTGCGCAGTGGGTCGGTAGGCGGAGTTCAGGCGTGGGTCAGTGACCCGCCGCCAGGACTCCGAAGGCCGGGGGGTGCGAGGTGTAGCCGTCGGCCACACCTTCGATCGCCAGATCGGAGAACATCACGTCCCCCGCGTTGGTCATGCCGACAGGGACTCCGTCGAACGGGGCACTCGCATGTCGGTAGACCGTCACGCAGCTCCCGTGCAGGTCGTCGCAGGCCGCTCCGCTGAGCGACGCCACGAACCCGATCCGGCCGCAGGTGTAGCTGCTGTTGGCGTCGTAATCCACGAACTCCACACTGTCCTCCTGGAGGAGCAGCGTGAGGTGCAGACCGGACGGCTCCGTGCCCGAGCACTGACTCAGCGCGACGAGCGCGTAGGCGCCACCCCACAAGCCGACCGTGCCGTCGGACTGTTCCACGCAGCCGTCGAGCGGCTTGTTCGTGGAGTTGGTGCACAGGTCGAGGGGATAGATGTCCATCCACTCGCTGTCCACCAGCCAGCCCGTTCCGGGCGACGTCGTGGCGTAGGTGTGCTCGAGGTCGTCGTAGACCTCGTTCACGCCGTTGCCGTCGATGTCGGCCGTGACGTCCGCCCAGTCCTTGTAGTAGCGGGTCAGCCGGAGCCGACCCGACTCGTCCTGGAGACCATCGCAGTCGTTGTCCCGCACATCCCAGCGCTCGGTGGCGCCGGGGTAGCGGTACGGGTCGCTGTCGTCGCAGTCGTCGCCGCCGGCATCGATGGCGTCGTGGCCATCGTTGTCGCTGTCGTCGTCGGTGGTGTCGAACCCGTCGCACAGGTAGTCGCCGCCACCGTCTCCGTTGGCGTGCGCCTGCACGTGGCAGGCGACCCCGTTCAGGGTCACAGTGCCGTCGGTCTCACCGGAGGTGTCACCGTAGACCAACCAGGCGTTGCCGCCCACGGTCGATCCGTTGACCTGCAGGTCGTCGTCCGGGTTCGCACCCGGGACGACCTCGCAGTACACCGTGCCGGAGCTGACGCTCTGGTCGAGCACCGGCACGCCGGTGAACCAGTCGGTCCAGTCCCAGGTGGTCAGGTTGGCCACCCAGATCTCGGCCGAGGTCACGCCGGAGTCGAAGGTGAAGCAGAGCTCCACCGTCGACGAGTCGACCAGGATGTCCACGGTGCCGGTGTCCACGGTACCGGTGTCGGTGTCCGCGTCGCTGTCGGCGTCCGTGTCCGCATCCGAGTCCGCGTCGGTGTCCGAGTCGGAGTCGGCGTCGGTGTCGCTGTCCGAGTCCGCGTCGCTGTCGGCGTCGGAATCGGTGTCGGTGTCCGCGTCGCTGTCGGCGTCCGTGTCGGAGTCGCCGCCGCCCGTGGGGGGCGGGGTGACCCAGTTGGTCTGCGGGGGCGTCACCGCCTCCGCGGAACCGTCGTCGAACCGGATCGACGCGGGGTCGACCAGGTCGCCACAACCCGTGAGGGTGGCGGCGAAGATGAACATCATGCGGATCATTGCTCTCTCCTGAGCCCCAAGTGGGGCAAGTTGCCCACCAAAGGGCGATGTGAAGGGTCACTCATGCCTGAATTAAGCACGAATTCGCATGCAATTCTGATACAAGCGAACTGCATATAATAGCAGAAATTCGCTAAAAAGTCAAGGTAAAAGCTAATAAAAGCTTAATTTCCTTGGCCTTCTATGCGAACAGCTATTTAACCCAAATACTGTGATTTTATTACAGATTTCATGCGGGGCTCTGCCCCATCCCCCACCCCGCACCTTTTGGCTTTAACAGCTAAAAAGGTGCGGGGCAAAAGAAGTCTCTGCCGCCTATTCGACTCTACCGGGGATAGGCCAGGCAGAACTCGGGCAGTCCATATTCCGGTCAATACTTTACTACCTGATGATTGCATGACCCTTTTTGTATCGACCGGAGATGGCCTGCGTTGCCTCGTTCTATTGCCTGGCCGTAACCCCGTCATATTCGAGGGCGGCGTGAACCAATGCGTGAGGGCTCAGGGTGAGTAACCTCTCGTTGCAACCTAACGATTGCCACCAAACGGACCCCTCGCTGTCGCTCGGGGTCGCATTTGAACGAGCCAATCTGTGTAAATCCGTGGAAAAATCTGTGTAAAATCTGTGTTTAAAAAGAAGAACCGGCCCGCCAACCCGAAGGTTAGTAGACCGGTCTGACGACGCCGCATCCGACTAGATGTCGGAGCAGACGTCGTTGATGAAGTCGCAGCTGCCGGGGACGAGCGTTCCGCTCACCCAGCCGACGCACACCGCGTAGCCGTCGCCGCACTCGCTGACGACGATCGAGTCGTCGGAGCTGGCCGCCTCGCCGGTGAGGTTCGCCCAGTGGGCGAAGTCCCCGGACTCGCAGGCGTCGACCGTGCCGGCGTTCATGTAGTACTCGTTCTTCCCGCCGAAGTCCGGCAGGTACTCCACGTACCACTCGCCGTTCGTCTGCATCGGGTTGCGCGGGTCGCACCAGTCGTTCCCCACCGACGGATCCTGGCCGAAGCCGTTACCGTAGGCGAAGATGCTGGGCGAGGCCGGCAGCACCGAGATGTGGAACATGATGTACCCGTCGGGATCCACGACGATGGGGTCGTCCTGGCCGTCGCAGCGGGCGCTGCCGTCGGGGTTGTAGTCCCCGTCGAGGTTGACGCACTCGGGCTCGTCGACGTTCCCCGGCTGGTGGCCGGAGTTGCCGCCGGTCGGCTCGGTGCCGACCATCTGGCCGCAACCGGCCAGGAACATGAACGCGATGTTGCGCATGTGCGCCTCCAATGCCGTGATGCCCTCACGGCGGGGTTTCGTTTAATGAACTCGTCCGAACTTATTTAAGCTCGGCGCTCGATATTGTCCCTCGCAGCAGGTCTACCAGCTCCTCCGCGTGCGGGTGGACAGCGGGGGCAGCA
>CAZXUX010000008.1:26625-27481 GCA_964644265.1 uncultured Gammaproteobacteria bacterium
CGACATTGCTGTCGGGGCCGCCTAGGTCACTCGGAGTCCTTGGCGTTACCCAAGAAAACCGACAAGCTCACCGTCGGCGAGACTTCGACCCACACGCCGTCCGAGGACGACGTGGCGGTCTTGGCCTGACCGAACATGATGGGCACGTCGAGGTTGACCTTGGCCAACCCCTCGCCCTCGCCTCCCAGGATGAACCCGAGGTGCGGGCCGAGGATGCCGCCCGCCGCGTAGGCGACGTGGCCGCTGATCCGGGGGTCGAGCCCCTGGATGTAGTGGCCCTCGCCGCCGAACACGGCGCCGAGCTCGATGGCCTTGCTGGGCAGATAGCCAACGTTTCCGGTTGCCCGGAAGCCGTACGACTTCTGCCCTTCGAAGAACCCGAGGCCCGTGCCGCCGACGTAGACGTCACCAGCCTGAGCACCGCCGAAGCGGAGCTCGATGCCAGCGCCGGCGAACCCGAGCGCGGAGCCGGTGAGCGGACGCCCGTCGCCAGCCACGATGGGCCGGCGGACGGACGCACCTCCTGCCACCACGAAGCCGAGCGGCAGGTAGCCGTCTCGCGCCTCGAGGGCGTCGAGCCGAATATTCTGTCGACGGTCGCTCTCCTCGAGATCGGTCACCCGATGCTCGAGTTCGTCGACCCGCAACGTGAGCTCGCTGATCTGGAGCCGCAGCTCCGCGATCGCCTCGTCGTGGCCGGTCACTCGATTCTCGAGTGCCGCCAAGCGGGCGGCGAGCTCCTCGACCTGCTCGCGGAGCGCGGCCAAGTCGCTGGACTTGGCGCTGCCGGGCAGGCGGTTGAGCCGGGCGCGGATCGCCTGCAGGCGGTTAGACAGGTCGAGCTCGTGGTGGTTCG
>CAZXUX010000009.1:0-21833 GCA_964644265.1 uncultured Gammaproteobacteria bacterium
TAGCAAAATCCTGACCTTCAAACATCTCCGGGATATCGTAAATAGACTTTACGTCGGGTGCGGAAATTATGTGCTCCCACGGCACCTGGCAAAACTGAGCAATCTTTTGCTTGCGTGGCTTGTCCATTGGCTGCTCTGAACGACCGATCACAAAATTCGGCAAAATACCGGCGCTATTTAAGGTACGAACCGCGTACTGAGTTGGCTTGGTTTTCATTTCGCCAATCGAAGCCGGCACAGGCAGATAACTAACCAAAGCAAACTGTACATCCTTGCCGTGCTTAACCTGCATGAGGCGTCCGGCCTCTAGGAACAGGATATTCTGATACTCGCCCACCGTGCCGCCAACTTCAATCAAAGTAATATCGGCCTTGGCTGCAGCGGCAGCTGTTTCAATGCGGCGAATAACTTCTTCTGGCACGTGCGGTACCACCTCTACACACTTGCCCTGATACTCCAAGTTACGTTCCCTCTCGATCACCGAACGATACACCCGGCCAGTCGTCATGTAATTAATTTTGGTAATGTTCTCGCCAAGATAACGTTCGTAAGTACCAATGTCTTGATCGGTTTCGTCACCGTCGACAGTCACAAAAACCTCGCCATGTTCGACCGGATTCATGGTGCCGGCATCAACGTTTACGTAGGGATCAATCTTTATGGCTGTCACGCGGTATCCTTTTGCCTTGAGAGTTAGCCCTAGGGCCGCAGTCGAAGTGCCCTTGCCAACGCCGCTCATTACACCCCCTACAACAAACAGATAGCGATGTCGCATAGTTTACTAAGTGCAGGTATTAGGTTTTAGGTATTAGGTGGTTAGGGATCATTAAGCTTTATGTACCCTAACAGCCTAATGCCTAATGCCTAAGTTTAAACAGCTTCTGTTTCCAGAGTCACCGACACCTTAGCCTCAAATCCGCTGGGAAATTCGAGGGCGACATCGTACGTACCAGGTTCGCTTAGTGGCTTCATTTTGATCACACTTTTAGGAACTACGACATCTTGTGATTTAAGCGCGGCCCTGACTTCGGTAGCGGTAACGGCCTTCTTAACTTTACCTTTAACTATTTTAAGGGGAACCACCAGTTCTAGTCCATCGGCCTCTGCGGCTAACTTTTGTTCGGCCAGTTCGTCGGCCGACGGAGCCTTCAATTGCTCTTCGGCCTTAGGCTCTTCGGCCTTAACCGCCAAAAATTGCGGGAACAAAAAGTTTACGGCGTAACCGTCGGGAACTTCTACGGACAATCCTTTGGAGCCTAGCGAGGCAACGTCTTCGAGGAGGGTGACGCGCATAAGCGTAATGCTTTCTTTATGATACCAAGCATATCGCGGTAACTGGAACGGCGTAATATCTGACGAGCCGGTACCCAGGCCACAGCCCTAATCTTTTCGCCCTCGCCAGTTGATTTTGGACGAATCAATTTAGCCTGTGGTGGCGCCTCGAACAAAAAGTAATGGATGTACTTATGAATCAGCGTGCCCTTGTGGACAAAGCGATCACGGAACCAGATGTCAATCGTATCAAGACGAGCTATGTGCCGCAGTCCGGTCAAACCCATTTCTTCTCGAATTTCGCGTATCGCAGCTTCTCGGTACGACTCCCCGCCCTGCACATGCCCCTTGGGAAAGGCCCATTTGCCATAAGAATCGACCACCATGGCAAACAAAATACCGTGCTTGGATCGCTTAAATACCAAACCACCCGAAGAAACTTCGGTGCGATGACGTCCCTTTCCCTCCTTACTCTGTCGCGAGGAAACGAAGCGCCGCGTCGAATTGGGTGTCTTCTTCTGTATTTTCAGATGGAGCAATTACTTGATCAGGCGTTATACCCTCTTTATCGATCGAACGGCCGAGCGGCGTTAGCCAACGCGCTACCGTAATTTTAACCGCACTACCGTCGGGCAGCTCGTGATATTCCTGAACCGAACCCTTGCCAAATGTCTGTTCACCAATCAACTCCGCCTTGTCGTAATCCTGCAAGGCCCCGGCCAATATTTCAGCTGCCGATGCCGAGCCGCCGTTAACCAAAACAACGGTACGGATGCCGGCTAACTTATTAGGTCCGGCCGCCGCCAATTGCTGACGCTCACCCCTAACCTCTTCCATAACTGCCGTCTGGCCATCCACCCAGTAACCGGCAATATTGATTGCGCCATCCAGAAACCCGCCGGGGTTATTCCGCAGGTCAACTATTAGACGCTGACTACCAGCATTAAGCACCTCCTTAACCGCCTTGTCAAAAAGGCGTACGGTGTCTTCGTTAAACATGGTTATGGTAATAACCGCTACACCGTCATCTCTTGTTTTCCAAGTTACGCTATCAACAGAAATTTCATCGCGTACGATCTCTACCTCCGCTGGCTCGGCCAAGCCGTCGTGCCACAAGGTCAACACTACCTTGGTGCCCTTGTCGCCCCGAATCAACTGCACCGCTTCGTTCACCGACATTCCAGCCGTATCCGTACCATCAATAAACAGAATATGATCGCCAGCTTTCACTCCAGCTTGATCAGCCGGCGTGCCAGGCAAAGGCGCTATGACCACCACAGATCCTTTATCGTCCAGGCCAATCTCTGCCCCGATGCCAAAAAATGACCCTTCGAGCTCTTGCGCAAACTCCTTGGCCATGTCGGGCGTAAAGAAAGTTGAATACGGATCACTCAAACCCCAAACCAAACCTTGTAGCGCGCCGTAATACAAATCTTTATCTGACACAGGACGATCTACATACTGTTGTTCAATCATCCGCCAGACGTCCCAGAACATGTTAAAATTAACATCAGCATCGGCGCTGGCCGGCGGGTCAAGATACTTGCCAACAACCAGTCCCGAACCATCACTTCCCCGCGCATCAACCGCGCCAAGGGTATAGCCAAAAACAAAAAATAGGGCGGCGATACCAAGAATAAACAAGACTTTTAGGGGTCTTTCGAGGGGTGATTCGAGCTTTACATGATGCAGCATACCGAACAATTGTAGCATGTTCGCTAAAAGCTGAAAACTTTGCTAGGCTACTGCCTATGAACCTCGTTGTCCGCAAGTTTTTGTTCGCTTTCTTCGCCGCTTTGTTTGTTGTTTCAGCCCCTTTGGTTATCTTGTACACCGCCGGTTATCGCCTTAATGTAACCAGTCGACGTGTGCTGCAAACCGGAGTAATTGCTATCACCACAGCACCCCGCGGGGCCACCATAACCCTAGACAACGTTCCGCTTAATGACCGCACTCCCTTTGTTATTCAGCGGCTTTCGCCAAAGGCATACGATCTCCGCATCGAGCGTAAAAATTTCCACCCCTGGGAGCAACGCATCAACGTCAACGAGGGCTCTACAAGCTACGTCAACGCCCGTCTCTTCGCTATTAAAGAACCGGTAGTTTTAAGCGAACCAATAGCTAGCGATCTGCTGACTCAAAAGACAAGTCAACAATTTGTCGCGCCAACCGACATTCAGTTAGTAGATAAAAAGGTACAGGTAGAAATTTGGCGACTCAATAGCGAAGGCGAAGTGTTAATTGGCATTTTGCCATCCGGTAACTATGAGCTGGTACACGACGACGGCTCTAGCCTATTACTTATAAACGAATACAAAACTCCCTTCGTGGTCGCCCGTTCGGGCGGCAACGTAATTGAATTATCGCCTTCGCTAGCAGCTTTTTCCTGGCTCGACGACAGCCACAGTCTACTTTGGACCGATGGCACCGAAGTCGCCATTTACGATGCAAACAGCGATCACAAAGAAACCATCACCCGCCTGGGCACACCAATTATCGACGTTGCCTGGCACCCCTCTGGTGATTCTTTCTTTTACGGTACCAGTACTCAAATTTTTGCCGCCGCCCGCGAACAATACGACACTCGCCCAACAGTCACCCTGGCCGACAACCTAACGATTAGCAATTTTTGGTTAAGCGAAAATGGCAAGACGCTTTATTTAGTAAACGATCAATCAGTATCCGCCCTGTCACTCACCGAGTAAATACGCCCGCAAGGCCAATTGACGGTGTCGGAGCTTCAAAAATTTAGTGTTAACTAAAACTGAAAACTTTGGTCGAGGAGCCGGTTTAGAAAATTCAGCCGCGGTTACCGGTTTACGCGGCGTAGTAATTTCTAACAAATTGAATATCTCGTTAGCGAATTCGTACCAAGTTACCCCCTCGCCATCATTCACTAAGTGATAAATACCGGGCGCGTAACCGGTTGTTAACAAGCGAAAAGTCGCCAAAGCCAAATCTGGCGTATAGGTGGGGCAACCAACTTCTTCGTTGACGATCGACAGTTCTGGTTTTTCAGCTGCCAAGCGGGCTATTAGATCAACAAAACTTTCCTTACTATCGGGTGTTAGCCCCCGCTTACCAAACAAACGCGAAGTACGCACTATAAACACCTTCCCCCCGGTGGCTAGCGCCAATTTTTCACCCATGAACTTGGTTTCGCCGTACTTAGAAATTGGCCTTGGCTCATCTACCTCCAGATAACCGCTAGATTTGTTACCGTCAAAAACGTAATCCGAACTGTAATGCACAAACGGAATATCTAAAACCTTAGCAATCTCCGACAAATACTGCGGCCCGAGTGCATTAACCGCGTAGGCCTGAGCGTAAGCTTCTGGTTCTTCGACCTTATCAACCGCATTGTAGGCAGCGCAGTTAATCAGCAAATCTGGTCGCAATTCAGCTACCTTACTAAAAACCTGATCGTGATTGGTAATATCAAGGTCGCCTTGGGTCCAGGCTACTACGTCGTGTCCATGGGACGAAAAAATTTTAACAATGTCTTGCCCGAGCGAACCAAAGGCTCCAATAACCAAAATTTTCATAACCTCAAAGTCTTTAACGCCCTCCGTGTTTATCGCCACGTCGTCGGCCTAAAACGGTAAATCAAGCTCAGCCAATTTCGGCGCCGCAGCATCGCGCGTTGAAACGAGCGGCACGCTGTCGGCCAGCAAGGGCCAGGCCACCGCTAAATCAGGATCGTTCCAGGCTACATTGGCATCACCCGCCTTGTCATACGTCTCAGTACTCTTGTACAGCACTTCGCTATCTTCTAGGGCGTAAAAACCGTGAGCAAAACCAACCGGAATCCATAACATTTTCTTAGTCTCGGGGGACAGCTCCAACCCGAACCATTGCTTGTAGGTCGGCGAATCCTTACGCAAATCTACCGCTACGTCCCAAACTTTTCCCCTGGTGCAGCGCACTAACTTGCCCATAGCCTTAGGCGGTAACTGAAAATGCAACCCACGCAACACGCCTTTAACTGAAAACGAATGGTTGTCTTGTTTAAAGTCGCGTGGCAAACCGTGCTCAGCAAAAGCGTCGGCATTAAACGATTCGTAAAAATAACCTCGGTCATCGTGCATCACACGAGGCTCAACAATTAGCAAATCGGCAATTGGCGTTGGCGTAATGTTCATAGTACTCGACCAAACTGTTGTTTAAACCATTCACGATAAGCCGAACCCTGACGAATCGCTCGCCACCAAGATTCGTTCTTGCGATACCAGGTAACCATTTCGGTCAGCCCTTGATCGAAACTTACGGTCGGTTGCCAACCCAGATCGCGTTGAATCTTTCCGTAATCAATGGCGTAACGACGATCTTGACCTGGTCGATCGTTGATAAACTCCAACATGTGGTCGGTCAAACCCATAACCTTCAGCAAACTCCGTGCCGTGTCGGCAATGCTCATTTCGGCGTCACCGCCCATCATATAGGTTTCGCCAACCACGCCCTTTTCAATAATCGCGATCATACCCAAGGCGTGATCTTTAGCGTGAATCCAATCACGAACCTGGTGGCCGTCACCGTGAATTAACACCGGGTTGCCATCAATCAAATTAGTGATGGCAATAGACAGAAATTTTTCCGGGTACAAAAACGGGCCGTAATTATTAGTGCAATTAGAAATTGTCGCCTTGAGCTGATGCGTGTGTATAGCCGCTCGCACCAAATGGTCAGACGCTGCCTTGGTAGCCGCATACGGATTGCGCGGATCGTAGTGCGTATGCTCGTTAAACTTTGCGTCCTCTGGACCAAGCGAACCAAAAACTTCGTCGGTACTTACATGATGAAAACGCTTACCGTGTTTTACGCAGGCATCAATAACTCGTTGCGTACCCAAAATGTTCGTCAAAATAAAAGGCTCAACGTCGACAATCGAACGATCGACGTGCGTCTCGGCCGCAATATTCACCACCACATCTGCCAGCGAGACCAGTTCATCGACGATCTTCTTATCGACAATCGAACCATATACAAATTTGTAACGCTGGTTGGTTTGAATATCGATGGTGTTGGCCAAATTGCCAGCGTACGTCAAAGCATCGAGATTGATGATTTCCCAATCCGGCCGCTCCGCCAAAGATGTACGAATAAAGTGCGATCCAATAAAACCGCAACCACCGGTGACCAGAACTTTCATAAACATGAATACTAACTCGGAAGGCATTAGGCCTTAGGCCGCTAGGGCACATAAAGCTTAATGATCCCTAACCACCTAATGCCTAAGGCCATAGCGCCAGAACCTACCGTACATCATCAGCAAAGCGCTGGTCAATGGAATTTTTTTGTTTATTGTTAGCGAATAAGTTCAGCAACCCTGACCAACTCTTCGCGCGCTGGGTGTGTTTTAGTAAACGAACGGGGTTCGCCACTATACCGCGGCATGATGTGCAAATGCGTGTGCATCACATCCTGACCCGCTACTTCGCCATGGTTCATGCCCAAATTGTAACCGCTTGCTCCCAGCGCCGACATAATTTTTGGCGCCAAAATATATACAGCTCGCATCATAGATGCTGCATCTTCTGGACTGCCGGCCGCCAAATTTTCAGCGTGCTGCTTGGGCACCACCAGCGTGTGGCCCTTGCTAACTGGACCAATGTCTAAAAAAGCGATCACCGAATCATCTTCGTAAACTTTTTCACACGGAATTTCACCACGAACAATTTTGCAGAATAAGCAGTCTTGCATATCGCTTGTTACATTTACTCACAAAATTATAGCTGGTAGCCTGTAGCGTAAAGCGTTAAGCAGCGACGAGGCTTTACGCTACCAGCTACAAGCTAACGTGCTATGCGTAGAGATACCACAGGCAACAACAAGGCCACAAGGACCAGAAGCAAACCGAGCGGACCAAAACGCCAGGCGTTAAGCGCAAAGTAACCTACGAGCAAGGCCGTGTATAGCGCCAGCAACAACCAAGTCGACAAACTATTTGCCTGCCGCTTGGCTTGATTAGGCAACGTTGCGATCGCTGCTAAACCTAGCGCCAGCGTTGGCAAAAACCACAACGTTATCGGAAAGACACCCGAAATCAATCCGCCGGTCACTTGAACAAACAACAAAATAGCTAGCACAGCAGCAAACACGACAAAGCCCGTAGTTAGTATCTTGTTCATAGTGACCTCTCTCGATAAGCCTGTAGTCGATGCCACAGACTCGCCAACATCTCGCGCAGCGTGGGCGGCTCGCCCGCAAAGCGTACGGTAATACGATGAATCTGTGGCACAGTGCCGAAGGTCTCCAGCCCCGGCGCTGACAGAGCGAATTTATAAGCACCGGCTTCCATAGCCAAATCAGCTAAAGCAAAATCAGCTGCTGCAACTCGCCAGCCAGCTCGCTCAGTTACCGGCGGCACGGTGGCATATATGTACTCAGCCGCCAAGGTTGAAAAATCAGTAAAAGCCGTGATCTGCACCGGATCAGGATCAAAAAAAGCCTCGGCTGACAAAGCGTATTTACCCTCGCCAGTTATCTTGATATCGCCAACTGGACTACTACCCTCAAGCGCTCCGGCCTGATGAACGGTCAAAACATATTTTTCATGCGTCTCGGCAACCTCCATCTTTTCGTTACCCAAAGTTACTGTCTGCAGACCCTCGGCATGAGCTGTTTCCAGAACTAACCGCTTGGCATTAGTAAAAAACTTAGTTGCTCTTGGTTGGGCCGCAAAGCCAACATCGTCGCCGATATAAAGGATATTTTTGAACACAAAATATCGTTGATTGGTCGCTACATAACGCCAAGCGATATCAGAAGTTCCCGCCAACGCTACGCGATACACGCCTTCTGGCCAACCGTCCCCGGTGACAGTCAGGGTTTGAACTGTTGATTGCTGCTGATCGGTCGAAATGTTGTTGTCGTCTTTAAATTCAAGTGTCTTCATTGCCTCCCCGGCCTCATTAAACACCTTTACAAAACCCTCATCGGCTCCGTAAGTCCTGTTCAGATCAACATACTTAACGGTCAGCGAAAACTGCTCGTCCTTAATATAAGTTAACGCCTCGTGTGGTCCGCGCAAGGCAACGTTCCAAGCATGGCAGACTTGCCGACCGCGCTCACTGCACGGTCGATAATTAGCTTCCCGGTATGGCGCCGGATAAACCGCCCGATAAGTGGCCACACTGCTCCTAGCGGGCGGTGACAAAAAGAAACTCTCAGCAGTCGTATTGTTTGCTGAAAACAAACTAATACCCTCCTCCAGATCATAACGCGACCAGCTCAAAGCTTCTAAAGCTAGGTTAGAGAGCGGTTTAAAATCAAAGGCTTGAGCCGCCACATCACGCAAACCGCCGAGCTCCAAAATTGGCGTTTCTTGCGGCTCAAATTCAACCTCAACCGTCGCCCGCTCAAACGAACCAAACGGCGGTTGCACCGAAAAATAAACTGGCTCATCGGTTAACCCGATGTAAGTCCCTCGCCCATCGTTCTGCACGCCAGTTACACGCTCATCGGGCAACGGGCGCTGCACATAAGCCGATATGTGCCCCGGCCGATAGCTAACCGTACGTACTCCGCTCGGCACCGTCCACTGCACAAATAAAAACACGGCCAAGCAGAGTGGAGCTAAAACAATTAAGCCGCCGATTAGGTAACGCATATTATGGCGCTCTAGTAATCGAGTATAACGACTCTTCTTGTACGGTCAAAACTTTCTTTATCTGCAACTCGTCCTCGGCTAATTTAACTTCATTCAAATAATTAATATCCTGCTCCGGCAAAGTGATACCAAAGTAATACAACGGCGCCTGCTCAACAATAAACGGCATGGCCGCATAAGTCACCTCGCTGCGTAACGGCACCATCACTCGGCGGTACGGGAACAAGTACTTATCAGCTCTATCAACCACGACCACCGCCTCGCTCTCCGTGGCCTCTAGAATTGCAGCTCGCTTCTCAACAAAAGTCAGCAAAGCTTTCCTACTCTCGATAAACCCATCGTGCCCCCAAAACACCAAGTGCGTCGAAAGCACAGCGACCAACCCGAGACTGACGTAAGCTAAGTAGCGACGCTCGACTATGAACAACTTAAAAGCGTAAGCCGAAAACAATGAACCCACGGCAAAAAGCGGCAGCCAATAGCGGACATGCGAATTGCCCAAACTTACAATCGAAGCATCGGGGTTATCGATCACGAGCCAACTACCATAAACCGCAATCAACACAAGTGACATCACGCCACCTATCGCCACAATCACCCGCCAACGCTGATCGCGTCGCTGCTCGTTCGCCAACACAGCGAACAGACCAACAAGCATCGGTACGGCCATCCAGGGGTAGAGCTTAAAGACATAGTCGCCGACATTTCGCCAAATGTTCATTTCGTGGAAGCCGAATGGCAGGAGGGGGCTCAAGGCTTTTAGCTGTTGGCCGTTGGCCGTTGGCGACGACTCCAGCTGCGCGATTTCGTGAGAAACGGGTGTAGTGAAGTAAAACGGAAACTCTGCGGTATAACCAAAAGTAAAAGGGTTACCAAAAGTTGCATCGTTCTGCGCAAACATGACAAGAGCAACAAGCGCTGTCCCGCACAGTATTGGCACGATGCGAACTCGAGCGGCCACAACCAGGATGAGAGCTACCGGCAAAACCCAAGTGACTTCGGACGTACGAATAAAAATCGCCATGCCAAGACACAAGCCCGCTAAAAACAAGTGACGCTTCTCGCGACTCGCTAGCCACAAAGCAAAAATTAAAAAGGCCAAAAAGGCCACGTTGGGCATCATTACTCGCCCGCTGTAATACCAAAACGCCGGATGCAAGGCTAGGAAAAAGGTAGCCAAATTCGCCAGTTGCTTGTCGCCAAAAACTTGAAGCACGACTTGTCGCCACGCGGCTATCGCTAAAATCGCGAGCACGGGGGTGACCAGCAACACCGCCGACGAGCCGAGCGTCGCCCCGACGATTCCGGCCAGCGCAAAGAAACCCAAAAAACCCACCGGCACTATAGACGGCCCCCAACCAATAGCACTGCGTGGATGCAATAAGCCTACCAACTTAACATTTAGCGGTTCAGACAAACGAAAACTCCCCGTCTCCGACCAGTGTTTAGCAAAAACAAAAGCTGCATTTTCGTCCGGCGAAACAAAAAAATCGCCTTTCAAAAGAAACAGCGTGGAGGCAAAAAATAGCGCCCCTAGTCCCAGCAAAATTAGGCGATGTTTGGTCACAGCGAATACGTAATCACAGCCACCAGGGCAAAGGCAAGTGACACAGCTAAAATAGCCTCACCAACCGCAATGAGTTCCGGCACGCCGAGTGCCAGCCCGAGGATCAAGCAAAAGAACGAAACAAACTGCAAAAACATCTTAAGCTTGCCCCAAATATTCGCCATCATCACCGTTCCGGCATAACGCGTACTCGCCCAGCGCAAAGACGGCAAGATGTCGAGCAACAGCGCGGCGAAAATAATTGCCGGATGATAGTATTTAAGACCCAACAAAATCGCCACCGAGCCAATTAGCAATTTATCGGCTACCGGATCAAAAAAGATACCCCAGGGAGTGATCTTGTTACGCACTCTAGCCAACGAACCATCAAGCGCATCGGTAAAAGCAGTAATCAAAAACAACGGCACACCGAACGCATAATTTTCTACAAACAATGCCCAGATCACAACCGGGGTCAACAAAAATCGCAAAGCTGTCACGTGATTAGGCTGTATCGCGTCTGGTATGAATGGCAAAACCACCAACCGCATGATACGGTCATGAAAGTAAAGTTTTGGGTGCTGAGTTTTAGGTAACTGCATGCTACAATTATAGCAAATTTTGGCGAAAATTACATGTCTGCCCTGCCAGTCCGCCTATTCTTAATTCTAGCCACACTACTCTTAGGTTGGTCAACTTTTGGCTCATCAAGTCCATGGGTCGGCGGTCTTGCGCTATTAGCCGTCGTCACCAGCACCGGTCTTGCCTTAGGGCCGCGACTGGCTCCTAGCTACAGCTTGATCAGTCGCGCCTTGCTGGGCAGTGCCGCGTTCGTCGCTATCGTCTCGATGCTTGGCTGCTTGGCTTATTACACCACAAACGTTTCGACGGCACTGCTCTTTGCGGTAGCTCTACTCGGACTGGCAATTGCCTACTTTTGTGCTCAAGCTCAAGAGTTACCAAAATTAACAACAGAATTTCACTGGGAAGAACTTGTTCTACTGTTAGCCGGAGTAATTTCCCTAGCCGCTTGGTGGTACCAAGTATTTTTGCACAACGACCTTTTACGTACCGCTGCCGTGCGCACTCTCTGGAGCATCTTCGATCCTAGTTACTTGCCGTTCATAGCTCTCGCTATCTTCTGCACACTGCTCCTAGCCTGGCGCCGATCACCCGCAGCTTTACCGCTCGCTATCGCCACGGTCTTCTCTATCACCTCACTCGCTGCTCTACTCTACCCGCTGGGCTTTGGCTTTGATCCGTTTATTCATCGCGCCACAGTCGAACACATTGCTCAATTTGGCACTATAACCCCCAAGCCGCTCTATTACATTGGGCAATACATAATCGAGCTTGTATCGGTTAAGCTTTTACATTTCGATTTGTCGCTAGTCGACGCCCTACTCGTGCCAACACTCTTTGCTTTGCTATTACCAGCGGCCATAGCAGGTCGTCGTCACATCTTTAGTCTATCTGTTTTATTCCTGGTTCCTTTCGCCGCATTTGTACAAACCACACCAATGGCTCTAGCTCTCGTCTGGACAGCCGTCTGCGTAATGTTGCCCCGTCGACCAATCGCCGCGCCCCTCATCTTCGCTCTTGCCGCCTTACTAACGCACCCTTTGGCCGGTATTCCTGCCGTGATGTACGTACTACTCATAGCATTAGATGAATACACTAAACAACTCACCGTTAAGCGCGTCCTCACCACCGTCGTCGTGACCGCTTCTAGCCTAGCCATTCCGCTGGCTTTCGTTATGCAAGCTTGGCAATCCGGTCTCAAGCTAAACATCTCCTGGCAGCATCTTTTTAACCTAAAACAACTTCCCCTCTCTTTTTTCTTCAGCACTCGCTTCAACGTCTTTGGCGACTTAGCTTACACTTTTATAGAAAATCATTTCTTATTCATCGTCACCCTAGCTATTCTTACTCTCGTCTTCGTCAAATACAGCTGGCGAGCGAATCGCCCAGCCTTACTCGTCGCCTGCTCGATGGTCGTCAGCTTTCTCATTCTAAGCTTAGCCTTCGACTTCCGCTTCTTGATCTCTTACGAACGAACTGACTTTGCTCTCCGCCTTTTGTCTATCGCCACCCTCTTCGCGCTCCCGCTACTGGCCGACGGCGTAATTGCTCTAAAAGACAAAATCAAACAATCACCGAGCCTCATCCTAGGCCTAATTAGCTTGTTAGCCATCGCCGGTAGCTCGTTCACTTACGGCGCCTATCCGCGACACGACAACTACGCTCGCGCTGCCGGCTTCAACGTCACCGAGGCCGACATTAGCACCGTTCATGCCATCGAGAACGCAGCAGATGGCAATGATTACGTTGTGTTGTCAGATCAAGCACTCTCAGCAGCCGCCGTTAAAGAGTTCGGCTTTGCTAAATACTATTCCGGCGATATTTTTTACTACCCCATCCCGACCGGCGGTCCTCTTTACAGTATTTATTTGGACATGGTCGAAAACGGCCCAACTCAAAACAAAATTGATCAAGC
Organism: uncultured Gammaproteobacteria bacterium; assembly: GCA_964644265.1. Taxonomy (GTDB): domain Bacteria; phylum Patescibacteriota; class Patescibacteriia; order UBA9934; family UBA9934; genus JAGORL01. The sequence continues at coordinate 12,925 of CAZXUX010000009.1, forward strand.
CATTGAACTAACAGGTAGCCACCAAATATACTTCGCTATCCACGACTACTGGTGGCAATCAGCAAGCATCATCGAGCAAACCAAAACCTTCGCTGATGATTGGTTTACCATTGGCGAACCAACCACTAACGCCATCACCGTCTTTGTCTTTAATCAAAAATAAAATCCCGAGTTTCAAGCTCGGGAGTTTTCGCTAGTGAGCTGCGGAACCGGAACCACTGCCGCGCAGATAGAAAGTCAGCTCTTCGAGAGCAGACGCTTCTGCCTGCACCACGGCCCGCCGCATCCGCAAGACAAGCCTGGTCGCCGCGTGGATCAGTACCAGACCGACCAACGCCACGCTCATGATCAGCACGAACGGCCACAGTCCGAACTTGGCCACATCGTCCGCGGTCACCGTCGACCAGTCGTGAGCCAAGGCAAAGACCATGAAGACCGTCGTCAGTACCGCCATCAGCAGCTGCCCTCGCTCGCGTCGCTCGTGAACCGCTCGCAACCGCTCAGCGGCTTCGCGGCACACCACGCTCAGCTTGGACGGCTCAACCACAATCAGCAGCTGACACGACTCCGCAAAGGGCCACTGGTCAAAGCTGGCGCCGCGCAAAGCGCGGCAACGCTCCACCGCCACGCGCCAACCGCTCTTACAGTACAGATCCCTCAGCTCAGCGACGAACAGCCATCGATCCGGCCGTCGCAGATCAGCCAAGACCCACAACAGGCTCTCCCTGAACAACTGCAGTGCCGCGTAGGTCAGCACCAGCAAGGCCACCAGCATTCCCATGACTACCTCCGATACCCTTTACAGGCAGCGCAATAATTCCACTTTTTGAGCTATCGGTCAAACAAAAATCCCGCACCAGTTGTTGGGCACGGGACAAAATCATGCGCTCTCGCGGACCATCGGCACGGCTGCCTTCGTCGCCGACTCGGGCTCAGGCGACGAGAACGGCTTGACGGTCTCGATCAGCAGGCAGTCGTACAGCTCAGCCAGAGCATCGGCTTCGTTGAAGGTGTCTCGCCTTGAGGCACGCAAACAAACGAAAGCGATCACGTGAAACCCCACGTTCAGCGCCCAAGTGAGCGCCAGCATCTCGGGGTAACGCACCAACACGTCAGTGGCGTCGACGTAACCGTAACGGATGCAAACCGTACCCAAGGCCAGCAAAGCCACCGTGCCCAGAAAAGTGCCGAGCTGAGCTCGTTCACCGCCGCGCTGATCCTGATCGATCCGCTCGATGCCATGCTTGAAAGCCTGCGGCAACTTGCTCGACCGCTTCTTGGCCAATTCCTCCAGATCCTTGCAAGCCCGTAGAAAGGCCCAGTTCTGATGCCTGTTGCGCCAGTCGATCAGGTTCGGCTTGGATCTGCGCTGCGCTCGTCCCAAAACCGCCCGCATGACCGCGTGCGGCGGCGGACGCGTCAACGGCGCGATCAACCCGCAACCCGCCTGGACGCACCACATGAACGAAATCGCCAGTAACATCAAGGCACAAGCGCCCATCATGCACCCTCCTTGTTAAGCAGGACAAAGATATGTTCGCATAGCCATTCCCGGCGGTCAAACATTGACTATCGCCATCCCTGCCCCTATTGTAGCGGCGGAGGTCACATGTTCGCCTTGCTATTCTTCCTGCCCCAGAACGTCTGGGCGCAAGGTACGCGACAGTCGCTGTACCCCACGGTCGACTTCGCAGCCCTGGTGCCAGCCGATCTGCGTCACGTCGTCTGGCAAGACATTTCCGTCGAAGCCAGACGCCAATGCGACAAACTCGAAAAGGTCGAAGAGTTCTCTGACGTCATCCGCACTCGGATCGACCTGGACTTCGACCTGATGGATCACCTGAACAGCAACATCCCCCTGCTGGATGACCTGGAGCAGCAGGTCAACTGGAACTTCGACCGCTACGGACTGGTTGACCCGTCCATGGGTCTGCGGCGTCTGATCAGCGAAGCCAACCTGCAGATCGCCTCCGAAGCCGAGATGTTGCGCGCTGACGCCGACACGCTGGCGCACAAAAACCTCAACCCGAACGACCGACGCAAAGGGCGCCTGCACGGCCAGAAGTTGGCCGCCGCCAGAGCCGAATGCCACGAACACCTGATGACCATCGTGCTCTACTCCGGCCGCACCGAGCGGTTCCTGGAGTCGATCGAGACGGATCTGAACTCGACCATCGGCATGATGTACGCGGCCTACCCCGAGGTCGGTCCGCCGGTCATCCTGTACCTGCCCAAACGAGTGGCTCAAGCCGCGCCCGGGCTCTAAGCCAACGCTCCCGTCTCCTCTGACCGAGGAGATTTTTTTATTTTAGCTTAAAAAAATTCTGCGCCACTCGGGGGAGAGGCGCAGGGTAGTAGTCAATCTTGGCTGTAACCACGATCGAAGATCTCGACCGTCTGGTCGTCGAGTTCCTCGTTGACCACCCGACTGGTCACGATGCCCTCGATCAGCTGGCTCGTGGCGAACTGCTGATGTTCGGGCCGTCCCTTGGCCCTGATCTCGGCCAAAAGATGCAGCACCAGCTCGAGCTTGTCGGCGTAGATCAGGCGCAACAAGTGCTGAAGCTGTGCCGGCTGCTCCTCGGGAGGCGTGGCGCACAGCCCCCTGACCTGATCGACGCTCAGTACGCCGCCGAGCAGTCGACCATGGTACCCGCTAAGGCCGGTGAGCTGAGCCCACTCTACATTGGCGGGGGCGTACTGCAGAGCCTCACTGGCCTCGTACAGCACGTGCACCAGTCGAACGAACTCCAACCGACGTTCCGCCAGCATCTTCATGAAGCGCAGGTAATAAACCATGCGCTGTTCGCTCGGGCGCTCAGGCGCCATGGCGATCAGCCGATGCAGGCACCAGGCGGCCTCGGTCGGCGTGGTAATCCCGTACATGGGAAAACTGGAATCCTCAGGAAGATCCATCTCCCGCCGGAAAGCGGTCATGATCTTGTCCCACAACGGCGCCGCGCGCCGAGGCGGAGAAGTCACGATCACCGCCAGCACAGGGTCGCCGATCATGGCACCCCTGACCGGCCGGTAATCGTAGGCCTTCATGGTAACTCCCTGACCGCGAAGATCCCCGATCCTATCGAAGTACCTTCGCAGGCTCTCGAGCGCCGCGTCTTGACGCTCGGTCGGGATGTTGGCGGTAGTCACGAGGGCCAGGTAGGCCTCGTTGTCCCGACTGTCATCCGCCCGCAGCGGATCCACGCCCTGGGACGCCTGGACGAACGACAGCCAGGTATCACTGGCTTTTTGGATCTGGTAAGCCAGATCCCTGTCGAGTTTACTCACTTTCACCCCCTAGTTAAGAGAAGAGCCGACCGTGGTAGACGATCGGCTCACGGGTTGGCCACGCGATCGAGTCGCGTGGCAGCTACTTGGCGGCGGAGGATCGCTCCTCCGCCTTGCTGTTCTCGGCCTTGGCGGCGTCCGCCTCGGCCTTGGCCTCGAGGGCGCGCCGGTACGGCGCGCACCCACCGCCGAGCCGCAACATGGCCGCGAGTCCGGTAGAGTTCTTCATGACATCTCCCCTGTGAAGATTTCAACTAGGTCAAAATGACCCAATCGACCAGCACACTATAACAAATTTCCTAACATTTGTCCAGTTTTAGCGAAGATTGTAGAAGACGTAGAAACGCTGCACAAAACGATTGGATCTACGTTTCTACGTTTCTACGTTTTCTACTTTTTCAAATCCCCCACAATCCTAGTCAAATGACCAATAAACGTATCCGTAAAGTGACTTAGTGCATAAGGGGCAACGCTAGCCTTTATGGCCTCGGCAGACTGCAAATAGCTCTGTCGACGTTCAGCCATTACCTGAACGGCACGCAAAAAATCTGCTTCATCGCCTGGCGTGAACAACTCACCATTCTTGCCCTCTTCAACCAGCTCCCCCACGCCGCCAATCCTAGAAGCTATAACTGGTATACCAGCTTGCAGCGATTCATAAATCACCGTCGGCGAATTTTCGTAACACAATGACGGCACTACTGCAGCATCGACTATGCCAAACAGTTTGCCGATCTCTGACGGCGACATATAACCCAAATAACGAATACGCGCGTCAGCTCTGGCCGCCTTTTCAACTACCCGACGCAAAGAACCATCGCCGACAATTATAAGAATCGCTTCGGCTGGCAAACGCTTAAAAGCTTCAAGCAAAAACATCACGCCTTTATGGTGTGCCAGTTGCCCGGCAAACATCAACTTCAAACCACCAGTAACCTCTTTCTTGCGCGGTGCTAGCGGATAGTTAGGCACCGGATTGCGCAAAACAATCATCTCACTCGACGGGAAAAAACTATATTGGCGATAAACCGAACGCAAGTATTCCGAAGGTGAAATTACCAGCGCCGGATTACCAAAAGCTCGGCGGCAGAAAAATCTGTACAGCCACAAGAATGGCTGCAGCAACAAAAACGGCTGCTCCCGGCCAAACATCAATAACCCAGAAGGAAAAACCAGTTGCACATCGTGCAACACATGCACCTGCGGCACACCTTCGTCGCGCACCACTCGCGGAATATTTATACCCAAACCCTTCAGGTTATGTGTTACTACAATATCTGGCGCCTCTCGCCGCAAAATATCTCGTACCGCCGAAGCCCCGCTCCAGCTCAAAGTATCTATTATGTGCCACAACAAACGCACCGGCCAAGAGTGACGAAAATCGTCCGTCGTGAAGTACAGGTTACGCGGAAAAAAGCGATAAATTCTCTCGGGACTTGAGCCATCGACCACAATACCCCTACCTTGCTTACGTGGTTGACCGGTAATTACAAAAACCTCATGTCCACGAGCCAACAGCTCCTCGACAGTTCTTACTATTACATTTTCTGCTCCACCTCTGGCGTATGGCGGATACAGGTTGGTTACGATGCCGATTTTCATATTCACACACTCCGCTCCGAAGGCCTTAGGTATTAGGCTGTTAGAGATCATTTGGCTTTATGTACCCTAACAGCCTAACGCCTAATGCCTATTGTTTGTTAGTTCTTTGTACAGCGGTAGCAAATCATCTGCAAGCTTAGTCTCATCATAGCGCTCCAGTGCTCGCTGTCGAGCAACCGCGCCGCAGTGTTCGCGTAATTCGTCATTAGTCAACAAACGGTCCAGCGCCAAGCTTAAAGTAGCCACGTCTTTCGGCTGCACTACGATCCCCGTTTCAAACGGCACAACTACCGTTCGTACGCCCGGCAGATCAGTCACAATCGACGGGATCCCACTGGCCGCAGCTTCCAGGGTAACCAAGCCAAAAGCTTCGTTCATTTCTATCGACGGCAAGACATGCAAATCGGCAGCTCGATACACAATCGGCAAAACTTCACTAGCCAAATTACCCAAAAAAGTAACTCGCCCGGTAATGTCTAAGTCGCGCACCATCTTTTCGTAGTTTGGGCGTAAATTTCCTTCGCCGACAATTAACAGCCGCCATGGTAGCAAAGCATCTAGCTCGCGTACGGCAATAAGCAGGGCGCCAAGACCCTTAAAAAAGTGCGCGCTATCAAGACCACCCACAAACAAAATCACTTTTTCGCGCGGTAAAATACTCAGCCGCTGACGAGCTTCAAGTCTGTCGCCAGGCGCGAACCGCTCGGTATTAACGCCTAGCGGCCGTTCAATCAATTGGCGATGACGCAAACCAATTGCCGTGGCATAGTCAAACGAGCTAACCAACACGCGGCTGGCTGCCCACAAAATAAACGGCTCAAGAAATCGTCGATGTAGCGAAAAAATCTTTTGCCTAAAATCAGGCGCCGTAGCCACCATATGATAAGTGATCACCAACGGCAGGCGACGCCACAAGCAGGCCAGTGCAACAAAAATATCCGCTCCAAAAAACGGATAGTGCAAATGGACAACATCAAACTTGCTAAGTCGCCACAATAATTGCGGCAACACCGCCGCGTTACCAATGGCCAACCACGGGCGCAAAGCCACGACCTCGGGAACCCCATCAACCCCCCTAACCTCTTTAACCTCATCAACCTCCCCCGGCCCCGAGCCAGTCGAAGGATCAACCACCTCATACTTTGGCGTGAACACAGTGACTTCTACACCACGCGCCTTAAGATCGGCGGCATCGCGCGCCGCAACCGCACCCATGCCACCGCGGTAGGGTGGGTAAACCGGTGTAATAATGGCAACTTTCATAAACAGATTACAGATAGCAGATTGCGGTCGCTCACCATGCTTGATCGTCGCTGCGAGACATGACAGCCAGACCCTGACCACGCATCTTTTTCAGCCGAGAAAATCAAAATTGGAATTATGCTAGTCAATACCCACTTGTTAGATCCTTCGTCTTCACTCAGGATCGTCCCCGACACCATTCGTCAGTTTGGATAACTACCAACGCACGAGTGCTCGCAAAACGCGGAAGCAAACATCAACCACTGGATTGATCACCTCCTCCATTAACACATTTCGCCCCTCTTGATCAACAATGCGCCCGGTGACTAAGCTCAAAAATGTAGCGTCGCTAATGACTCGCAAACGCCGGGTGCGAGCACGCATCATAAACAGCAAACGCCAAGTACGCGGCCTGCGCCACTCGGCCAAAGCCCATAACTTGGCTTTTAGCCAACCGCCCTTGGCAGCCATTAGCCAAGAGCCAAGCTCAATAGCCAGTAGCAATGGTGCAAAAACTACCAGCGTCGGCAGACGATAGTAAGACAACACCACAATGCCGCGGTATAGCTCCATCCACGAAAACTTCATTGGATTACGACTGAAGTTATAGTCATGAAATGCCTTAGCCTCGGTGCATAGCACATTGCGATAACCCGCAAAGCGCAAGCGCATCCCCAGTTCTAAGTCTTCGTGATACATGAAAAAACCCTCTTCTAGTAAACCGACCTTTTGCAAGGCTGCCACCTTATATAAAACCGCTGCCCCACTAGCGTAAGCGATGTCTTCGCCATTAGTCAGCTGCACTTCGCTCAATAGCTTGCCGTTGTCTCGGGCAAAGCCATAACCAGCGATATGCACCATGCCACCACTAACATTAATCTTGTTGTGCTCGTGCCAGTAGCTGACCAAACATTGCGCCGAAGCAATCTGCGAATCGCTCTCGGCTAAATCAACTAACTTATTAAAAGCATCCGGCGCAACAGTTAAGTCGCCGTTGTTCAAAAAAACATAATCAAAGCCCCGATCAATCGCCCAGCGCATGCCCTGATTGTTCCCCTTGCCAAAGCCATGATTCTGTCCGTCGTTAAGCAACACGACTTCCCCCACGTCACTTCGAGGCATGACATCGCGCTCAATCAACTCAACCACGTTGTCTGGTGAACCATTGGGAATAAAAATCAAAGCCAAACGATCTTTAGGGTATTGCAAAGCTGCCACCGCCGACACTACATCTGGCAGATACTTGGCCGTGTTGTAACAAACATAAACAATCGCAATTCGCGGCATCATACGTTTGGATGATCGCGCTTACCTTGCTCTATGGCCTGTTGGCGAACCAGCGTAGTTAACTCCTGCGACATCTCATGTTGCTTAACCAACAGGCGGTACTGCGACCAAACAAGCACAATGACGGCCACGTAAACCAACAAATCAGCTCCCCGACCAACGCCCACAGCTTGAGCTAAAATATCCGTCCACTGCGGAACCACTGCCACCACCGCTACCCCAGTCCACACCACCAACATCAAAGCCAACCAGTAACGCGAAACATGTCGCCCCTGGTACTGACGATAAGTTCGCGCCATGGCCAAAGCCGCAAAGATGACTAGAAACAGTTGGAATAACATATTGTTTATTTTAGCTAGGCCAACAACCCCGCCTAGCCCACCATCCGCTTACGCAACATATCCTTAACACTACCCATGGCGCGTAAGGTGCTCTGCCCCTTAGCCAAAGATGCGGTCGAATAACGAATGGTCACCGGACGCTCTACATACCTAAGGCGCTTAGCCACGATTAAATCTAAAATCTCTGAAGCATGAGCCATCCGATCGAGCGTAATCTCCAGTTCTTGTGCCGCATGTCGGGTCAACGCTCGGAAGCCATTGTGGGTATCGGTCACCCGAATACCAGAAAACAAAATGGTAAAAAACGTAGCCAAGCGCAACATCAAGCGCCGGAAGCGCGGCATGTTTAGAGCCTCCTTGCCCAAAAAACGCGAACCGAGCACCACATCGGCTTCGTAACGCATGAGCGGCTCCAGCAATAAACCAATCTCTGCCCCAGCCATTTGCCCATCGGCATCAAAATGAACGATTGCCTCCGCCTGCAGCACTTCGAGCGCAAATTGCGTACCAGTCTGCAAGGCTGCTCCTTGCCCGCGATTTATGGCGTGACGCAAAACTATCGCTCCAGCAGCTCGCGCTACCTCGCCAGTAGCGTCGCTACTGCAATCGTCAATCACGACCACATGCGCCACATGCGGCTTAGCGTCAGCAATCGCCTGCGCGATTCGCGAGCTTTCGTTATAGGCGGGGATTATGGCTACGACGCGCATAGTGCAGATTACCTAGGGCAGAGTGACTAACTCGCGAGCCGGTCCCTGAGTGACAACGAAGGGCCCGTTTGGTAGCAATCGTTAGTTTACGTCGAGAGACACGCTCTAAGACCCTGACCCCGCACCTTTTGACTTTGTCGGCTGAAAAAGGTGCGGGGGAAGGGTCTATCAAGTTAGTATTGGATAATCATTCAGGGACTCTTTAGAGTCACCGCTCTCCCCCGTCACCACTTGAGGGATCCTTCGCTGTCACTCAGGAACTGAATGCTTTCCAGCTGCTCAAGAGCTGTTTATCTGTACTTTGTAAACTTTTAGGCCGAATTAGTCAACAAAATCTTATTCGCCCGCACGTAGTCGATTGTCTTCTTTAAGCCGTCCTCTAAACGGACTAACGGCAGCCAACCAAGCTGCTCTTTGGCCTTTGCTAGGTTCGGCAAGC
>CAZXUX010000009.1:21843-26393 GCA_964644265.1 uncultured Gammaproteobacteria bacterium
AGCTAAGCGGAATGGTGTGCGGCGGTTGCGCTTCGTAATTTATATCTACATTAATCTCACCCAGCTTCATAATCATCTGAGCCACCTCGGAAATTGGCAGCTCTTGGTCACTACCGATGTTGACCGGCCCAACACCCTTGTCGGCCTTCATCAAACGCAACAAACCATCGACCACATCACTCACGTAAAGCAATGCCGTGGTTGTCTGCGCGTCGCCCATCACCGTAATCGGCTTGCCATCTAAAACACTCAACACAAAATCCGGTATCTGGTGACCATTAAACAACGGCATGCGCGGGCCGTAGGTGCGGAAAATTCTAGCCACACGATAATCAAGATCAAACACGTCGCCATATGTGGCAAACATAGTTTCAGCAAAACGTTTGCCTTCGTTTAAAGCCGCTCGCGGATTCAGATGATCGATAATCCCCAGCTCAGTTTCGTCCACGCCATCGGCATCACCCGACGGTCGGGCGCCGTAAATAGCTCCCGTAGAAGCCAGCAATACTCGCGACTTATATTTAACCGCCGTGTCGAGCACATTCCTGGTGCCTACTGAATTGGTTAACAAAATTTGTAACTTAAATTTCTCATACTGCTTAACCGAAGTCGGCATGGCCAAATGGTAAATTTCGCTAACACCGATAAACTTAACCTTAAATGGCTCAAGCTCTGGGAACGACTCCAAATCAAATGGCTCGTTAATATCTAGCCGCAAAAATTGAAAATCCGGATTACGCAACATCGGCTCGATATTACGGACATGCCCAGTAGAAAAATCATCCAAACAAATTACACGGTTCCCCGCTTTAAGCAGAGCCTCGCACAAAAAAGAACCAATAAATCCCGCTCCTCCGGTGACCACGACGATTTTTTTGTCCATATTTTACAATTACGTAGATCGACACTAACGCTTCCTATTTAACTACCGTGAGTAGATCTCGCTTCCGGCGACTACCACGCTGCCAGATTAGTACCACGAGCACCAACCAGCGTCGCGCCAACTGTACTCTGCAAGGCGCCGGTCGGGGTCATGACCTGCACCTCGCCGGCCGCGGCGTGCGGCGCGACTACAATGTCTGGCACATCATTAAAATCAATGTCAGCCACGTGTACCTCGGCGCCACCAATAAGATTGGGTTGCGTCAAACTAAAGCCGCCGACGAAAGCACCGATCTTATTGTAAAGCCTAATCGATGCGCCGTCAGCCGTGGGTACCGAAGCTACGATTTCGTCCTGCGAATCACCATCGAAGTCGCCGGTTGAGAGAGCGATACCGTCATGCGGCACAGAATCTAGCGACAACGAGTTAAACAACGATCCGTCATGATTATAAATAGCAACATGAGAATCTTTTTCTGGCGACCAAACCAGTATCTCACCCTGCCAGTCGCTATCGATATCGGCAACAGCAACCATTAGCGGCGCATCGGGCGCAAAGCCGCTCACTGCAAAGCGCAGCTTCTCTTCCCCCGCCTGCGACCACACCACAACATCGTTGCTCACCCCTTGCCCAACTGCGGTAACAATTTCGGCCTGGCCATCGGCATCAATATCACCAACTGAAATATTTACCCCATGCGTGGACTCTTTGCTGTAAGCAAAAAACTCATTAACCACCGATCCAAAAGCCTTGAAAATTCTAATGTGCGGACCACCGCTCTCCCCCGCAGCCGTAACCACCTCCGGAATACCATCGTCATCGAAATCTTCCAAAATCGTCCTTACACCACCAGAAAAATTAAGCGTGTAAGCCGTAAAGGTGGCATACGGTATACCGTCAGCTCGATACACGCGCACGTCAGGTCGCTCCCCAGCCGGTGCCCCAAGCGCCACAAACGAATAGTGTTCAGGGCTAAATTCAGATGCTTCGGCCTCTGCTGGCAGCGGTTCTTTGTCTTCGTGTGCCGTACCCGGAACAAAGCTAGAAAACGACGCGCCAACTTCTAAAGCCCGGGCAATATTCAATCGCCCCACACCAAAACTCCCCGCTTGACCAACCACCGAAGTTATCGGGTCAACCGACAATTTAAGAACCGTCACCACCTGCTCTGGCGTTAGGTCTGGATAAGCACCGAGCAAAATAGCCACCGCTCCAGCCACCAGCGGACTAGAGGTCGAAGTTCCATTCCACGGACCACTAAAAAAATCTGTGTAGCCCTGAGTGGAATCAAGATAACCCAACCCCATGATGCCCTCACCTGGCGCCGCCAAGTCAGCACAATCAGAGCCGTAATTAGAAAAATCAGAACCCCTGTCTTGGTCGTCGACCGAAGTAACGCCGATAATAAAATCAACGCCATGCAAAGAAATACAAGCCGGGTACACTGGCTGTAAATTGACGTTGGTCGCATTGTTACCCAAGGCCGAAACGATCACCACACCGGCTTCATAGGCTCGCTCGGCGGCCTGGCTCAGCAACAAACCGGCATGGTCACCGGCAAAACTCATGTTGATTACCTTGGCGCCATTTGCCACAGCGTAATCGATGGCCTCGGCCGCGTCTTGCTCGGTGCCTACGCCAGCCTCGTCTAGCATACGGAGGGGCATAACCTTGCCCTCCCAAGTAACCCCAGCAAAACCGTAATTGTTGTTAGTTTCAGCAGCAATCAAGCCAGCCACCAAAGTACCGTGCGAAACTGCGTCTTGATTAGTCGCCAAATGGAGAGATACCGAGGGATCTCTGTCGTTACTGACAAAATCCCACCCATCGAAATCATCTACGTACCCATTATTATCGTCATCTTTGCCGTTATTGGGAATCTCGGCTGTATTCTTCCACAACCGTTCAGCCAAATCTGGATGATTCAAATCAATCCCAGTATCCAACACTGCTACCACCATGTCTGGCGACCCCTTAGCCGTATTCCAAGCCGTTGGCGCAGCAATACGTTCTAAGTACCACTGATCGGCGTACAGAGTGTCGTTAGACACAACGGCTAGCGCCTGTAGTGGCAAAACAAAAAACAATCCCGCCGCTAACCACCGACAGAATTGCTTTTTACTTGCTCGACTCGTCATATCGACGAGAAGTATACCGTATTTCTAGTTTTTACACTGCTCCCTAGCCGCTGCGATATCGGCAATAATTGCCTCGTTGCCCGGTGGCAAAAGGTCTTGAGCTACCTTGTAATGCGCCAAGGCAGCGGTACAGTCGCCTGCGGCCAAGTACCACTTAGCTAACTCGTTCATCAACCACGAAGTCTGGCCGATCTTGCTAACGGCGTCTTCTAAAATCTCTTTCACCTCATCTTCCCTAGAATCATCCGGCGGGTTATTACGCACCGCCGAAATCAATTTGCGATACGACTCTTCTGAAGGTTGCAAATTTACCGCCGTTCTAAACGCTTCCTCGGCTCCAGCCCGGTCTTCCATACGCACCAACACCGAACCGTACAAACTATAAGCAGCCGGGTTAAGCTGGTGCAACGTAAAGTATTCTTCCAAGATTTCTCTAGCCGCCACCAAGTCACCAAAAGCCGCAGAATTATAGGCAATAGACAAATACAAATCCCAATCAACATCGTTAATATCCATCGTCTTCTTTTGCGCCTCTAAGGCACTCTGCGAGGTGCCAATTTGGGTCAAGTAATACTGCCGCTGCTCTTCGGTCAACCCGGTATCGTCCGTAGTTACAAGTCCACGATATTTATAAGCATCCGAAGTAAAATACTTAGCTGCCGCTCCCCCAGCTCCCAACAAAACTACCAAAACAACGATTCCAATTACATTTTTTCGAGAGAGTTTCATAATGTAACCAGTTTAACGGAAGATTGGTGGAAGATCAAACTGGTAAACGTGAAATTAAAACCTAACCCCTAAGCCACAATTCAACCAATAATAAACTCATAGCCACGGCTAATATTGGCAAAATTCTACGCAACAAAAACTTCGCCGCCGTCTCCCCCAGCAACTGGCCAACAAACCACCCCTTCAAACTCCGTCTAATGTACTCATCAACAAACTTTTCATCCGTCCAACACTTATAAGCCGCCAACAAAAACACCGGCACAAAAACCAAATAGACCCAGTTGTTAGAGTTCATATTGCTAAGGCAATGATACCTGTTTCATTTCGCGTTTTCTAGCCATTCCCCAAGCAAACCAAAATCCCGGTCGCGTGAACCGGGGTTTTGAATAAACTTGCTCTTTGACACTATTGCATCAACTAATTTTTAACCTTCACCAATTCGGGTAGTCTAGCAGAAGGGGGCTGGAGGACAACCTTGCTTAGGGCTTCACGGAATCATGAATATCAACTGGATTTACTTTTGTAAGTACGTAAAACTTATCACGCGACCCACTCTCTGCTCTAAAGATAGCTGTTTCTGGCGTATACTCCTCATAACCACTGTCAATTTTAAAGTACAAGTCATTCATTACAACACCCTCTCCGTTTATTCTAAAATCCGTATACGCAACGATCTGTTGATCTTTGAGAAAGATCATGTGCCCCTTCCAATAATCGCCCTGGAAGCCGTCAGCATTTACAATCTCCTCCACATCGCCTTTGTCATATATCGACTCGAACACAAACAACTTGTCCCAATC
>CAZXUX010000010.1:0-25467 GCA_964644265.1 uncultured Gammaproteobacteria bacterium
CATCCTCGCCGGAGCCAGCTTGATGGTAATCCCTCGCTCGCGCTCGATATCCATGGAGTCGAGCAACTGTTCTTTCATCTTCCGCTTTTCCACCGTGCCGGTAACCTCAAGCAAACGGTCAGACAGGGTCGACTTGCCGTGGTCAATGTGGGCGATGATGCAAAAATTGCGGATGCGCTCTTGGGGGACCATATTTGCGGCCAAGCTTACCTAGAAAACGGCGGTTTGTCCATCTTAGCGATGATACAATTGCTTGATGCAAAAAAGGCGATCATCATTAACGCGCGATGCAGCCACGATATTTCTAAGCGTGCTGGTTACGATTCTCATTGTGCGCTCTGGCGCAGTGCATGACCTACTGCGAGCCACCGATGACTTGGGCATTTTAACTGCTCTGATTGCCGGAGTATTTTTTGCCTCAGTGTTTACAGTTGTGCCGGCCGGAGCTGTGCTTGGTGAACTGTCGCAGGGAATGTCGCCGCTTATAGTTGCTTTCTTTGGCGCCATTGGGTGCTTACTGAGTGACCTACTTATAAATAGCGCCTTACTCAACCGGGCTCAGAACGACGCCGACGATGTGCTCAGGCACTCCCCACTCAAAAAAATTTATCGAGCAATCAAAAAGCGCTCTTCAATTTCTTGGCTAGCCGCCCTAATTGGAGCCATTATCGTCGCTTCCCCGTTCCCGGACGAGGTTGGATTGTTCCTAATGAGCGCCTCAAAAATCCGTCGGAGTATTTTTATTCCTTTGCTTTTTGCCTTGGATTTTCTTGGCATTTACCTGGTCGGTCTGGCTGCTCGGGCGCTGATGTTTTAAGCCATCAGCTTACTTTGCAAGATCAATGATCCCGGAAGCAATCAGCTCATCGCCGACGTAAAAAGCAATGAACTGCCCGGGAGCAATAGCACGCTGCGGAGCCTTGAAAGTTACCTTAACTACTTCGCCTTCAACTGCATGCACGCAATCAGCTAACGGCTGCCGGTAGCGAATGCGGGCTTGAATTTGTTGACCAGCGTATTTTTGTAAATTGCCGGGGATAGTTTCGGTAAAGTCTTTAGCGATGAGTTCGCTTTTGAAGAGTGCGGGATCTTGGTCGCCGAGGGCAACGATGACTTCATTGGTCGCTGGCTTGCGTTCTACTACGTAATACGGCGTGCCACCACCGACGCCTAATCCGCCGCGTTGGCCGATAGTGTAAAACTCAAAGCCGTGATGTTGGCCGATAATCTTGCCGTCGGTGGTAACGATATTTCCGTCGTGTGGCCGGATGCGAGCGGCCAGAAAATCTTTCATCTGTACCTGACCTACAAAACAAATGCCCTGGCTGTCTTTCTTATCGGCAACAACAAGATTGTGCTCACGGGCGATATCACGAACTTTGGTTTTCTCTAGATCGCCAATCGGGAACAATACGCGACGCAATTGATCTTGGTTCAACTGACACAAGAAATAACTTTGATCTTTGTTCTTATCGACTCCGGCCAAAAGATGCGTCGTGCCATCGGCATCACGAGTGACGCGAGCGTAGTGACCAGTAGCCACAAAATCACAACCGAGTTTGTCGGCTTCGCGCATGAACAAATCGAACTTCATGTACTTGTTGCACAGCACGTCCGGATTTGGTGTACGTCCGGCCTGGTATTCGGCAATCATGTATTCGTAAACTTTCTGCCGATATTCTTTTTCAAAATCGAAGGTATGAAATGGAATGCCCAACTGAGCGGCAACACGCATAGCATCGCGTCGCTCCTCGCGCCAGCCGCACTCCTGTACATGTCCCTGCCCGACGTCCGACGTCCGACGTTCGGTATCATCACTCCAGTTCTTCATGAACCCACCGATCACCTCGTACCCCTGCTGCAACAACAAAACCGCCGACACGCTACTATCGACACCACCGGACATGCCAAGGAGAACTCGAGGCTTCATAACGTTGACATTTTGCCTAATTTTTGCCAAAATAGCAAGGTTAGTTTGGAGGAATCATGAGTTAAGGATCCTAGGAACATCTGAACTCAAGCACTTCACCCAACAACCCAGTCACCTTCGTGAAGTGCACAACGCACTTCTACGGAGATGACCATGACTCACAGCCCCGAGGACATTCACGACACCTTCCTCCAGGCGCTCAGCCGCCACTCCTACGCGGCGAGCGTCGAGCGCGAGGAACGGGAACGGTACGAACGCTGGCGCGAACAGCAGGATCTGCTCGACCAGGCCGCCTACGAACGCGAGCGCGAGCTCGACGACCTTCGCGAGGCAGATCTCGAGTACGAACGCACCTGCGAACGACTGGGACCGATCGATTCTGAACCCGAGTTCGATGATGACCCCTGGCGCGCCGTACCCTGGTACCAGGACCCGGACATCGTCGGCTACGAAGTCGATGAGCCGGACAGCCTTCTGCCCTGCGAGATTCGGCTCAACAACCGGATCCGCTGTCAGGCAGGCCGCAGGGCTCGTGATGATCAGTTCTACGGACGCTGCAAGTGCCACCGCCACGGCTACGATCCGGATCGTCGGCGGGAGTGGCGCCGTCAGCATCGCAGGTTCGTCTGAACGCACGGCTTGACCATCTGGTCGGGCCGTCTTCTTTTTTTAAAGAAATTCCCGCCGCTCCGTTTTGTTGGAGCGGCGGGAAAGAAGCTAGTCGACGAAGCCTTCGTCGATCAGCGACACGAGCAGGCAGGCCAGCAACGCCACCGCCAGGGCGATGGTGTCGCCGAACGGGGGCAGCAGCCAGACTGCTGCACCGCACAGGGCGCAGATGATCACGTGCACCGTGGTGGCGGCGCCGGTGATCAGTGCGACCATCGCAGCGGTAGCACCGATGGCCATGATCGACTTGCTGCCGACAGCGAAGCCGATCACGAAGAACACCGTGCCCCAGGCCAGCACCCGACGTGCCAGCCAGCCGTAGCCGATCTTCTCGGCCACCAGTCGCTCGTGCAGCTCGCGGTCGAGCCGCTCCGGGTCGATCGGCTCGTCGCTCTGCGCCAAAAACCGATCCCGCAAGTACTTCAGCACTGAACACCTCCTGCTGTGAAGGAACGGGTAATAATAGCAAAAAATTAGCCTCTTGTCAAAGGCCTAAGGCGCGGTAAGGGGCCGAACAGAATCAACTAAAAATAGCTAAAGTTGGCTCCGCGGTTACGGTTATGCGTTCTCTGGTCGTCGGGTGATCGAAGCTTAAAGAGCGGCCGAAAAGGGCTATGTCGTGCTTGAGCTTTGCGGTAGCGCCGTATTTGAGATCGCCGACTATGGGTGTGCCGAGCGATGCCATGGCGACGCGGATTTGGTGGGGGCGGCCGGTTTTTGGCTTCACTTCTACTAGTGACAAATTAAAATTTAAAGTATTAAAAATTAAAGACCTGAGCACCTGGTAATTAAGCTCGGCGCGTTGGCTGCCGGAGACTTCGTGATCGAAGGCTGTAACAATATTATTTACTTCGTCTTTCTTGAGCCACTGGATAACCGAACCGCTATCTTTAATTTTTAATTTTTTATTTTTATCTTCAACTATCGCCCAATAAGTCTTCTCTACCGTGTGGTTACGAAACTGCTCCGAGAGTCGGCTGGCGCCTTTGCTGGTTTTAGCGAACAGGACGACACCGCCGACGGGGCGATCGAGGCGATGGAGGAGGCCAAGGAAAACGTTGCCTGGTTTTTGATCGCGTTCTTTTATAAAAGCTTTGACTTCGTCGAATAACGAAACTTCCCCACCAGCATCAGCCTGGGTTAATTGGCCGTGTGGCTTATTGACGGCAATCAAATGGTTGTCTTCGTAGAGAATTTGCATGAGTAGCAGCGTAACGCATTTATGCTTATGTGCCAATCAGCGGGTGCTTGTTTTTGACAAGCTAACAGGGTGTGCTATTTTTACAAGGTTATTAAAACCCATAGTGCGAGGTTCGTCATGCAGATCAGCTTCACCCGTTCCAAGTTGACGATGCTGTTGCTCGTACTGGCGGCCATCGCTGCCTACCTGGCGCCGAACCTGCGCGCCGAGCAGCCGTCGCTGCCGCCGACCCAGGTGCTGGCGACGAGCGGCATCTGGGAGACGAACGACCCGCTGGCCTTCTTCAGTACCAGTCCGCCGAGCATCTGGCTCAGTCTGACCGAGCGTCGCCACTTCGCCGCCGACTTCTACGCCGACGAGCAAGAAGTGCTGGTGCGCTACACGACCTTCAACCTGGCGACCCAGGTGTCCTGGCTGACTGCGTGCCGCGTGGTGCCGCACTTGGCCGCGGACGACGAGCTGCTCTGCCAGCCGCCGCTCGACCTGCAGATGACGCGCTGATCCCCCCTGGCTCTCCTCCGAGGCCTGGGGGATTTTTTATCCCAAATTCTCAACTTTATCCCTAGTCTTAAGTCTTTCAAAGACTTCGCTCAAGACTAAAACAAAGGATAAGGCTAAGGCTTGAAGACGCAAAAGCTTACCAACTTGCCCTTACGACAATGCCGGTTGGGAGCTCAAAGCCTCTGCTCGATGACTCTTTGATGGTTAATTCGATAGAAGATAAATCTTTAGCAAAAGGTACAGCAGTGCGGACGAGGTTTTCTATAGCCAAGGCTGGGTAACCGAGGGAGTAGGCGTTAACTAAAAGTAGACCTGAGTCTTGGTTTAAGATTTGCGCGCAATCGGCTAATAACTTTGGCAAGTGCTCTTCGAACTGCCACAACTCCCCCTCTGGTCCGCGACCGAAAGCTGGCGGATCCATGAGGATGGCGTCGTAGATGTTACCGCGGCGGATTTCTCGAGCCACAAACTTTTGCGCGTCGTCTTCGATCCAGCGAACTTTACGATCGCCCAGGCCAGAGAGCTCGAGGTTCTCTCGCGCCCAGGTAACCACCGGCTTGCTAGCATCGACGTGAGTTACCTCTGCGCCAGTTGAAGCAGCAGCGAGTGTTGCGCCGCCAGTGTAGCCAAAGAGATTGAGTACCTTCATGCCCGGCTTAAGTGTCGAACGCAAATACTTCCAGTTACTCGCCTGCTCAGGAAACAGTCCAACGTGCTTGAACGAGGTGGGACGAATGGAAAACTTTAAATCTTCCCAGGTGATTTCCCAGCGATCCTGCACGACCGAGGTTTTTTGCCACTCGCCATCGCGACCCTTTTGGGCATAAATAAGCTTAGCGGCGGACCAAGCTACTGTATCGCCCTTACTCCACAACGCTTGCGGCTCAGGTCGGACCATGACGACATCGCCGAAGCGTTCGCATTTTTCAAAATCGCCGGAATCGATTAACTCGTAATCGGTCCATTTTGCTTGTTCTCTAGCTAATTCCATATTGCGTGACTATTTACCTAGGCATTAGGCTTTAGGCCGTTGGGGTGCGTAAAGCTAAATGAAACCCTAACCGCTTAAGACCTAATACCTTGTACCCTGTAAGCGGTTAAAGATACAAGAGCACAAAAATACCTAGCGCTATACGGTATATAGCAAAACCCAGAAAAGTCGAGTGCTTAACAATGAGCAATAGCAGACGGATGGCCAAAATGCCAAAAACTAAAGCGCTAACGAATCCTGCGCCCAGCACGTCTAGTGGCAGATCTAAGCCAGTGCGGGAGACGTCTATAGCGGTCGAAGCGGCGGCGCCAAGAATGGCTGGTACAGCCAGCAAGAAAGCAAATTTAGTGGCCGTAGCCCGATCAATGCCGCTAAAGAGCCCGGCGGTGATAGTGGCACCAGACCGCGACGTGCCGGGGATGAGAGAAAAAATTTGCAGACAGCCAATAAATAATGCCTGTGACCACCGCACCTTGGTGGTCTCTGACACCTGACCGCGCATCATGGCTGTATATCGATCGGCTAGAGCCAATAGCAACCCCCAGCCAATGAGCGACAAGGCTACGGCGGTGGTGGTGCGTAAGGCTAATAGATTATCTTCCCAAAGCAGACCAACAACCGCCACCGGTACGGTAGCCGCCAGCAACTTAAGTACTAGCAGTCGAGCAGTTTTTTCTCCGCGCCAGCAGCGTAAGCCTAAATCGACAATATCGCGTCTTAAGGCCAACAAAATCGCGCACAGCGTGGCTGCGTGTACGGTAATGTCGAAAACCAGACCTTGCGGTTCCCAGCCCAAGAGAGCTGGAAATAAAATTAAGTGACCGGAACTAGAAACCGGTAAAAATTCTGTTAAACCCTGAACGGCGCCTAAAACAACCGCCTGTAAAACGTCCATAGTCGATTATTCGCCAAACGTAATATTCTCACCCGGTAGCACCGCGGTGCCAGCCGACTGCTGGCTCGGTGGTTTGGGTCGTGGTAATTGCGGGCTCGCGGGCGACTGGACTGCGATCGGCACCGTGGAGGTCACCTGAGTCGCTGCTCCAGGTTTACGACGTCGGCGTTTACGCTTTTTGTGCTCGCCGTCGCCTAGCACCGAAGGGCTGGTGGGAATGGACGGAGCTTGCGCCACTGGAGCCGCCGAGACCCGTTGAGTGACAACTGGCGCCTGCGGCTTGATTTCGACCGATGCCTCGGGTTGAGCAATTGATGTAGCGGCGACTAGCGGAGCTTTATTTTCTGACTTTTCTGGGCGAGGTGCCAGACTACTAAGAGATACGGTTGGCACCGTTGAAGGCTCGGGTGACTTAGGAATAATTTCGCCGTCTTTAACACGTGGGGGCTGGAGCCTGACTGGCGGCACAGACTGAGCTGCGCGCAGCGGCGCCATGGCGGGTGCAGACGCAGTAACCGATCGCGCTGGCATAGCGCCTTTGCCTTTGCCCTTGGTGCGTTCGGCGTCAATGATCGGTTTGCAGTCCTCGCAGTAAATCGGGCGCGAACGATCGAGTTCTACCGGCAAAGTAAAAGTTTTAGCACAACGCGTACAGTTATACTCATGTCCAAAACGAGCCTTCTTGGCATCTTTCTTTGCCTTGGTCACCTCGGCCATTTTTTCTTCTACGTTAACGTCTGGACCAAAGCCGCTCCATACCGCCACGCGCTCCTCGATTTGCTTGCGGCTACCACCGTAACGCTCGCGGGATTGCTCTAAGACTCGCTGACTGCTACCGGTGCGCTGTGCGATCGGTGGCAAGGTCACAGCCGAAAACGGCTGACTGGTAACGCCGTCGATCATCAACTTTAGGTAGACACCGGTCTTTGGCAAATTGATAATGTCTTCCGGCGTAAAGCGTGGCATGAACTCGTTTTCCATGAACACTGCATCTGGCGAACCTACGCGGAAGGTGATGATAGTGCCCACGTTACCAAACACCGCGTCGCGTACTTCTTCTGACAGCTGCATGATGTACTGGTGTGCCATGATCAAATTCAACCGGTACTTACGGGCCTCAGACAAAATACCGGCAAACGACTCGACAGCGAAGTTTTGAAATTCATCGACGTAAAGATAAAAATCTTCGCGTTCAGATTCCGGAACGTTAACCCGTTCCATAGCCGAAATCTGCATCTTGGTAATCAACATACCGCCGAGCAAACGCATGGCGTCCTCTCCCACTCGGCCTTTAGACAGGTTGATAATCAAAATCTTTTGATTATCCATGATTTCTCGCAAATTGATGGTCGACTTGGCCTGAGCCACAATGTTGCGAATAATGGACGAAGAAATGAACTGACCGATCTTGTTTTGGATTGGCGCGACGGCTTCGGTCGCGAACTTAGCGTCGTAGGCGGCAAATTCTTGCACCCAGAATTGTTTAACAATTGGATCCTGAATGTTCTTAACCACCTCCAAGCGATAAGCCTTGTCTGACAACATGCGGTTAACGCCGAGCAAAGTGGTGCCCGGAGTATCGAGCAAAGCCAAAATTGTGTTGTTTAAAATGTACTCCATGCGCGCCGACCAAACGTTTTCCCAAATCTTTTTAAAGACCGACATGAGCGATGAGGCCACCAGGTGCTTCATGCTGGGATCAATCGACTCTAGGATGTTAAAGCCAATAGGAAAGTCAACATCAGACGGATTGAAATACACCACGTCGTTAATGCGCCAAGATGGGATGTAATCTATGAGCTTGTCGGCGGTATCGCCGTGCGGATCGACGTAACAACAACCGTGGCCAGCGTAAATGTCGGACAAAATCATGTTTTCCAGCAGGGTGGTTTTACCCATACCGGTTTTACCAATGACGTAAACGTGGCGGCGACGATCATCTGTTTTAACGCCAAATTTCCGCAATTGGTTGCGGAAATTTGTTTTGCCGAAATAGACAATGTCCGCTTCGTGTTCGTGCGGGTAGCGGTTGGCCATAAGCTATCTAGAGAGGAAGGTTTGGCGGAGCTTCGCCTTTTAGATCAATTGGCTCGTCACTCAGATCTAATCCCGGAGGCAGGGGCGCCGGTAAATTCGGTTGTGGCTGGGCACCAACTTGAGCCGTTGGCGATTGCGGGGTCGGTAATTTGACCACTGAAGCTGCGTCACGAGCCGATACCGCCGATTCCTGACCGTGCATTTGCTTCCAGTCAGGAATGCCATCGCCATTCTTGTCATCGGCAAAAGGCAGGGTGGTTGGCGCCTCGGCGCGACGAGCGCCAAGCGAAGTGATCATTGGGGTACGAGCGTCAGCTGCCGGGAAGTGGAAAACGGTTGCCAACTCTTCGGCGTTAAGCAGAATTACAGGACCGCCGGCAAACGGATTGCGTGCCGCAAAGCGGCGAATAAGATTAGTTTGCTTCTTGGGTAGCGACCAACTCTGCCAAAAGTAATCATCTTTGGTGACGGCTGGACCGTGAGCAGCGAAGCCATTTAGCAACTGACTGCTGTACGGTTGAAAAATACCCTTCATACCGGAAGCCATCATGCCTTTGCGGAATTTTGACTTCTTAGCCACGTATAGATAGCGAACCTTTACCAACCAACCAATTTTGGTGATTTTTTCGGCCACTAAATCCATCTGAATTTTTTCTGAGGCCGTTAACTTAAAGGCACGGAAATCATCTGCTTTTTTCTCTGCTGCAGCGCCGCCACCCAACGAGACGCCCACCGTTTGAGTAAGCAACTCGCTAGGTAGCGAGCTTATGGCGCCTGCTAGTTCGCCCATCATGGTAGTTTTCTTCTTAGCTTCCCTGCCCATGATGGTACCTAAAAACTTCTCGCCCTCTTTTGACCAGTCTTGGCTATCGGGCGGGGTAATAACAAACTGAAGCCACATGTGTTCGCCTGGCTGCAGTTTGCCCATTAGTTCTAGCCCGGGCAGCAATGGATCTTTAAAGCGCCCCTCCTTTTCGCCAGTATGTTCGAAGTCTTCGTAAGTGCGAATTGGAAAATATGATGGACGCGACAATTTCATCTCGGCGCCAAAGATGTCGTATTCGTCATCGGGGAACTTGTGAGGCACTAAATTTGTGTAGTCTTCAATCTGACTGATTTGAGCTTCTGGATACTGAGCGTAAATCAAAGCTTCGACCAGGTCAGTGTATTTGTCACTAGTACGAATAATAAACTTGATTTCTCCGCCGTTAGAAATAATCTCAAAAGAAAAAATAGCCTGGATCTTGCCCAACAGCCAAGACTCTCGCCAGGTGATACCGCTCTTGGTACCAGACAAGTTAGCAAAGAAATTCTCCATGCCCTTGGGGGTCTGGATGGCGCTTTCTGGAACCTTTACTTCTAACAAAACCCACTTCAAGCTGCCGAAGTACTTACCCTGCTTAAAATCAACCCACAGCTGGGTCATGCCCCATACCAGCACACCAAAAACCGGGATCCAACCAAAAACCAAAAGAGCGTGAGCCGCCATGGTTTCGTAAGTATTAGCAGCAAGATACTCGGCCGCAAAGGGCGGCAACTGCAGCACAATTCCTAGCATATTCTTGCTTAGTATACCACTCGCATTGACTAGACACGAGGCTTTAGGCATTAGGTAGTTAGGGATCCGCCTAGCTTCATGCGCCCTAACGGCCTAATGCCTAAAACCTGAGCCCAAATAAACAACATTGACAACAAACAAAAAAGCGCCATAATGCGCTGGTTCATTCCGGGGAATCACTCCCCTCTCTGGAGGTTCCGTGAACGACATCGAAAAACCTGGAAACGGCTGGTGGCTGGCAGCAATCGTAACCACGCCACTCCTGGCCAGCCCGCTGCAGCGCCATGCCTTCGACATCGAGGCGCTCAAGCGCATCAAGGAGGGGTACGCTTACAGCTTCGTGGCGAGCAGCGTCGTTACGACCGTCGGAGTGCTGCTCCAACTCGTGACGACCGTCTCGCCGCTCGTAGCCATCGTGCCCGCGGTTCTTGCCTGGTGGTGGTTGCTGCAGGCGCTCGGCATGCAGATCTTCATCATCCCGCAGAAGCGTCGGTTGACTGCCGGCAAGTAGTATCAACTATCCCACGCGAGGCGCGTGGGATGTTTTTTTTACCAGGCAGCTGCCTGGTATACCGATAGCTGCCGCTTTTACTTACGACCGTACTTCTCCCAGAGAACCAGCAGTGGGCTAGCTAGGAAGATAGATGAATAAGCACCCGAAATGATTCCGATAATCAAGGCTAGCACATAGGAACGCGTTGAATCACCACCTAAAATTAGGATAGCGAAGAGCGGCAAGAGCGTAGTTAGGGTCGTGTTCAAAGAGCGCCCGAGGGTCTCGAAGATGCTTTTGTTTACTATGTCTTCGAACGGTAAGTTTTGATGACGAGTGCGGAAAATATTTTCGCGCGTACGGTCAAGTACCACAATGGTGTCGTTAATTGAGTAACCGAGAATGGTAAGCAGGGCCGCCACAAAAGCTGTGTCTACCTGAAAGCCCCAAAAATGACCGAGCACAGCAAATACTCCAAGCGGGATGATCACGTCATGAAAAGCCGAAAGTAGAGTGACGAGGCCGTATTTCCAAGACGCAACCGGCAAAGAAACTCGCCGAAAAGCCCAGCTAATGTACAGCGCAATTAGTACTAGCAGGATGACCATGGCGCGCACTGAAGCTCGGCCGAGCTCTTTACCAACCACTGGTCCGACAAGGTCAAAACGCGATTCTTCTACGTCGTCGAAGCGAGCATCGAGAGCAGACAGAATTGTCTGATGCTGCTCTTCGGTAATTTGCGGTAACCGAATTAGGTAATGGTCAGCCTCGCTGGTTTGTACCTTACCCTCAAAACCACCCCGAGAAACAACTTCGGATACAGTATTCACGGTTGCGCCAGTTATGCGAACATCCATGATACTGCCACCCGTAAAGTCGATGCCAAGATTGAGTCCAAAGATGGCGATGGCCGCCAAGGCGGCTGCTATTAAGGTCGTTGAAGCAAACAGAGAGACCTTACTGTAACGCATGAGATTCAACCGATTCATACTAGTTGGTTTTTCGTTTGAGACCAAGGAAAAATAGTGGCTTTTGCACTGCTTTGAACCTTGAGGTGATGGTTACAAGAACACGTGTTACCACCAAGGCGGTGAACATTGATGTAAGCACACCGATGGTCAAGGTCAAAGCGAAACCGCGAATAAACCCGGTGCTCATGGTGTAAAGAGTGACGGTGGCGATAAGTGTAGTTAGGTTACCATCGCGAATTGATGGCCAAGCGCGACGGAAAGCTTCATCAACAGCCGTGGCCAAGTCGCGCCCATCGCGTAGCTCTTCTTTTAGACGCTCGAACACTAGAACATTGGCGTCAACCGCAATACCTCGAGACAGAATGAAGCCAGCGATACCAGACAAGGTAACGGTAACATTGAAGACCTTATAAAGCGCCAAGTTAATGACCACGTAAAAAATAAGACCAATGACGGCCAACAATCCCGGCAAACGGTAATAGCTGGTCACGAACAGGGCGATTAAGATGAAGCCAACGATACCCGCGATAATACTCTTGTGAAGCGAATCGGCGCCAAGAGTAGGACCAATCGTCTGTTGGCTAACTACAGAAATTGGTACCGGCAAGGCACCCGCATTCAGGCGTTGTGCTAATAACTTAGCTTCTTCAAGAGTGAAGTTACCAGTAATTGAAGCTTGACCGCCGTAGATTGCCTGCTGAACTACCGGGGTAGTAATTGGCTGACCATCGAGGAAGATGCCGATAACTTCGCCAACATGATCTGCCGTCAACTGACTAAACAAGTCAGCACCTTCTTGATTAAAATCCAGCACAATGTATGGAGCGCCGGTATTTGGATCAAAGGCAACATTAGCGCGAGCTAAATGTTTGCCGGATAATGCAGTGTTCTCCCAAGGATCGACGTTGGCAATGTCTGACAACGTGGTCCAGGGCATCTCGACGTGCGCCAAGTGATATTCGTTTACCGAGCGCGATGACTGACGATAAATTATGTGATAGCCAAACTCGGTTTCTACTAAACCAGAAATTTGATTATCTTTTAGGCTATTCACTGCCGTCTCAAAGCTCGGCACAAACATGCCTGGGGTCATGTAACCAAGATCGCCGCCGCTAGTACTAGCATTCGGCTCATCGGAAAACTCTTTGGCTTTTTCGGCAAAATTACTCCTGGTGACTTGCTCTAAGATCTCCTTAGCACGAGCCTCGGCTTCTTCTTTGGTGCGGGTCTGCTCACAGCGCGTTGACCCCTGATAACACACCAGGATGTGAGACACCTCTGGCTCTTTAGTGACGCGCTTCTCTTGGTAATCAATGATGTGAATACGAGACGTGCCTTCGTAAAGGCCATCAATAATGCCCCGACGCAAGCGGTCGTCTTCGATCTGCTCTACTAGGCCGCCATACTCCTGATCGCTAGCCGAAATCCAACCAAGATCACCAGCCGTGTCCTTGGTGGTTTGATCGATGGAGAATTCACTTACGAGCGCTGCGAAATCCTCCCCATCTAATGCGCGATCTAATACCTTCAAAGCATCGGCTCGCTCGGTTTGCTGAGCAGCCTCGATTTGCGCTTCTTGTTCGGCAGTGGCTTCTATGTTGTCAAAATTTTCTTTGGGAATGCGGAAGGTGAGGACTGGAGTCTCGCCAATTTGCGAAATAGCCGAAGCGACATCGGTAACGCCCGGGAGATCGACGATGATGCGGTAGCTACCGCCAGTGGTGGTGGTTTGAACCGATGGTTCGCCAACGCCAAAAGCATTAACTCGGCGTTCGACTACATCGCGCACACCTGCTAGAGCATCGGCACGCTCGCCCTCGCCGACAGTAGCCATGTCTGCGTCATATACCAGATGTACTCCCCCTTGCAGGTCTAGACCCAAACGAAATTCCTGCTCTGGTAAATACGGAAGATGAAAACCAACCTTGTCTTCCACCCAGTGCATGGCTTTGTTCCAGGGTTTTGGAAAGGCGAACAAACCGGCCGCAATGAACAGTGCAATAAACGAAGCAAAAACCAGACGAGAGCGGCGATGCACAAAAGCCTGCTCGGCAGCATACTTATTCATAGACTGCCGTAGTTTAAAAGAACATTGGCTTTGTGACAAGCTCACCAACCCACAGCGGCTAGCCGCTAGCTCTTCTTAAAGCGAACAGAAAACAAGGGTACCCAAGTTACATTCATCTCATCGATAATTTCACAGCTTTCGTTGGCCATTATTTTGTTCAACACCACATCGCTCAACAGCTCGGTGTCGGTTTTTATATCGACCGCCAGCTCGTCGAGTTTATTGCGATCGATGGCTTGATTCATAACATCGTTCTCGATGGCTTTCTTTTCGGTGCGTAGTTCTGCCATTTTGTCTAAAATCTCTTGATACCGCTTGTGCTGCTCGAGTTCGTTGCGCACTGATTCATTTAAATCGCGTTTCTCGGCTTTCTTCATTTTAATCCGGTTGTAGATCTCTTCGTGATTTTGCATAGGTTGAATAACTTCAAAGTCAGACTTTTATAGCGGTGAAGATAATACCACGGTCATGAAAAATTCTACCGGCTACATCTTCCACAACTGCAGGTTCGCCACTTGTAAAGAATTGAGGCGTTCTCGCGGACTCATCGACGTACTCCGGATGACGATCTAGGTACACCCGCAAACTTTGAGCAACAATGGTGCCTTGATCGTAAAGTGGAGTCTTAGGAAATTCTTCAATGAAAAGATTTCTAATGAGCGGGTAATGCGTGCAGCCCAAAAGAATTGCCGCCACTTCACCCCGCCGTTTCATCTCGTTCGCGTAGCCTTGAACCAACGGCCGCAACTCGTCGAGGCTCGCGCCCGCTTCGATGCGTGGGACTAGCTCAGGACAAGCGATCTCGATAACTTGGGCTTGCGGATTACGATGAGTAATCTCTTTAGCGTAGGCATGCGAAGCTACGGTTGCTGGCGTAGCAAAAACACCAACAACTCCCCCGCCGCTAATCTGTTCCACCGTAGGCACAAGAATGCCGAGTGCGTTTTTGCCAGGATACTGCGGAACAATTTCTTGCTGAATGCGTCGCAAGGCGTTGGCTGAGGCCGTATTGCAGGCCAAAATGACTAAATTACAACCTTGAGCAAACAAAAACTTCACCCCCTGGACGGTGAAGCTAAAAATTTCTTCTTCAGTTCTTGATCCGTATGGGGCCCGTGCGTTATCGCCAAAATACACGGCCGACATCTTGGGCAGCGCTTTGAGGCACTCCTTCATTATCAGGAGCCCACCGTAGCCGGAGTCGAAGAAGCCAATCACATTTTTAGTAGACAGTAGATAGTAGATCCCGGCTGCTGCCGGGTAGACCAGGCAGCGGCCTGGTAGATCGACACTATAGCTTATTCCAAATCGACAAAAGATTTTCCGTTTCTGTGGGCTGTAATTACTTGGAGGCTGTCAAAGAACATGGGTTCAGGCAAATTAGCTGGGTCAAACCAACCCCATTCACTAATACGTTCCTCGGGAAAAATCTGCGGCTCACCGGATTTCCAATCGGCGATCATGCCAATGGCCACGAAGTGCTTGGGCAAGTACTTGGTGCTATTTATGACGTTTGCAAAACGAACATTTTCGATTTCCAGGCCAGACTCTTCCATGATTTCGCGGTGGGCGCAATCGTTTACCGATTCGCCGTGTTCCAGCTTGCCGCCAATCAGCGCCCACTCGCCATCGCCATGCGAATTGCGGCGTTTGCCAAGCAAAAGCTTGCCGTCTTTCATCAGCATCACCCCTACTCCTACCCGAGGAAGCGCGTAGTCGTTTTGCATATTAACCACCAATCTTCGCTTGCGGCTTAGCATCCCCACCAGATGAACCGTTTGGTTTATTACCTACTCCAAGAATTTTACCCAGAGCTTTCATCATGTGCGGCGCAGCTTGTAAGACGGCCATGCCCTTTAGTTGGTTATCGAAAATTTTGAAGATATTGTAGACCACGTCGCGAATAATGTCCTGACGCATAGCAGCGTAAAGACGGAATGATTCTTTTTTGTATTCAACCAGCGGGTCACGCTGGGCATAGCCCTGCAAACCGATAGCCCGGCGCAAATAGGTCATGTCGTCCAAATGACGCATCCAAGCGCCATCAATGGCGCGCAGCATGGCGTTGCGCTCAATTCGCTCAATGGCCTTGGCATCAGTGATCTTTTCACCCACTTCGGCAACTCGTGCATTGACCGCGTCCATCATTAACTTAATGGCATTTGTCCGCTGATGCATGAGCTGCTCCTTGTCGCGCGACAAGGTAGCGAACTCCTGACGGATTTTGTGGTCGGTCTCTGCGGGTAACGGCAGAATGGTATTTAAAGCCTCGACGATTTCTTTTGGATCCCAGTCCCCAGGCACGGTCGCGGCTTCGCCTGTTTGCGCTAAGTGAGCTGGTAGATCGTGGATTTCGTTTTCCGTCGTGTGAAAGAAAATAACTCGCTCGACTTCTTGTTCGATCATTTTCATGACCTCTTCGTGAGCCCCCTTGCCTTCTTCTGACATCAGCTTACGACGCTCGTCATAAGTCGCTAAACGATGCTTGTTCAGCACATCGTCGTATTCAAGCACGTGTTTACGGGTGTCGAAGTTATGACCCTCAACGCGTTGCTGGGCTTTTTCAAGGGCACGAGTAACCATCTTGCTTTCTATTGGCACAGCCTCTTCCATGCCCAAAGTTTGCATCATGCTCTTAACTCGACCAGAAGCAAAGACGCGCATCAGGTCGTCATCGAACGAGACAAAGAATTGGGTGCTGCCAGGATCGCCCTGACGACCGGCGCGGCCGCGCAGCTGGTTATCGATACGACGACTTTCGTGACGCTCTGTACCAATCACGTGCAAACCACCCAAAGCGCGTACTTCTTCTGAGGCGTCTTTATCTGGCGGATTGCCACCCAAAATAATGTCGACTCCACGGCCGGCCATGTTAGTAGCCAAGGTAACCGCCCCCTTCTTACCGGCTTGGGCGATAATTTCAGCTTCTTGTTCGTGATTTTTGGCGTTTAGCATGCGGTGCGGCACGCCAGCGGCCTGCAAAAGCTGCGAGAGCAGTTCGTTTTTTTCGATTGAGACCGTACCTATAAGAACCGGCTGCCCGGCCTCGTGACGCGTTTTGGTTTCTTGAACCACCGCTAGCCACTTGCCTTTTTCGCTTTGATAAATCCGGTCCGGCAAATCGGTACGGCGATTTTGCTGATTGGTTGGAATTTGCGTGACCTCTAATTTATAAATCTTCTCAAATTCTTCAGCCTCGGTGGCTGCCGTACCGGTCATACCGGACAGCTTAGTGTAAAGTCGGAAGTAATTCTGAAAAGTAATTGTCGCCAAAGTTTTACTTTCGCGCTGAATCTTAACTCCTTCCTTGGCCTCGATGGCTTGGTGCAGACCTTCGGAATAACGTCGGCCTTCCATCATGCGACCGGTGAACTCGTCAACGATGACGACTTCGCCATCGCGTACCACATAGTCGCGATCTTTGCGGAACAGGGCGTGGGCGCGCAACGCTTGTTCGGCGTGATGAACGCTCTGGAGTCCGTTATCGAATAAATTCTTTATACCAAGCGCCTGCTCAACCTTTTGCAGACCGGCCTCGGTGAAGGTAGAGACCCGCATTTTTTCGTCGATGTTGAAATCTTCGTCAACCCGCAGGTGTTTAACTATGTCGGCAAATTTATAATACAGATCTGCCGATTCTTCAGCTGGGGCCGAAATAATTAACGGCGTTCGCGCTTCGTCGATTAAAATCGAGTCGACTTCGTCGACAATGGCGTAATGCAAACCGCGCTGCACCATTTGCGCTGGCGAGGTAGCCATGTTGTCGCGTAAATAATCGAAACCAAATTCGTTGTTAGTTCCGTAGGTAATGTCGGCATCGTAAGCGTCTTTACGATTAACCGGCTTTAAGAAATCCATCTGTACCCGAAATGAACTGATCATGGCTTCGGTGGCACCTTCTTCTAAAACTGGCGCCTTGTAACCCTCATCAAAGACGTAGCCGCTCTCGTGCTGAATACAGCCCACGCTCAAACCCAAAAAGCTAAAAACTTTGCCCATCCAGACGGCGTCGCGCTTGGCTAGGTAATCGTTAACGGTAATTACGTGAACGCCTTTGCCGACCAAAGCATTAACGTAGACCGCCGTGGTTGCGGTTAGGGTTTTACCTTCACCGGTACGCATTTCGGCAATGCCGCCGCGGTGCAGGGTAAGACCACCCATCAATTGAACATCGTAGTGTCGCTGACCAAGAATACGCTTAGCGGCCTCGCGCACCACCGCAAAAGCTTCGTGCTGTAGGCTGTCGAGCGATTCGCCTTTGGCTAAACGATCTTTGAATTCGTTAGTTTTGGCGGCTAAAGCCTGGTCGCTCAAAGCTGAAACCGCCGACTCAAGACCGTTTATCAGAGCCACTTCGGCTTGCAAATTTTTTACTACCTTTGCGTTTGGATCGCCGAAAATCTTGGTAAAAAGAGACATATATTCGAGCTCGGCGCCGATTAATCAGGTTGCGCCTTATAGTGCCCCAAAGCACGGAGTTATTCAAGAATCCCCATTGTTCTTTTGACTTGGCTAATATTAGCCGGTATATATGTTCTGCAACCTGGAGGGTAAGGATGCTGTGGAGAGAAGTGGTAGAGAGGTTTCTCCTGGTCGGCAGGGATCTGGAGCAGTGGCACAGGACCGAGAAGATCCGCGGACCGATCGCCGCGATCGACTTCACGGTCGATGGTCTCGTGCTCAAGACCGCATGGTCGGCCACCAGTTTCGGACTGGAAGACAACGGCGCCCACGACTGGGAGGACGCCGGAAGAGGTCCGCTGGAGGTCGTGATTCCGAAGATCACCCGCGAGACGCCCCTCCCTGGACCCTTCGAGGGGGAGCTCAGGCTGCGTGTATCGTTCGACCTCAAGGTCGTGGTGCGCGCCCAGAAGCAGAACATCACGCGCCCCCGAGTGAGGGTCGCGTGACTACAGCGTGCCCCCAACCTTGTCCGACCAGGTCGGACTTGCGGGGGCTTTTTTTATACGGCAGCTGCCGTATTTATTTTACTAGGTTACGAGCAACTTTATCCACGTCGCCGGCGCCCATGATAATTACCACGTCACCGTCCTTTACGTTATGCCGAATTTCTTCTTCGGCCTTGGCTAGATCGACGGCGTAAACTACGTTTTTTAAACGGGGAGAAAACTCCATCATGTGTCGCTCCACCTCCCTGGCCAATTCACGACCAGAAACATTGTTGCCATTACCTTCGCGACCCGCGACCTCGTACACTTCTGACAAGATAACTACATCTGCTTCGTGGAAAGAACGCACGAAGTCATGAAACAACTCCTTGGTGCGACTGTGCTGGTGTGGCTGGAACAGTAAAACAATGCGATGACCGGGGAAAAACTCTTTAGCAGCCAAGAGCGTTCCCCTGATAGCCGTGGGGTGATGACCATAGTCAGAAATAATGTCTGCGCCATTATAACGACCGACCAATTCAAAGCGGCGCCAGATCCCACCAAAGGCTTCCAGGGCAGAACGTATGTGTTCAAAAGCAATACCGTAACTCAAGGCGGCGCTAGCTGCCGCCAAAGCATTTAATACATTAAATTCGCCTGGAATTCGCAGACTAATAGAACCGTACGATTGACTACCGGCAACTAGGTCAAAAGTTTGCTTGCCGGCCTCGGTTCGACGATTGTCGGCACGCAAGTCTGCCGTTTCGACCGTGCCAAAAGTAGCTTCGGCTTCGTCTATTAATTGTAGTGAGTTGGCGTCGTTGGCGTTGATAATTACTTCGCCGGTGGTCTTTTGAGCTAACTCACGGAAGGTAGAGATGATGTGATCTAGATCGCGGTAAACGTCTAGATGGTCAGCCTCGATGTTGGTAATGACTGTAGTAGCCGGAAAAAGTTTAACCATTTTTTGCTTGTACTCATCGCCCTCTACAATCAGAATATCGCTTTGACCAACCCGCACGTTGCCTGCTGGCCAACCGGGCACCAAAGAACCAACAAAGACGGTTGGATCCAAATCCGCAGCTTCAAAAATCAAACCCGTCATGGCCGTAGTGGTTGATTTGCCGTTAGTTCCGGTTAGGCAGATGGTTTTGTTATCATTAGACAAAGCCCCAAGAAAATCAAAATGACCCAGCTGGGGAATGTTGCGCTCAGCCGCAGCCTGACGCTCGGGATTGTCGGCGCTAGCGGCTTCGGTATAAACCACCAAATCGACGTCAGCAGCTAGATTGCTGGCCGAGTGACCAATAAAAATTTGCACGCCTTGAGCCTGGAGATCGCTGATGATTTCCGAGGCTTGCGTATCGGAACCGGTCACCTGTTTGCCCTTAGCTAAAAGAAACTTGGCTACGCCACTAATGCCGATACCGCCAATGCCAACGCAGTGAATTTTTTTATATTGATCGTAAAATGCCATATTTACTAGCCGTTGGCACTTAGCCTTTGGCCGTTAGCTAACTTAGCGCTCTTTACGATCTACTAGTTGACGCTTGAGATCATCCTTAGCCTCGTCGATGGCGGCATAAAGGTCGTCGCGAACAACTTTGGCGCGCAACTGACCGCCAGGAATTGTAAGATTAAACTCCGCGTAGAAGATATCGCCTTTATTGTGGTGCTTACTGGTAAGACCGACATCGATAGCGGCATCGCAGGGCGAATAACGTTCGGTGAGCTTTTCTAACGAGGCTAATTTCTGTTCGGCGTAATCTTTAATCGCCTGGGTTAGTTCGATATTCGTTCCCTTGATTTCAGTAATGCGCATAGATAGGGGTTAAAATCCTAAATACTGTACCTCTTCTTGAAGCTGGATTCCAAATTCATCACGAGCCCGCTTCTTAATTTCGCTAATCAAGGCGACAATATCTTTGGCCTTGGCGTGACCCAAATTAACCAAAAAATTGCCGTGTTGTTGCGACACCTGAGCATCGCCCACTCGCAATCCCTTGAGACCGAGTTGATCAATTAACCAACCGGCGCCAATTCGGTGGCTCGCCAGCATAGCCTCAGGCACGGCCACGCGAGCGGTAATTTTTTTAACATCTTCGTCACTTTTCACTTCGTAGTTTTTAAACATACAGCCCGCTGACGATGAGCCAAGTGGTTGCGATGCCTTGCGGCCCGCCAGGTTATCGTTAAGCGCCTGCATGGCCTGATTACGATCGCCTGGCTGTAAATGCAAAGTGACTTCGAGCACTACGTCGTGCGCGTGCTCCGGTTCCTTAAGCGCGCTGTGACGATAAGCAAAATGAAGCTCACTGGCCGGCAGGTCGATTATCCGGCCCTGGCGAAGCAAACGAACTGACTCGATGGCGTCTTTCATCTCGCCACCAAAACAACCGGCATTGCCGCGCGTACCACCGCCGATTGTGCCCGGCAATGAAATCGCCCACTCAAAACCGCGCAAGCCTTTGTCGGCAGTTTGCCGAGCCACCGCCGCCGAGATTGCACCAGCTTCGGCAATCACGCGCTCGCCCTCAATGCGTACGTTACGATTGGCGGCTTTAATGACTAGACCTTGATAACCCGCGTCGCTCACCAGAGTGTTCGAGCCGCCGCCCAAAATGAAATAGGGTAAAGCGTTCTCATTAGCCATCGCCACCGCGGCCGCCAGCTCGTCTGATGACCTGGCCTCCACAAAATACTTGGCCGGACCACCAATTCTAAAATTAACATGCTTTGAGAGCGGTTCGTTTTCTTTAAACCATGAACCAAATCGCTCACGAAATTTGTCGGCAATTGTGGGCATATTCAGCAATCTTTTCAACGCCAGGTACATTACCACAAAATGACCTTGGCATAGATAGACATTGACAAAGCGGGTAAAGAACTGTTTACTCGCTTGTTCCTTAAACCTGGAGACACCGTGCACCACATCATGGCGGTACAACACTCTGAAAGCAAAAGGCTTGGCTTGTACGTCTTTAGGCCTGGAGAATTGCGCGAAGCCGATCAAAGCGGCACTACTCTACTGCTCGGTAGCACCAGTCGCCGAGTCGAAGAAGAACTGTTTGATGTCAAAACATACTTACGAGCCCAGTATTCCCTGGTACTGCCACCCAGGTGTTTGCTGGAAGATGTGTGGGTGGTTATGGCGGTACTGAGGCGAAGCAACACCAGCCGCAAGGTGTATACGCCAACAGTACTGGTGGTGCAAAACGGCACACCGTTCACCGATATCAGAAGACGCGACTTGGTCTACTCCAGTGGCCCGTTCGCCGATGAAGACGAAGCGGCTGAGGTAGCCGAGGCCATTCTGGAAACGGCCGTTGGCAGGTTTCTGCTGATACCAACCAACAGCCTGGAGAACATCGCGCCACCTGAGCGTAAGCGCTTCACCCACCTGGCCTTGCCCAAAAAAATCCGGTCTTCTACCTAACTCGCTCTCCCCTGGGCGAGTTTTCTTTTTCTTGGTCGTTCGCTACAATTATGGCCATATGATGAATGCCTTAGCTAAGGAAGATCAAGCAATCGCTGCAGCACTCGAAGAAGAGCTGCTACGTGAACGCCAGGGGCTTGAGCTCATCCCTTCAGAAAATTTTGTCTCCCCCGCTGTACTCGAAGCCTTAGGCTCGGTGGCGACTAACAAATACGCCGAAGGCTACCCCGGCAAGCGCTATTACGGCGGCTGCGAAGCGGTCGATAAGCTTGAAGCGTTGGCCATTGAACGGGCTAAACAATTGTTCGGCGCCGAACACGTTAACGTGCAGCCACACTCTGGCGCACCAGCCAACATTGCGGTGTACGCGGCGTTGCTTGCCCCAGGCGATACCGTGCTCGGCATGGATTTATCGCACGGTGGCCATTTAACGCACGGGCATCCGGTTACTGATTCGGCTAAGCGCTATAACTTTATTCGCTATAAGACTAACGCCGAGGGCGCCATCGACTACGACAACCTGCGCGCCATGGCCGTTGAGCACAAACCAAAGCTCATCCTAGTCGGCTACTCGGCCTACTCGCGAGACATCGATTACGACCGCGTCAAAGCAATTGCCGATGAGGTTGGCGCTTTGACTATGGCCGACATTGCGCACATTGCCGGACTCATCGCCGCCGGTGAGATGAAAAATCCCGTACCCCTCTTCGACGTTGTTACAACCACCACTCACAAAACCCTGCGCGGTCCACGCGGCGGCATGATTATGTGCAAAGCGCAGCATGCTAAAGCTATCGACAAAGCAGTCTTCCCTGTCTTGCAGGGCGGTCCGCACATGCACGTCATCGCCGCCAAGGCCGTGGCTTTTGGCGAAGCGCTAAAACCTGAATTCAAAAACTACGCCAAACAAATCAAAGCTAACGCTAAAGTTCTAGCCGACGAATTGCAAAGTCGCGGTTATAAACTCATGTTCAGTGGTACAGAGAATCACCTCATGCTCGTCGACGTTACGCCTAAGGGCGCTACCGGAGCCGAAGCGCAGCACGCTCTCGATGCAGCTGGCATTACCTGCAACAAAAACATGATTCCCGACGACCCGCGCCCGCCCATGGATCCATCGGGCATTCGACTTGGTACTCCTGCAGTTACTACTCGAGGCCTCAAAGAAGACGACATGAAAAAAGTTGCCATCTGGATTGACGAAGTTATTACAAACAAAAACGACGAGGCTAAGCTCGCCGCCATTAAAGCCGAAGTGGCTGAATTCATGAAAGGCTTTCCGCTGTATCAGGAGCTGACGTATCTCTAGGCTGGTTTGAGCTCGACTCCTGCAACTACATTCCGCACGGAGATTCGGGGGTCTTGTTTTATTTCCGCTATAATTGCCTCAATTATCGCTTTTAGGTATCGTGGTGCACATTCGTATGACAGAGATTTTGAACGGTCGAGTTCTAGCCAAGAATATTCGAACCAAAGCCAAGACGCGCATCGCCCACCTGCGACACCCTCCTGGGTTAGCGGTTTTTTTGGTCGGCGATAATCCCGCATCAAAATTGTACGTAAAGTTAAAAGAAGAAGCCGCTAAAGAAGTTGGTATTTACGTAGAAAAGTTTGTACTGCCGGCCGATATTAAAACCCAAGAGCTCATAGACAAAATCCAAGAGCTGAACGCACGTAAAGACATTAACGGTATCCTGGTACAGTTTCCACTCCCGCCTAAGCTAGATTCTGACGCCGTGGTTAATGCCGTGCATCCAGCAAAAGACGTTGATGGCTTTCATCCAGAAAATCGACGCGCCCTACTTGAGAACCGACCGGTTTTAATTCCGCCGGTTGCCCTGGCCGTAATGAGACTGATACAAGCGACCCGACGCACGCTGAACAACAAATCAGCGGTTATTGTTGGCAACAGTGAGATTTTTGCTGAACCGTTAATTGAGTTGCTCCGTGAGGCTGGAGTAACCGCCACCTATGTAACTCGTGAAACGACTGCGCTCTCGGCAATCACCAGAGCCGCAGATATTTTGATTGTAGCCGTCGGTCAAGCGGGCTTTTTGAGTCCCGACATGGTGAAAGAGGCGGCAATTGTAATTGATGTCGGAACAAATAAAATAGATGACAAGACTGTAGGCGATGCTGCCCCAAGCCTAAGTGGCCACGCTGGCTTTATAAGTCCCGTGCCCGGTGGCGTTGGACCATTGACCGTAGCGTATTTGCTGACCAACGTAATTAAGGCCATGGAACTGCAGGAACGAGAGCTAGGCGAGCAGTCGCACTAAATAAAAGACCCCGTTTTGCGGCGGGGTACGTGTGGGCAACTAACTGGCGTGGAAATCGATCTCTCCCCTGATCAGGCGTTCTAGCAACTGCATGATCCTTTTTGGATGGTTCTGAGGCAAGACCTTGCCAGCCTCGATGGCATCGAGGAGCTCGTCCATGGCTTCGTCTGGTGACATGACCCGCTCAGAAGCTGGCACCAGCCGTTCCAGTTCGTCACAGAGCTCATGACCGTTTATATAAAGGCTATCGATGAGTTCGTCGACGGCCTTAGCAGAAATTCCCACTACCAAGCAACACCTCCCGCCACGCGAGTCTACCCTGCAAGCGACGTTAGTTCAATGAAAGTACTAGCAATCATGGCCATGAAGACTAGGAAAAGCAAGCCGGTGATCGCCAGTGGAATGGTTAGACTGCGCTTAGCAAGGTGTACCGAATTGCGAGCTCGCTCATAAGCGACCAGCAAAATGATACCGCTTATACCGCCCAAAAAACCACCGGTAATACCAACGATATCGATAAAATTTCTTGCGCCCGCCAAATACAGAAAAAACGGAACGCCGACAGCTAAAAACCAAGCCGCAAACAACCGCCAGCGAAAATCGTAAAATAAGGTGTTGTGAATGGACTGACCAATGGTCACAAAGGCCGTAAAGACAGTCAGTAGGCCAATCGATGAAACTAACACAAACGGTAGACCGCCCAGAGCAAACCGCAGTCCCTCTACGGCCACCGGAGTGGTGGATGCGCCTGTCAGACCAACCACCGCAACAGTAAACAGCAAATAAAGCAGAGTTATCAGGGTCACCGCGACCGCAATAGCCAACCTGAAACGCCGCCGAGAAACCAACACGTCTCTGACCTCTGGCAAGGCCCCAAAGCCACTGAAAGCGAATAGCATTACACCTAGAGGAAGACCTATTCTAGCTGGATATGCAGTTAGCAGCTCCGTAGTCTTAATATGCGGCAAAGCAAGAGCCGCCAAGACAATAATAAGTGTTATAAAAATTGGTATTAGCGCCCCCTGAACCCTGCTGATAATCACGGGACCGCCAAAGATCGCCAGCGCTGCCAGGAAAAAAAATAACAACGACCAGTTAACGTGAGACCAGCCAGTAAGTGGCACTAATAAATTACCAACAAATTCACCGCCCACCACCATGTAGGCCAACATCGCACCCCACAAGGCGCCAAAGTAAGATGCGGAAGCCAAAAACTTACCCCAGGGACCTAGCTCGTGACTAACAACACCCACAAAATGGGTGTGATTCTGATGTACAAAAAGCAGCTCGCCGTACAGATAAAAAGTCAATAAACTCACTACAGCAATCGCCAACAATTCAAGGCCTGCCAAAATAAAACCGGACTGGGCAAAAACATAGGGTAAAGAAAAAATGCCCACCCCGATTACGGTCCCAAATAGCGGACGCATACCACTCCACAACCCACCCATCGGCTCTGACATATCAGTTGTAGTATAGCATTCGAGGCATTAGGCTTTAGGCCGTTAGGGCACATAAAGCTAAATGATCCCTAACCTCCTAAGGCCTA